>CALEXZ010000152.1 GCA_937926195.1 uncultured Actinomyces sp.
GCGGCCGAGGGCGCGGCCGCGGGCGCGGCGGAGGCGGCCGACGGCGCGGAACGCGCGGGATCCGCAGAGCGAACTGAGGCCGCGGACCGAGCCGAGGCCGCGGAGCGGGCGGGGGCGGCCGAACGCGCGGAGGTGGCCGACGACGCTGAACGAGCAGGTTCCGCGGACCGAGCCGAGGCTGCGGAACGGGACTGGGCAGCAGCCCGCCTCGCCGAGCGCGTCGACGGGGCCGAGGCGTCCGAGGCGTCCGAGGACCCAGCCGGGGAGCCCCCAGACACCCTACGTCTGACCGCCCCGGCACGCTCCACAGACTCAGCACGCTCCCGGGCGGACCACGTCGGCTGGGTGGGACGCGCCCACTCACCGGTGCTCGCGGAGGACTCCGACTCCCTCAGCCAGTCCACCGACGGCGAGCCCGACGCAGCCGAACGGGGCCGAGAGGCCGAACGCTCCCGCGCACCTGAGCGGGACCGGTCGGCCGAGCGGGACGGCGATGCCGAGCGGTCCCGGACCGGTGCGGCTGGACGCGGTGAGGCGGGCTCGGCGGCACGGGAGGCAGCCGAGCGGCTGCGGGGCTCGGCGGGCTGCTGCGTCGCGCGTGCGGACGGGACCGCACGACGTCGGGCCGGGGCCGCGCTCTCCTCGGAGGGGCGCGCCGAGGGCGTGGTACCGGAGCGGGAGGTGGAACGGGACGTCGGGAGCGGGTCCGTCGAACGCGCCGGAGAGGCCGAACGGGCCCGGGAGGCCCGGCGGGCCGGTGCCGTTGTCTCGCCCGAGGGGGACGGAGTCACCCGCCCGCTCGGTTCCGGTGCCGTCGTCTCCGTGGACCGGAGCCGGGACGGCCGCAGTGCCGGCCCGTCGGCCCGGTGACGGGCGGACGCGCGCGAGGCCCCGGACACCGGTTCCTCCGGTGAGACGGCACGGTGGCGTCCTGTGGCGTCGGGCCGCGAGTCAGTGGGCCGGGGGTCCTGCTGGTCGGTCATCGTGGACATGCTGCCATAACGCGGCGGCGGAGGCAGGTCGTCAGGCTGCGGGCGGTCCCCGGCGCACGGCACCAGCGGGTGCCCACTAGCCTCTGCCCATGGACATCCCCGCGGTTCTCGCCCTCGCGCGCTCCCTCATGGAGCAGCACGGCGTCGGCGACTGGGGGCTCGCTCTCGACCGCGCCCGTAGGCGCGCCGGGCTCACCGACCACGCCCGCCACCGGATCACGCTCTCGCGCGCGCTCATGAGCCTGTACGACGAGTCGGAGGTCCGTGAGACCGTCCTGCATGAGATCGCCCACGCTCGTGTGGGCGCGAGCCACGGCCATGACGCCGTGTGGCGGGCGGAGGCCCGGCGCCTGGGTGCCACCGGACGCCGTCTGGTGCCGCCGAGCGCCCCGCGGATCGAGGGCCGCTGGCGCGGCACCTGCCCCGCAGGGCACACGGTCGCACGCATGCGACGCCCCTCGGTGCCCCTGGCCTGCGCCTCCTGCGCCCGCGCCTTCAGCCTCGACAACCTGCTGAGCTGGACCCATGACGGCCGCAGCGTCTCACCGCAGGAGATCGGCCCCCGCTACGCCAGAGCCCTGTCAGCCCTGTCAGCGCTGCCGCCGCCGCGCCGCGAGCGCAGCCGCACGAGCGCCCCGTGACGCGGTGCGGCGAGCCAGGCCAGGGCGAAGGCCGAGGTGAGCAGCAGGACGATCGTGGCTCCGGTGGGCACGTCCACCGCCCACGACAGGTAGAGGCCCACGACGCCGCCGAGGGCCCCGATGAGCGGGGCGAGCCACAGCATCCGCGTGAGCCGGTCGGTGAGCAGCCGGGCGGTGGCCGCGGGCGTCACCAGCAGGGCCAGGACGAGGACGTTGCCGATGGTCTGCACGGAGATGACGACGGCGAGCGAGACCGCCGTGTAGAGGGCGACGTCGAGCAGCAGGACGGGGACCCCGGCGGCGCGGGCGGTCTCACGGTCGAGGCTGACGGCTGTGAGCGGACGGTGCAGGAGCAGGACGAGGCCGACGACGATCCCGCCCCCGATCACGACGACGGGCACGTCCGAGGCGGGCACGCCCGTGATGGAGCCGAAGAGGAAGTCCTGGAGGCTGCCGGCGTAGCCGGGGGCCCGCGAGATGATGACGACACCCAGGGCGAAGGCCCCGACGAAGAGGACCCCGATGACGGAGTCCTCCTTGAGCCGTCTGCTCTGGCTCAGCAGGGCGACGAGCACCGCCGTCGTCACGCCCGCCACCGCCCCGCCGAGCACGAGGGAGCCGGACAGGAGGAAGGCGACGGCGAGACCCGGGAAGACGGAGTGGGCGACGGCGTCGCCGATGAAGGCCATGCCGCGCAGGACGACGTGGACGCCGACGAGCCCGCACACGAGGGCGCACACGACCGCCATGAGCAGCGCCCGGGGCAGGAAGGCCAGGACCGGGTTGAACAGGTCCATGAGGAAGTCCAGGGGCGTGAGCATCAGGCCACCCCCAGGGCGGCGAGCAGGGGGTTGTCCGCGCGCAGGCGGAAGGTCCGCACCCAGGGCTCGGGGCTGGTCAGCTCGGCGGGGGTGCCGGAGGCGATGACGGTCCCGGCGACGAGGTAGAGGCGGTCGCACTGGGCGCGGGCGGCCACGAGGTCGTGCGTGGTCATGAGCACGGCGCAGCCCTCCTGGGCGAGGTCGCGGAACAGGTCCCCGAGCATCTCCTGGGTGGGCATGTCCAGTCCGGTGAAGGGCTCGTCCAGGAGCAGGAGCCGGGGGGCGAGGGCCAGGGCGCGGGCGACGAGGACCCGCTGGCGCTGCCCGCCGGAGAGCTCGCCGACGGGCCGGTCGGCCAGGTCCCTCATGCGCACGCGTCCGAGCGCGCGCTCCACGACGCGCTGGTGCTCCAGGCGGGGGCGGGCGATGAGCCCCAGGCGCAGGGTGAGGGCGGACATGACGGCCTCGCGCACGGTGAGGGGGAACTCCCAGGCGAACTCGTGACGCTGGGGCACGTAGCCGATGCGGGGTGCGGGGTCCGCCGTCGTGACGGTGCCCGCCCGCCGGGGGGTCAGGCCCAGGACGGCCCGCAGGAGGGTGGTCTTGCCGGCCCCGTTGGGGCCGATGAGCCCGACGAGCTCGCCGGGGTGCACCCGCAGGTCGACGTCGGTCAGGACCGTCCGTCCGCCCAGGTCGACGGCGAGGCCGCGCACCTTCAGCGGCAGCTGCTCTCCGTCAGTCGCGTCCGTCACGCCGGTCCTCCTCGGTGTCGGCGTCGGGCTGAGCGTCGCGGTCGGGCTGGGCGTCAGTGTCCGCGGCGTCGGCTCCGGAGGAAGCCTCGGTGGCGAGGGCCTCCTGGGCGTCAGCCCACTGGCGGGCCTGGCGCTGCTCGCGGGCGACGGCGCGGCTGCGGCGGGCCAGGAGCGCGACGAGCGCCCCGAGGGCGACGAGGGCGGCCGCGCCCCCGAGCCACAGCAGGCCCGCGGGCAGCGCCGTCCCCTGCGCGTCCGCCTCCTCGGCGCCCGCGCCCTGCGCCTGTGCGCCGCCCTCTGCGGTGGCCGGGGACTCCTCCCCCTCAGCGGCGGGTGCCTCGGCGGCGAGGGCGTCGTCAGTGCTGGTGGCGTCGCCGACGGCGAAGCGCAGGACCGTGGAGCCGCTCAGCTCGGTGCCGTCGGTGGTGGTGGCGGCGAAGGCCAGGCGCGCGGTGTAGACACCGGGCTCGGTGAAGACCCAGTTGGCGTGCACGTGCGTGTTGGCGTCCACCCACACGTCCTGGGGTCGGTGGTCCTGTCCGTCGACGAGCAGCAGGGGCTCGCCGAAGGTCCCGGACTGGGTGAACATCCAGGAGCGTCCCGGGCCCTGGACGGGGCCGATCCTCATCGTCACGCCGCGGTCGACGGCGGCGACGACGCCGGGGTCCTGCGTGTTCCAGCCCAGCCAGACGACGTCGGGGTCCTGGGTCTGGGGGATGACGTACCACCGCTGGCCCGCCTCGGCCCCCATGAAGGCGTAAGCCTCGTCGGTGGGGGCATCCAGCAGGGCCGCGTCGCGCACGCGCAGGACGACCTCGTCGGGGTCGCGCCACACGGGGGCGGAGCCGGAGTCGTCGCGCAGCATGACCGTCCACTGCCCGTCGACGTAGCGGGGGCCGAGGTCGACGTGGCCGACGTCGATGACGGCGGGCCCCTGGCCGACGGACTCCTCGGCGGTGACGGTCTGCTCCAGGGAGGGGTCCTGGGCGTCAGGGGTCGCCGTCGTCGTGGCCGGACGCACCTGCGCGACCACCGGGGCCCCGGCACCACCCGGGTGCGTGCCCACGGCGGTGGCGGCCGGGACCGCGAGCGCGGGCGCCACCAGCCCCAGGGCGAGGCCGGTGGCGGCCACCAGGCGGGCGGCGTGCCGGGACCGGGGGGACGGGAGGGGGGTCATGTGCTCTCCTAGGGGGTGGGTGCGCCCAGGCAGTGGGCGAGGGAGTGGGCGTTGAACCGCATCATGTCGATGTAGGTGGGGGCGTCGGCGTCGAGGGTGTCGCCGTACAGGGGGCAGACGGCCACCCCCGCCTCCTGGGCGACGCTGCGCAGCACCGAGCGGGTGCGGGCGAGGTTGGGCTCGAGGAAGACGGCGGGGATGTCGAGGTCGCGCAGGGTGGCGGCCAGGCGCACGCGGTCGGCGACGCTGGGCTCGACACCGGGGTTGGGGGCGATGAAGCCGGAGATGCTCAGGCCGTAGGCGGAGGCGAGGTAGCCGAAGGCGTCGTGGGTGGTCACGAGGTGGCGCCGGTCCTCGGGGATGGTCGCGATGGTGGTGGCCACCTCCTCGTCGAGCGCCTCCAGGCGCTGGAGGTAGGCGGTGGCGTTCGCCCGGTAGGTCTCCGCTCCCGAGGGGTCGACGGCGATGAGGGCGGCCTCGATGACGCGCACGTAGGCGGCGGCGTTGTGGACGTCGTGCCACAGGTGGGGGTCGATGTCGCCGTGGACGTGCTTGCCCAGCACGGCCTGGGGCAGGACGTAGACGTCCGTGCCGGGCGCACCGACGAAGCGGTAGCCGCTGGAGCCGGGGACCTGGGTGAGGGTGCGGGGCGGGACCTCGATGACGACGTCGTCGAGGTCCACGACGCTCATGGCGGCGGCGAGCCCGCCCGCCTCCTGGGCGCGGGAGGCCAGGTCCTCGGGCAGTGAGGCGGTGTCGACGGCGAGGACGACGCCGTCGGCCCCGCTGCCCGGTGCGCCTGCGGACAGGTTGGCGGTGAGGTCGGCGTGCCCGGCGCCCAGGAGGCTGCGCCCCTCGGAGGCAGCGAGCTCGCCGCCAGAGACGCCGACGGCGAAGACGGCGGTGGCCGAGCCCAGCGCGACGGGTGCGGCCCCGCCACCGTCCCGCCTGCCGCGCTCGCCGTCGGGGTGCAGGACGGCGCTGAAGGTGAGCCGGTAGATGCCGGGGCGGGTGAAGGCCCAGGACATGTGCTGGTGGGCGTCGGCCGGCAGGACGGAGGTGTCCCCCTCGCCGTCGGGCCCCACCCCGTCGGAGGTGGCGAAACCGATCTCCGGGTCACCGAAGGAGGTCACGAGGTAGGCGCTGGCCTGGCCGGGTCCCTCGGCGGCGGTGAGGGTGAGCTCGACGGTGGAGGAGCGGTCGGCGCCGTGGGCGCCGCCGTCACCGAGCACCCGCATCCCCAGCCACACGGTGTCCAGGGAGCGGTCCTCCACCAGGGGCAGGATCGTCGCCCCGTTCTTGGCGGCCTCCTCGGCCACGGACACGCTCATGGCCGAGTCGGGCAGGTTCGCGTCCAGGGTGCGGATGAGGGCGTGCTCCTCCAGCAGGAGGTAGTTCGACAGGGCGAGGTCGGCGTAGGCGACGTCGCGCACGGAGCGCAGCGAGGGCTCCCAGGAGTGGGGGTCGGCGCCGTCGGGAACCATCTGGGTGACGTGGGCGCGGTCCCCGGCGACGTTGCGCGCCAGGTCCGCGAGGATGCCGGTGGTGGTGACGACGTTGAGGACGCCGTCCCGGGCGGGGTCGACGTGGCCCAGGCCGCCTGGGGGCAGGGTGCAGCCGCCCGTCAGGGCGGTGACCAGGGTGCTCGCGAGGAGCCCCGTGACCACCGCCCTGCGGGTGGGTTCGTGCCCGGGGACGCGGCTCACGCGCTCACGGCCTGGCGTCGCCGGGCGGCCACGAGGACGAGTCCGGCGAGAACGAGCGCGGTGGCGGCGACCAGCGGCTCACCGGCGCTCGCGCCCGTGCGCGAGAGGCTGAGGTCGCAGGGCTTGCCGTCGGGGGTGCGTCCCACGACCTCCGAGACCATGGGGCGACCGTTGGGGCCCTTCTCGCCCGTGGGGGTGAGGGTGCCGACGGGGCCGCTGCCCGCGGGGGCGGAGGCGCCGGTGGAGCCCTGGAGGTCCGCGCCGGTGGGGGTGACGGACATGGAGATCGTCAGCGTGTAGGTGCCGGGCTCGGTGAACACCCAGTTCTGGTGGGCGTGGGTGTTGGCCGGCAGGTGGTAGGCGCTGCCCGCCCCGTCGAAGACGTGGGTGCCCACGCCGCCGCCCAGCGCCCCGGCGTTGAAGACGGCGACCCTGCCGGGACCGCTGACCGAGTCGAGGGTGAAGGTGACCCCTCCCTTGGTGCCGTTGACGACCTCCTCCCGCTGGGAGTTCATGCCCAGCCAGGGCACGCCGGCGATCTGGGTGGAGGGGATCATCCACACGGTCGAGCCCTCCGTGGCGACGAAGGACAGGGCGGCGGGGGCCTGGACGGCGGCCGCGTCACCCAGGGCGAAGGTGAGCGACTCGGGGGCGACCCAGCTCGCGGGCTGGCTGCGGTCGTCCTTGATGCGGGCCACGAGCGTGTTGTTCTCGATGGCCGGGCCGAGGTCAAAGTGGCCCTCGGTGGCGTTGCCGCTCGCGCCGGGTCCCACGTTGAAGGTGAGCGTCGTCGTCGCCGTGTTAGCGGCGGCACCGGAGCCTGCGGCGGAGGCTCCCGTGGAGGAGGCGCCGGAGAGCCGGGTGGTCTCCTCCTCGGTGGCCTCACGGGTGATCGTCGTGGCGACGCACTGGCCGGAGGCCCCGGCGCCGGAGGTCCCAGCGCCACCGGACGTGCCGATGCTGCCCGTGCGCGAGGGGGCGGCGGGTCCGTGCAGGGGGCTCTGGGCGAGCTCGGCCGTCGCCGCCAGGGCCGCCGGGGCGGGAGCGTTGCTCACGGGGGCAGTCGTCGAGGCGGGCGGCTGTGCGGGGGCCGCGGGGACGGAGGGCTGTGCGGGGTCCACGGGGTTGAGGCAGCTGGCGCGCTCACCGACGTCGATGGTGTAGGTGTGCGCGACGGTCTGCGCCGTGGTCGAGCCGTCGGCGCTCGTCGCCGTCGCCCTGACGGTGAGGACGTAGCGGCCGGCGTGAGAGAAGACCCAGGTCACGTGCTTGTGGGCGGCGTAGGGCTGGGTGATGACGGAGCCGGAGGGGGCGAGGGCGTAGCCGCCGTCGGCGAGCACGGACTCCAGGCCGAGAAGGGTGCCGCCCGCGAAGGCGTGGATGCTGCCTCCCTCGGGGCCGACGTAGCTGACCTCGAAGGTGGCGGACTCGTAGCCGCCCTGGCGGGTCTCGAGCGTGTCCCAGCCCGGCCACAGGACGTAGGCCTGGTCGGCGCCGTTGGCGTCGAGGACGTAGCCCGCTGCGGGCAGGGACGGGATGAGCTCGCGCAGGTCCTGGGGCAGGCTCGTGTAGGTCTGGCCCTCGCGGGCGGGGGCGCCGTCGCGGGCGGGGACCGTGTAGCGCTCCCTGACCTGGAGCAGGACGCTGCCGGGCTCGCGCAGGACGCCGTGGCCGGTGACGTCCTCCTTGATCCTCAGGGAGAGGTTTCCGGCGCTGTCGCTGGCGAGGTCGAACATGTCGACGTGGCCGTGGTCGAGGACGGTGTCGAAGCCCTCGGTGCTGCCCACGACCTCGCAGGTGGTCGCGGAGGCGCCGGGGGCCGCGGGGACGGAGGGCTGGTCGGCGCTCGGCGCGGTGGGGGCGTCCGCGGCCGGGGTGTCGGCCGGGGTGTCGGCCGGGGGCGGGGCCTCGCCGTCGGACGGGGCGGGCTCCGGGGTGTCCGCGGGGGCGGAGGGCGGGTCGGTCTGAGGCGCGCCGTCGCCCCCGACCCGGATCGTGTAGGTAACGGCTTCGGTCCGGTTGGAGCTGCTCGCGTCCGCGCTGCGCGCCGCGGAGGCGGTCGCGGTGAACGTGTAGGTGCCCGGCTGGGTGAAGACCCACGTGGCCGCGCCTGCCAGCGGCGCGACCTCGTTGCCGCCGCTCACGCGGTGGCGGCCGACGAGGAGGGTGTCGGGGAACTCGTCGACGCCGGTGCCCTGCGCCAGCTCAAGGGAGCCGCTGTACAGCAGGGGCACGAGTCCGGTGCTCTGGCCGGTGGGGTCCACCTGGGCGAGGAAGACCTGTGCGCCCTCGGGGCCGGACCAGCTCACGCTCACACCGGCACCGTCGTAGGAGAAGGGCTGCGCGGCGACGGCGGAGGCGTCCCACCCCAGGGCGAGGGGCCCGTCGGGGGCGACGGTCCAGCCGGTGCTCGCCCCGGCGGCGACAAGAGCGGGGTCGGTGACGGGGCTGGCGGAGCCGGGGACGTCGACGACGGTCGTGGCCGGGTCGGCGGCGACGCCGTCGACCGCCATGCCCAGCCCGATCGTCCCGTCGGACGCGTCGGTGCCGAGGAGCTGGAAGAGGCTGACCCGCCCCGAGGTCACCGGGGCCTGCGCGGCGATCGCCTGGGGGGTGAGTGCCGTTGTCGTGCCCAGCACGGCGAGCGCAACGACGGCGGTGACGCTGAGGAGGCTGCGGACGGCGGTGCTCTTGCGGTTGCGGGAGAGGGGGCGGCAGGCACGGCAGGACGCGAGGCGTGGCCGCGGGGGGCGCGGCGACCGGGTCTCCTGCCGTCGCAGGAGGGGGAAGGGGCTGGTCATGAGACGTACCTTTCCAAAGGAACCGTAATGGGAATCGTTCTCAGGGTAAGTAGACATCAGACCCATGGGGAAGGCAACTCGCGGCGGTCGCCAGGCAGACACGGGCCGCCGGTGCCCGCGGGGACGCGGCCTGCCGGGTGGATCCCCGTCGGGACGGGACCCGGGACGGAACCCGCCGGGACGGGACCCGGGGCGGAACCCGCCGGCGTGGGCTCACGCCCGACCACGGGAAAGGCGACCCAATCCCGCCGCGCTCCGAGCGACGCAATGGAGAGGCGGCCCCATCGTTGAGACCGACCCTCCGAGGCAGCGGCCGTGACACCGCCGCGCCCGCACGGCAGGATGTGCACCACGCAGGGTTCCGGGCACCACCGGCAGGAGGGGCTGCGACGCCCGCTCCTGGTCGGTCGGTACGGGCCCACACCATCACAGGAGGTCAGATGCTCGTCACCACCACGCCCACCGTCGAGGGCTACCCCATCTCGCAGTACCTGCGTGTCGTCTGCGGTGAGACCATCGCCGGCGTCAACATGTTCAAGGACATCGGTGCCAGCCTGCGCAACATCGTCGGTGGGCGCTCGGAGGGCTACGAGCAGGAGCTCGTCCAGGCCCGTGAGACCGCCCTGGCGGAGATGGTCCAGCGCGCCGCCGAGCTCGGCGCCGAGGGCGTCGTCGGCGTCGACATCGACTACGAGGCCCTCGGTTCGGACAACGGCATGCTCATGGTGACGGCCTCCGGCACCGCCGTGCGCTTCTCACGCCCCCAGTAAGCGCGTTCCAGGTTCCAGTCAGCGCCCGCCGTCAGGCAGCGTCGACGCTGGCGGGAACCCCGGTGCGCACGGATCACCTCCGCACCGTTGGACAACCTGCACGCCGTCGGATCACCCAGCGGCGTTCACCAGGTGATCCATCAGCACACAAGTGATCCACCAGCGGGCACGTGATCCGTTGCAACACACGTGCCCAGGAGCAGGCACACGGCCCTGCCGCACGGGCACAACGGCCGCGGGGCCGCCGACGCACCGGCGGCCCCGCGAGCTCAGGCGCCCTGTCGGGCGAGGTCGGCGGCGCCGATGAGGCCGGCGTCCTGACCGGAGGAGGAGATGAGCACCGGGATCTCGGGTCGGCGCGCACCGGCGGTGAGGTAGGCGGCAAAGGCCTTCCTCACCGGCCCCAGGAGGATCTCCCCCGCCTCGGTCATGCCGCCGGCGAGCACGACGACCTCCGGGTCGAGCACGGCGCACAGGTCCGCCAGGCCCTGGCCGAGGGCGTCACCGAGGCGCTGGTAGCACTCCAGAGCGGCCGGGTCTCCCTCGCGGGCGGCCATCGTCACGGCCTTGCCGGAGATGTCGCGCACCTGCCCGCCCGACAGCTCGATGATGCGGGCGGCGTAGTCCGGCCGGAAGCGCGCGAGCTCGAAGCCGTTCATGCCCAGGGCGGTGCCCGAGCCGTAGCGCTCGAGGCAGCCGCGCAGCCCGCAGCCGCACGGACGGCCGTCGGGAACGATGTTGATGTGCCCGATCTCGGCGGCGAAGCCGGCGGCGCCACGCACCAGGTGCCCGTCGATGACGACGGCGCCGCCCACTCCGGTGCCCAGCGTGACGACGAGGACGTTCGACCTGCCCGCACCGGCCCCGAAGCGCGCCTCGGCCCAGCCCGCGGCGTTGGCGTCGTTCTCGACGACGACCGTCAGGCCCGTCCCCTCGGAGACGACGTCGCCGATCCTCATACCGGTCCAGTCGAGGTTGGTGCCCGAGGCCATGGTGTTGCGGTCGCTGGAGACGAAGCCTGCGGCCCCGACGCCGACCGTCTCGACGCCCTCGACCTCGGCCCTGAGCTCGTTGACGCAGTCGATGATGGTCGTCATGATCGCCTCCCGGTTGTTCGCCGGGGAGTCCTTCTGGATGCGGGCGATGACCGCACCTGCCTCGTCGACCACACCGGCCGCGATCTTGGTCCCCCCGACGTCGACGCCGATGCTCAGTGCCATAGCTTGCTCCTCATCCTTGAGGCGAGCTCCGTCGAGCTCGCGTGCGTGGTGCGGGCCGGTCCCGGCCCCTGCCTCGATTGTCCCTGATGAGACCGACAGCGCGTCCCGCCTTCTCACGTTCTTCTGCGCTGCGCACGCACAAGGGCGCGAGACGCGACGCCGACAGGACTTCCGTCCTGATCACGAGGAGGTGGTGGCGTCGACCCTGACACTGCGCGCCGCACCGTCGGTCAGTGACACCGCTCGTCAGTGCCACCGACCGGGTGCGCACATGCTGGGATGGTTCCCATGCATGACGTGACCGCCGACGCCGCGACCAGCCGCCCCAGGGCGAACGCCGCAGGGCTGCCCGGGGAGCACCCGGCCGCTCCCACGCCCCTGCCGGAGGCCCCCACTCCCCTGCCCAAGGCCCCCGCCTGGCTCGACGACATCAGCGGGGCGCGGGCCCTGGCCTGGGCGGCCGAGCGCAGCGCCGAGGCCGAGGCCCGCCTCGCCTCACCCGAGCTGGAGCGCCTGGCCCGCGAGCTCACCGAGGTCCTCGACTCCCCCGACCGCATTCCTCCCGTCGCCCACCGCGCGGGCATGGTCTACGGCTTCTGGACCGACGCCGAGCACCCGCGCGGCATCTGGCGGCGCGCCTCATGGCTGTCCTACGTGGCGGGCGCCCCCTCCCGGGCGGACCGCGTCCCGCAACCCACCGCGTGGGAGACCCTCCTCGACCTCGACGCCCTGGCCGCCGAGCAGGGCCGGACGCCCGTGTGGGGAGGCGCCCACGTGCTCACCACCGGCGCACGTGCGGGCCGCCGCGCTCTGGTGACGCTCTCCGACGGCGGCGCCGACACGAGCGTCACGCGCGAGTACGACCTCGACGAACGCCGTTTCCTCGACGTCGAAGAGGGCGGGTTCCACCGGCCGGCCTCAAAGGGGACACTGTCCTGGGGCGATGAGGAGGGCGAGGCGGTCATCATGTCGACCGGCTTCGGTCTGGGCGCCCTGTCGGATGCCGGTTACCCGCGCCAGGTGCGCCGTCTGCGCCGCGGCCTGCCCGCGGAGGAGACCGAGATCCTCATCACGGCCGCCCCCGGATCCGTGGCGGCCGCTGCGGCACGCGACCCCTGGGGACGCACCTGGCTGACGACCATGCCCTCCTTCTACGGCACCCGCATATGGTTGCTGCCCGACGATGCCCGCTGCCCCCGCGGCCCGCAGGCCGGTCAGGCGGCACTCAACGGCGCGCCCCACCCGGCACTGCCGGAGCCGACCGCCCAGGGCGACCTGGTGCCGGCGGGCGCCGTCCGCCTGGAGGTTCCGGAGAGTGCGAGCGCCGGGGTCGGGCGCAACTGGCTGACGATCGAGCTGCGCGCGCCGTGGCAGGTCGGTGGGCGCACCTACGCCCCAGGCACGCTGCTGGGCGCGGACCTGGCCGCCTACCTTGCGGGCTCACGCGACCTGGAGGTCCTCTTCGAGCCCTCCCCGGCGACGACCTTGGAGTCGGCCACCTGGACGCGCAACCACCTGGTCCTCACCGTGCTCGACGACGTCGCCGGCCGGCTTGAGGTGTGCACGCCGCCGCGGGCGGGATCGGCCCCGGGCACGCCCTGGGAGCACCACTGGGTGGATCTGACGGGGGCGGGGGACCTGCCCGGGGCCCCGAGCACGAGCGGCACGCAACTGCGGCCGGGGCGCGCGCTGCTGAACGTGTCGGCTGCGGCCCTGGATGCGGCGGGATCCGACTACCTGTGGATCTCCGCCTCGGGGTGGACGACGCCGTCGACCCTCACGGTCGCCCGTCTGACCAACCACGGTGAGATCACCGGGATGTCGGTGGTGCGTCAGGCACCGGCCCGCTTCGACGCGACGGGAGTGCGGGTGAGTCAGCATGTGGCGACGAGCGCGGACGGCACGCGGGTGCCCTATTTCGAGATCGGTCGGCCGCTGCCCGAGGGCCGCCGAGCACGGGTCCTCGTCCAGGCCTATGGCGCCTTCGGCAAGGCGCTGACACCCGGTTACGAGCCGGTGACCGGCAAGGCGTGGCTGGAGCGGGGCGGCACCGTCGTCGTGGCGAACACGCGCGGCGGCGGCGAGTACGGGCCCGACTGGCACCTGTCGGCCGTCGGCGCCGGGCGTCACCTCGTGCTCGAGGATCTCACGGCGGTCATCGACTCGCTTGTGGACCGGGGTGTGACGACGTCGGGCTCGGTGGTGGTGCACGGGGCATCGGCGGGAGGTCTGCTCGCCGGCGAGCTGCTCACTCGTCACCCGGAGCGGGTCGCGGGGGCGGTGCTGGAGGTGCCGCTGCTGGACATGCGTCGTTACTCGCACCTGCTGGCGGGGGCCTCCTGGGTTCCGGAGTTCGGGGACCCCGACGATGAGGCCCAGTGGGCGTGGATGCGCGACCACTCGCCCTACCACCTACTCCAGGCGGGACGGCGATACCCGCCGGTGCTGCTGCTGACCTCCACACGTGATGACCGGGTGCATCCGGCGCATGCACGCACCATGGCGTGGCGGCTGGCGGAGCTGGGCCAGGACGTCAGCTATGTGGAAACGGCGGAGGGCGGGCACGCGGGCTACGCGACTAGCGCTCAGCGGGCCCGCACCAGCGCCCTCATTCACGCCTTCGCCTGGCGGCACGCCGGCGCCCCCGACGCGCCCGGCGCCCCCACCAGCCGCTGAGACCCGAGATCTCGCCGCCGTCGGCACCCGCCCCGCCAGGCGCTGAGACCTGCGCTCTCACGTTGAGCCCTGACCGGAGAGCGCAGGGCTCAACACGACAGTGCAGAACTCAGCGGGGCGGGCGGGCAACCCGCTCAGGCGAGCGCCCCGGCGGCCTCCTCGGCCTCGGGCACGACCCTCACCTTCGGCAGGCGGAAGGCGAGGAGCAGGGCGAGCCCCATGAGAATGGTCGGCACCCAGAAGGCGTGAGCGAAGGCGCCGGCCGCCTCGGCGCGCCCGGCCGCGAGCGCCGCGCCGCGCAGCTCGCCAGCGACGGTCGCGGCACCCAGCTCCGTGGACGCGAGGAACAGGGCGAGGACCACGGACACCACGGCGATGCCGACGGCTCCGAAGACCTGCTGACCGATGTTGAACAGGGTGGTGGCGTTGCCGACCTCGCGTCGGGGCACGGCCTGGAGGGCCGCCGCGGAGACCGGCATCATCGTGCCGCCGATGCCCATGCCCTGGAGGGTCATGATGGCGGCGAGGTACCACAGGCTCGTGCCCGCGCCGACCTGGGTGAGCATGAGGACGGACAGGAACATGGCGCCCATGCCCCAGGGGATGACCCGCCGGGGGGCGAGGCGGTCGATCATGCTCGCTGCGACCGGCATGGTGATGAGGGCGCCGAGCCCGGTGGGGGCGATGAACAGGCCGGCCGCGGTAGCGCCCATGCCTCGCACCTGCTGGAAGTAGGAGGGCAGGAGCAGCAGGTCGGCCGTGAAGGCGGCCTGGAAGGCGACGGCGAGGAGGATCGCCGTGCGGTAGGGACCGAGACGCAGGACGGTGAGGTCGAGCAGCGGGTGGTCGAGCGTGAGCGAGCGTCGCACGAACAGCGTCACCATGCCCAGGCCGAGCAGGAGCGGCAGCCACACGACGACGGCGGTGACCGCGGTGCCGAAGCCGGCGTTGGACACGCCCCACAGGACGAGGGCGAGGCCGGGGGACATGAGCAGCACGCCGAGCCGGTCGAGCGGGACCGTGCCGGTGCCCGAGCCGCGGGGCAGGAGGATGAGGCCGAGTCCCGCGGCGGCCAGGCCGAAGGGCACGTTGATGAGGAAGACCCAGTGCCAGGAGGCGGCCTCGACGAGCCAGCCACCGAGGATGGGGCCGATGATCGGGGCGATGAGCATGGGGATGCCCATGAGGCTCATCATCCTTCCCAGGCGGTCGCCGGCGACGGAGGCCACGAGAGCGGTGCCGACGGGCATGATGCAGCCGCCGCACAGGCCCTGGATGATGCGCAGGGCGATGAGGGCCCCGAGGCTGGGGGCCAGGGCGCAGGCCACGGAGGCGGCGGTGAACAGCAGGATGGAGCCGATGTACATCCAACGGTGGCCGATGCGCTTGAGGCCGTAGTCCGTCAGGGGGATGATCGCGGCGGTGGCGAGCGCGTAGCCGGTGATGGTCCACGCGACCGAGGAGTAGGCCGGCAGGGTGCCGTCGGCGGCCGCGTAGTAGTTCTGCAGGGCTGGGATGGCGACGTTGATGATGGTGCCGTCGAGAACCGACATGAAGGAGCCGATCATGACGACGGCTGCGACCTTGTAGGGGTTCACCGGGGCGTGGGTGTCCACGGGCATGGGCGTGCGAGCTTTCTCAGTGGTGGGAGTGGGGCGGACCTGTGTCGGCGCCGGCCACGGCGGTCGCGGTGGTGGCCGGCCCGGAAGTCAATCCGATCCGGCGCCGGCGGGACGCCGCTCGCTGCGCAGCCGTCCGGCAACGGCGGAGGCGAGGGAGGGGAGGCGGTCGCTGCGGTCCGGCATGTCCGGATGAGATCCGGCCTGCGGCTTGCCGCCCTGAGCCCCGCCTGTCGCGCCCGTCGTGACCATGCCCGTCCCCTCCTTCCCGTTGATGCGGCCAGGGTATCGGCGCCGGTTGGCGGGGCGAGGCCGTCGTCCGTCGCACTTCCGCCCGACGGGGGCAGAATCACGTCGCCGCCACGGCACTGGTGGCGGACGGTGCCCGGCCCTCAACCCGGGCCGCACGCTCACGCGCACGGACCCTCGTCATGATCCGCATGATTCCGCGGTTTTCTCCTTCAGCCCTTCGCCGTCCCGAGGCTCCCATGTGCATGAGCGCAGCTCACGCACATGGGAGCCGAGGCAACCGTCTCCGGGCTCAGCGCACAATCCCCGGGATTCCAACGAAAACCCCGATTCGGCGTGATCACACGAGCAACATGAGCGTGCGAGCCCACCTGGGCGGCACCCGCCGGGCGCTGGACGTCGCCGAGGCGAAGGAGCGCGTGCCCCCACCCGGCCGGCACCCGCCTTTCACTTCCCGCGGGCAGAAGCCGGAGCCGGGGGAGGTCCCTCGACACCGCCTCCTTCGTAGCCTGGTCCTCATCCGGCAGCGGCGCCGGGCGGGAGGCTGCCCCCTCCTGAGTCCCGGCGCCGGCCTCAGATCCCAGTGACAGCGCCCCGGGGCGCGGAAAGGCGGACACATGTCGCCCACCATCGACCGTCACTTCGACGCGATCGTCATCGGCTCCGGGCCGGCCGGCTCAACGGCGGTGCGCGAGCTGACCGAGGCCGGGATGAGCGTGCTGCTGCTCGAGGCGGGCCGCGAGCTCACAGAGGAGGACTTCACTCCCCCGGTCTACGGCGAGCCCAAGGGCATGGGCCTGGACCTGGGCGTGCGCGCCCGGCGCGTCCTGCTGGACCACCAGTGGAACCAGGCGCGCCGTTCCTTCTACTCGGACACCTCCTCGCGCTTCCTCGTCAATGACGCCGAGCACCCCTACACCTACCCTCTGGGCGCCCCCTTCCTGTACATCCGCTCTCGTCTGCTGGGCGGGCGCATGCACGCCTACGGGCGTGTGCTCCAGCGCATGAGCGACATCGACTTCAAGGCGGCCTCGCTCGACGGCTACGGGGTGGACTGGCCCTTCGAGTACAAGGACCTCGCCCCCTACTACGACCGGGTGGAGGAGCTGGTCGGCCTCTACGGCGATGACGACCCCGGCGTGGAGCACCCGCCGCCCGGCCGGTACATCGGCCCCTCCCACCTCAACGAGATGGAGATGGAGTTCAAGCGCGTCGTCGAGGCGCGTTGGCCCGAGCGCCATGTCATCGGCTACCGCTTCCAGGCCCCGTTCCTGGACCGCACGCCCCCTGGCATCCGCGAGGCCCGTAAGACCGGCAACCTCACGATCCGCACGCACGCCGTCGTCACCCGGGTGACGACGGACCCGCGCACGGGCCTGGCGACGGGCGCGGTCTTCGTTGACGCCCGCACGAAGCAGGAGCACAAGGTGGTGAGCGACGTTGTGCTGCTGTGCGCCTCCGCCTTCGAGTCTGTGCGCCTGCTGCTCAACTCGGGCGACTCGCGTCACCCCGACGGCCTGGCCAACCGCAACGGCCTGGTGGGCCGCTACCTGCTCGAGCAGGCGCTGGCGCTGGGCTACGGGGACGACCCGCGCCGCCCCGGCTACTTCGGTCCGTCAACGCAGGCCGAGCCGGACCCGTTCTACGGCGTCAGCGGAGGCTTCCTCATCCCCCGTTACCAGAACCTCTATGGCCAGACGGAGCCGTACAAGCGCGGCTACTCCTTCCAGGGCCTGGCGGGGCGCGTGCCCGTCCCCCAGGACGCGCCGGGCATGTTCGGCTTCGGCGCGGGCATCGAGATGCTGCCCCAGTACGGCAACCACCTGTCCCTGTCGCGGCGCGTGAGGGACAAGTGGGGGGTGCCGGCACCGCATATCGTCATCCGCAACAACGACAACGACCGCATGATGGTGGCGGCGGCGGTGCGCGACATCAACGAGATGATGGATGCGGCCGGGCTGCGCAAGAACTTCGTGGCCTCAAACTTCGGGATCCACTCCAAGACGGTGTGGCCGGACTTCAACCCCCTGCAGCGGGCCATCTTCCGCGTGGGCATCCGCATGTCGGTGATGAACGGCGTGTCGATCCATGAGGCGGGCGGCGCCCGCATGGGTCATGACCCGGCCATGAGTGTGCTCAACGGCGTGTGCCAGACCTGGGACGTGCCGAACCTCTTCGTCACGGACGCGGCCTCCTTCCCCACCGGCTCGACGGAGGGCCCGGCCCTGACGATCATGGCGGTGACGGCGCGGGCCTGCGACTACATCGTGCGGGCCCACGGCTCGGGCGAGCTGACGAGGCCGACGCAGGACGTCGAGCTCTGACACGGGGCCCGGTCTCCGGGCGGGTCCCACGTGGGAGGCGGTCCTGGGCGCGTGTGCGCCGGGCCGCCCACCACCGTCCGGGGCACCGGAGGGGGCCGACGGCATGGGGCGCGTCACCCCGTTCGGGTTGTCGCGTGCAAAAGTTGACAACAGGGGCGCAGCGTGAAGACCTCGATTTTTCGCTGCAACCTCAACTTAGTTCGCGGACGTCTGAGGTCTGTGTGGGCGCGGGCACACTGACTCGTGCACAATTGTCCGACCGGCGGGTTGATAGTGTGGAGGCGCGACGAAGGAGGGGGACCCACCCGAGGGTCCTTCGAGGGCGTCGGAAACCCCACACCATCCGAACGAAGGGATCACCTCATGTTCTTCAACTCCGTCGACGCCGTCACCGTCCGCGCCTACGCCGAGATGGTCAGCGAGAAGCTCAAGGAGACCACCACCGACGAGGAGAACTGACTCGACGGCGAAGCCGCACCAGCGCTTCGAGCAGCCGACACTCCACAACGAGGTCCGCGCCCCGCACCGGGTGCAGCCCGAGACGCAACCAGGCCGGAGACACCGTGGTCTCCGGCCTTTGTTGTGCCCGCCGACGGCGCGGCGGCCCTGGCAGCGTCGCCACCGCTCCAGCCAGGAGCGGCGACGACGGCGAGGGTCAGCCCTCTGCGAGCTCCCGGCTGCTCAGGGCCCACAGGCCTCCCAGGCCGAGGAGTGGTGGCGCCACGGCGAGCACGGCAGCCAGGACAGGGGCCATCTCGCCCCAACCGAGCGAGCTCGCGACCATAAGCGTCACCAGCACCACCGCCACATGGACATCGACCATGCGCAGGATGATGCGCTCACGCATCGGACACCGAGAGCGCACCCACGGCCGCCTAACCAGGCACAGCACGATGAAGCTCAACAATGCAGTCGTCCTGCCCGGACTCGGCTCCACCCAGCCGTCGGCCGCGATGAACCAGGCGCAGGCCCCAGCGGCCACCGCGCTGGCGAGCAGATAGGCCGGCGCTGCCCCGGCCCGGCCCTGCACTGGAGCCGGCACCGGACGCACACTCTGCTGCCGCAGCTCTTGGACCTCAGCCATGACGTGCACCTTCCGTCGGACAACGTGACACAACGGTGACTTAGATCACAATAGCCCCCCATCGGCGGCCATCAATGGCTGGGTCCCGCACAACGCCGCCCTTGTGCGGGACCCAGCCCATATCAGCCCCTCGACGTCGGGACCGACGCCCGGCCCGACCGGCTCACCTGCCCGACCGGTTCACAGCTTGTCGAGGATGTTCCTGCCCAGCGCGAGGTGGCGGCCGACCTGTTCGTCGGCGTCGTCGAGGTAGAAGGCGTGGCCCTCGTACTCGGTGATGAACACGCCCTGGAACCCGCCCTCGGCCAGGATGGACAGCGCCCTCTCGTAGGGGATCGTGGGTTCGTAGACCGCACCGTTCTCGTCGAGCTCGAGGTGGTAGAACTTGCCGTGCACGTAGGTGACGTAGGGCACCATGGCAGCGAAGGAGTCGAGCTCGGCCGGAGCGAAGGACAGGTAGCCGAACCACTCGGAGATCGCGACCTTCTCGCCCTCACCGCCGTTCATGGTGGTGGCGACGTGCTCCTGCATCTCCTCCTCGCTCATGCCGTTGTGGCGGTTGGCGATGATCCAGTCGAGGTTCTCGCGCGTGGCACCCAGGCCGATGTAGCGGTTGATGGCGATCTCGGTGGGGCGCTCGATGAACATGCCGAAGTCTGGCACGAGGCCGAAGCTCTTGAGGTCCTTCTCCTTGATGACGCGCATGAACTCGGCGACCACCGGGTCGGCCGGGGTGTGCGGGGCGTGGATTTCGAAGCCGATCTGGATGCCGTACTCCTCGCCGATGGCGTTGACGGCCTCGGCCA
>CALEXZ010000153.1 GCA_937926195.1 uncultured Actinomyces sp.
GAGATCCTCATGAGCGAGTCCCAGGAGCGCATGATGGCCGTCGTCGCCCCCGAGCGGCTTGAGGACTTCATGGCCGTCATCGACAGGTGGGACGTTGAGGCCTCCGTCATCGGGGAGGTCAACGACTCCGGCCGCCTGACCATCGACCACTTCGGTGAGCGCATCGTCGACGTCGACCCCCGGACGGTCGCCCACGAGGGGCCCACCTACGATCGCCCCCACGCCCGCCCCGCCTGGCAGGACGCGCTCAACGCGGACACCTCGGACCGGCTGGCGCGCCCCGACACCCCCCAGGCCCTGGCCGCCCAGGTCCTTGCCGTCGTCACCGACGTCAACCAGGCCTCCACCGCCTGGGTGACCGACCAGTACGACCGCTTCGTGCGCGGCGACACGGCCCTGGCCCAGCCCGACGACGCCGGTGTTGTGCGCGTCGACGAGGCCACCGGCCGCGGTGTCGCCATCGCCACGGACGCCAACGGCCGCTTCACCAAGCTCGACCCGGCCACCGGGGCCGCCCAGGCCCTCGCCGAGTCCTACCGCAACGTGTGCACCGTCGGCGCCAGGCCGCGGGCTGTGACCGACTGCCTCAACTTCGGCTCCCCGGAGGACCCGGACGCCATGTGGCAGCTCGTCGAGGCCATCACGGGCCTGGCGGACGCCTGCCAGCAGATGGGCGTGCCCGTCACCGGCGGCAACGTGTCGCTGTACAACTCGCACGGCAAGGTCAAGGGGCTCATCGACTCGTCCATCAACCCGACGCCGGTCGTGGGCGTCCTGGGCGTCATGGACGACGTGCGCCGCGCCAACCCCTCCGGATGGTTCGAGGAGGGCCTGGCGGTCATCGCCCTGGGCACCACCGCCGACGAGCTCGACGGCTCGGCCTGGACCCGTGTCGTCCACGACCACCTCGGCGGTCTGCCCCCGAAGGTGGACCTCGAGGCCGAGATGGCGCTCGGACGGGTGCTCGTGGCGCTGAGTGAGGCGGACCTGCCCGAGGGCACGAGGCTCGTGCGCGCTGCCCACGACCTGTCCTCCGGCGGCCTCGTCCAGAGCCTCGTCGACGCCGCCCTGCGCTACGGCGTGGGTGCGAGCGTGGACCTCGGTCCCATCACGAGCCGCGACGGCGTGGACGACTTCACCGGCCTGTTCTCGGAGTCCGGTGCGCGAGCGCTCCTGGCCGTGCACGAGGCCGCCGTGCCGGTGGTCGAGGCAGCGGCGAGCGCCGAGGGCGTCGCCTGGGCGCGTATCGGCACCACCGGCGGGGACATGCTTGTCGTGTCCGGCACGGACCTGCTGTCCGACGGCGGCTGCCCTCTCGTGCTCGACCTCGCCGAGCTGCGGGCGGGCGTCGAGGGGACGCTGCCGAGCCTGTTCTGAGGGTGGTGCCCGGCGCAGTCGAAAGGCGGCCCACCAACGATAGTGGTCGTTGAGGTGATGCCGCGGGCGGATTAAATGCTGACTGTCGGGCCCCGTGTGTCGTGAGGGTCTGCGCTCGGGGTTACAGAAGTCCCGAGTTTCGAATCTTGTCCCGCACGGGTTTGAGGAAGGGCTTAAGCCGACCGCGGACGTTGCGACGGCGCTGTCTCAGTGCGGTCTCAAGCGGAGACATGGTCGCCACTGTCAAGCCGTACTTTCGTGCAATGCTGGGCGGCAAGAGGTCTGGTGAGAGGTGGTAGCGCTTGGCGAAGTGCGCGATCGACAACTTCCTGTCGTAGTGCCCGCAAAAATGGCAGATAAATGCGTCGTGCGCAGAGCGGGAGTAGAGGTGGTCTCGGGAGTTGAGGCGTTCGTGGGTGACAATGAGTGTGTCATCGATATAGCCGTCATGAAGTAGTGTCATGATGGCTTTGTCTTGGTCTCCTCCAGTGAAGAGGCCGTGCTGCTGCTCGTCCCACCAAGTGCGCACCTCGTTCAGGTCGTGCTTGAGGACGGCGTCGATGAAACGGAATGATGTGGCCGCGTTCTTTATCAAAATGACGCCGGTGTTGATGAAAGAACTCATCCACGGGCGAGGTTCGGGTGCGCCAGCGGCTAGTACGATCGACTTGCCCTGCTCGTCAGCCTTACGGATTAGTGATCCGAGGTGGTCGTGTCTGAAGTCCGTGAAGTGGGGTCGTCGTCTACCCAGAGCATCCAGTCGTATCTTGCGAGGTGCCTGCGGAGTTCGTGCAGCTTGATGTCGTAGTGGTCGCTGACCCCGCCCTCCCAGATGCTGATCTCGAATCTATAGTCGTAGCCGTGCTCGCGGGAGTACACTGCCTGATTTCGGTACGCCGACGGGTACCGAAGATGTGTTCCTCCTGACAAGACGCAGAGCTTCGTTTCGACGTTCATCTTCATAGATCATCTCCAATGTACTGGAAGAGCCGTGAATGTCTTGATGTGTGACGAGCGGGCGTTGCGGAGTGGGCAGGAAGATTGAACATGTTATAGATTGCGCGTGGCGCGATTGTATTGGCTGAGGACGGCCTCCTCGTCCCTGAGGATGCGGGTCCTGTCGTCACTGGCGAGATAGCGGCGCAGCCCTGCGGCCAGCAGGGCGTAGGTCGTGATGGAAAGGAATACCTCTCCCAGTTTCCAGGCACACACGAGCAGGACGACCGTGGCGGCCTCGACGAAGAGGTCGGTCAGGTTCGTCACCCGCGTGCGACCCGGTCGTAGGCCGAGCCACACGACGACCGCGACGACGGCGACGAGGAAGACCCATCCGCCCTCCTGACGCAGGCCGTCATACGCATTGTGGAAGAACCAGGTATGGCCATCGATGTCTACCGTCGCCGTTCCCAGGCCACCCCCGTAGAGCGGGGTGTGCTGCAGCTTCTCGGAGACCGCCTCGTCGATGCTCGCCCGCAGGAGGTCCGAGCCGGCGCGGTCCGCGAAGGTTCCCTCCTGCGAGTACTCGTCAACGAGGAGGTTGAGCAAGCCCGCGAGCACGCCGCCCAGTGCCAGCCTGGGGATGAGCCCCGTCATCATGGGGCGCAGCAGCAGCCAGACCATGGCAGCCGCCAGCCCGCCCAGGGTCGTGCGGGAACCCGTGAGCCACACCCCGGCGGTAGTGAGGACGATGATCAACGGGATGAACCGGCGTCGGGCGAACCCGCAGGCGAGCACGCCGACGGTACCGATGACCATCCCGGCCCGGTTCTTGTCCTCCAGGTAGCCCGTGAGGAGACCGCCGTACGAGTCGGGTGCTGCGCCCGCGTAGAACAGTGCGGCGTTGAGGACCAGGCCGATGCAGGCCCCGCGCAGGATGGAGGTCAGGCTCGCCCTGCCCGTGCCGACCATCATTGCCGTCATCGCCAGGACCGTGATGTGAACGCTGCGGCGCAGCCAGGAGACCTCGTTGAGGAACGACACGCCGACGAGGTAGCCCAGCAGGATCATGCCGCCGACCACAAGGACCTGTGCGCTGCCCAGCCGGTACCTGGGGTGCCGGAAGAACATGATGAGGATGAACAGCATCCCGACGAGGTCGCTGACGGGGACAGGAGACGGGACCAGCGGCAGGTAGCGGAACATCATGAGACCGCCGAGAAGCGCGTCGAGCATGTGTGTCGAGGACAACACCGCGTCCGTGGGCAGGCGCCACGCCCACGGCGTGCGAGCCTCCTGCGCGCCCGTCGCCGGCGAGCCCGGGAGCGTGCGTGGGGAGGCGGTCATCTCATCATCCTCGGTCACCAGGGGCATGGAATGTGGACGCGGCCCTGGCGCTCAGTACGATCCACGTGAGGAAAGGACGGCGGAAACGGTCCTGAGCATGATAGAGAGGTCCTGCAGGGCCGACCAGTTGTCGATGTAGTACAGGTCAAGCCTCACCGTCTCCTCCCAGCTGAGGTCGGATCGGCCCGATACCTGCCACAGCCCGGTCAGTCCCGGGCGTACGCGCAGCCGACGATACTCGTCATCCGTGTACTGGGCGACTTCCTCCGGCAGGGGCGGGCGGGGCCCGATGAGGCTCATCTCCCCGCGCAGCACGTTGAACAGCTGGGGCAGCTCGTCGATGGAGTAGCGCCGGATGAAACGGCCGACCCGCGTCACGCGAGGATCATGATGCAGCTTGAACATGACGGCGTTGGTCTCGTGCCCCCCGGCCAGAGCGAGCCGCTGCCTCTCGGCGCCGATCACCATGGAGCGGAATTTGAGCATGGTGAAGGGCACACCATTGCGTCCTACCCGCGTCTGGCGGAAGAGGACGGGACCCCCGTCGGCCTTGACCGCCAGCGCGGTGATGGCCATGACGGGTGAGGCCAGGATGAGGGCGAGGCTTCCGACGATGAGGTCGAAGGTTCGTTTCCCGGTGGACAGCGCGCCGGCGCTGCGCGGTCCCTCGACGTAGACGATCTGGGTTCCTGCGACGGGACGCATCCTCACCCGGTCGGAGGCGACGTCCGCGATGGAGGAGGCGACGGCGAGCTCCGTGTGTCCTC
>CALEXZ010000154.1 GCA_937926195.1 uncultured Actinomyces sp.
CCAGAAGTGACCATGGCCACATTCTCCCGAGTGTCGCCGGGGTCGACATCCCCCGTGAGGATGAGGAGGGCAGCCGGTTCGAGAGCGAGGTGGTGCCGAGCCACCGGACGCCACCCTCGGAGGTGCTCTTTCGCGTCAGCGGAGCTCCGCGATCGCGCCCGACGGCGTGCCAGACCTGATCGTGCCTCGCATCGGCTGCGGCTGGGGGCTCTGGGCGGGCACACCGGCCGGAACCGGGGCCATCAGCTGTGAGAGCTTGGAACGCCTCGCGGTGCGTGCCACCGCCGAGCGCAGCATGCGCTCGAAGGGCCCGCGCCGTCCCGAGCGCTCCAGCAGGACGCACAGCCCCGCGATGAGCAGCCACAGGGCCACTGCCACGAGCGCCGTCTCCACCGTCCCCGGTGCCCTCGTGCCCACGATCGCAAGCGTCCCGTACACGAGCACGAAGCAGATCGTCTGAGTCAGGTAGGCGGTCATCGAGCGCTTGCCCACGGCCGCCAGCAGCCAGCGCACCCCGGTGAGGGGCTGGTCGTCGGCCCGCGCCCCGCCGGCAAAGACCGCCAGCAGCGCCAGCCAGGCGCAGCCACCCGCCAGCCCACCGACGACCATGGAGACCGCACCTGCGGTGAGGGCCAGCCACAGCGGCAGCTCTGCGCCGGTCAGCAACGCACGGAAGGGAATCGATGTGATCGTGGCGAGCGTGAGGCCCGCGATCCCGACGCTGATGAGCCGCCGACGGTGCCGCTCGGGGTGGGTGAGCAGGTCGGTGCGCGCCACCCACGCCCCGATGAAGGTGGCTGGTAGCGACGTCGACGCCAGCAAGGTCATCGGCGTGCTGTAGAGCCACATCCCCAGGCTGATGAGCGGGTACCAGGGGGAGCGGGCGCTGTTAGCCAGCACATGGGCCATCCCCGCGGTGGGCACGGCGTCGCCTGACGAGGCCGTGACCATCGTCCAGGCCCCCCAGACCATCGTCGCCGCGCACAGCAGGACGGCGATGGTGCCTGCGATCCACTGGACCTTGGTGCGTTGGTGGACGAAGGTGCCGGCGAAGATGACGGCGATGAGGCCGTAGGCGCCGATGATGTCGCCGAAGAAGAACAGGGAGTGGACGCCTCCGAAGACGAGCATCCACCAGCCGCGGCGGCGCACCATGCGGCGGGCGTCGACGGTTGCCGCCTTGCGGGCTGCTGCCAGGAAGGCGGCCTGCTGGTCGGTGGGCAGGGAGTCGTAGTAGGCCCGGTTGGCCTCGACGAGGGACTCGACGTCGTGCTCGATGCGGCGGCGGGCCATGACCATGAGGCCGAATCCGAACAGCATGGCGAACAGCGGGTAGGAGCGCTGGTCGACCAGGGCGCCGCGCACCCACTCCCAGGCCGTGCCGAGCGCCGTCGGCTCCGCGGCCTCCGGCCACCACATGGTCCAGAAGGAGGCGTGAGCCAGGGCGATGAGCAGCAGCATGAAGCCGCGCGCGACATCCGGGGCCGGGTAGCGGGGCGAGCGTGCTCCCGTGAAGGAGACGAAGGATCGCGGGCCTGAGCTGGTGGTACGCATAGGCGCATTCTTCGAAGGCTTCCGCGCCGCGGCTATCGTCCGGGAGGATGAGGGGGCCAGCCGCAGCGAGGTTGAGGGGGCTAGCCCGAACGGGTAGGAGGTGGTTCGCCGGAACGGGTAGCCTGCTGCCACACGACAGGGGAGCGCCACCCGGGCGCTGAGAGTGCGGTCCGTCCGCAGACCCTCGAACCTGCTCCGGCTAGCACCGGCGAAGGAAGTCGAGCATCTCCCTGCGCGCCTCCGGGCCGCGCAGGCCCTCCTGACACCCGTCCAGGAGACCACTATGACCACCTCCGTCCCGGCCCGCCTCGCCCGCCGCACCCTGTTCACAGGGGCCGCCCTGGGTGCTCTCGGCCTCACCCTCGCCGCCTGCGGCTCCTCAGGCGGCTCCGACGGCGCCTCCACCCGTACCGTGACCGTCCTCACCCACGACTCCTTCCACGTGCCCGAGGACCTCATCGCCGCCTTCGAGTCCAGCAGCGGCTACCACCTCGAGCTCGTCGCCTCCGGGGACGCCGGTGAGCTCGTCAACAAGCTCGTCCTCACCAAGGACGCCCCCCTGGGTGACGCCGTCTTCGGTATCGACAACACCTTCGCCTCCCGCGCCCTGGGCGAGGGCGTCATCGACACCGGTGTCACGCCCACCCTGCCCGAGGGGGTCGACGTCGAGCGCTACGTCGTCGCCGACACCCCGGCCCTGGTGCCCATCGACTTCGGAGAGGTCTGCCTCAACACCGACGTCGCCTGGTTCGAGCAGCACGGCCTCGCCCAGCCCTCGAGCTTCGAGGACCTCACCAAGCCGGAGTACAAGGACCTCACCGTCCTCATCAACCCCAGCACCTCCTCCACCGGTCTTGCCTTCCTCATCGCCACCATCGGCCACTTCGGTAAGGACGCCTGGCAGCAGTACTGGAAGGACCTCGTCGCCAACGGAGCCAAGATCGACGAGGGCTGGTCCGACGCCTACTACACGGACTTCTCCGGCGGAGGCGAGGGCGGCGCCTACCCCGTCGTCGTGTCCTACTCCTCCTCCCCGGCCGCCACCGTGAGCGAGGACGGCACGACCTCGTCCACCGCCTCCGTCCTGTCCACCGCCACCCGCCAGGTCGAGTACGCGGGCGTGCTCGCCGGGGCCGCGAACCCCAAGGGCGCCACGGCCTTCATCGAGTGGATGCTGTCCGTCGAGGTCCAGCAGTCCATCCCGGACAACATGTACATGTACCCGGTCAACAGCCGGGCCCCGCTGAGCGAGCAGATGCAGACCTTCGGGGCGGTGAGCGACACGCCCATCGTCGTCGACCCCGCCGACATCGACGCCAACCGTGAGGCCTGGCTCGCCGCCTGGACCGAGGCCGTCGGCGCGTGAGCACCCGACGGGCCGGGCTCAGGGGCCCCAGGCCGACGGCGGGGGAGCGCGCGGGCTGGGCGCTCGCCGTCGCCCTGCCGCTGGCCTTCCTCGGCGTCCTCTTCGCCTGGCCCGTCGCCACCCTCGTCGCCCGGGGTCTGGCGCCCGACGGCGTGCTCGACCTCAGCGGCTTCGGCGAGGTCCTCACCCGCGAGCGCACGTGGCGGATCCTGCGCCAGACCCTCATGCAGGCCAGTGCCGCCACGGTCCTGTGCGTCGTGCTGGGCGTGCCCGGCGCGCTCGTGCTCTACCGGCGCCGCTTCCCCGGGCGCGACCTGCTGCGCACGCTGGTCACCGTGCCCTTCGTGCTGCCCAGCGTCGTCGTCGGCGTCGCCTTCCACGCCATGGTCACCACCGGCGGGCCCCTGGGGGGCTGGTTCGGGGGTGCCCTGGACGGCTCCGTCGTGAGCGTCGTCGCCGCCTTCGTGTTCTTCAACTACGGGCTGGTGGTGCGCACCGTCGGCACCATGTGGTCGCGCCTGGACCCGCGTGCCGTCGACGCCGCCCGCACCCTCGGGGCCTCCCCCTGGCGTGCCTTCCTCACGGTGACGCTGCCGAGCCTGGCGCCCGCCATCGCCTCCGCCGCCTCACTCGCCTTCCTGTTCTGCGCGACCGCCTACGGCGTCGTCCTCGTCCTCGGCGGTCCGGGCATCGGCACCATCGAGACCGAGATCTACGTGCTCACCGCCCAGTACCTCGACCTGCGGGCCGCCGCGGTGCTCAGCGTGCTGCAGCTGCTCGTCATCGCCGCCTGCCTGTGGGTGAGTGAGCGGGCCCGCGCCGCCAACGAGGCGGCCCTGCGCCTGCACCTGGACGTGCCCGCCACACCCCTGCGGCGCGGTGACGCCCCCGCCCTGCTGCTCACGCTCGTGCTCGTCCTCGGCCTGCTCGTGGGCCCCATGGCGGTGCTGCTCTCGCGCTCCCTCAGGCGTGCCGGGCGCTGGACGCTGGCGAACTACACGGACCTGGGAACCACGGGCGGGCGCAACGCCCTGACCGTCACCGTGTGGGAGGCGGCCGCCACCTCGCTGCGCGTGGCCCTCGTCGCCGCCCTCGTCGCCCTGGCCGTCGGCACGGCGGTGGCGCTCGTCGTCTCCCGCCGCCCGCGCTCGACCTGGCTGCGCCGCGGCGTCATCCTGCTCGACTCGGCCTTCATGCTGCCCCTGGGGGTCAGCGCGGTGACGGTCGGCTTCGGGTTCCTCATCACCCTCACGCGCCCGCCCCTGGCCCTCACCCGATCGTGGTGGGTGCTGCCGCTGGCACAGGCGGTCGTCGCCGTGCCCCTCGTCGTGCGCACGCTCCTGCCGGCGCTGCGGGCCATCGACCCGCACCAGCGCGAGGCCGCGACGATGCTGGGGGCCGGGCCCGGGCGGGTGCTGGCGAGCGTGGACGGCCCCCACCTGCTGCGTGCCGGGGGGCTCGCGGCGGGCTTCGCCCTGGCGACGAGCCTGGGCGAGTTCGGGGCCACGTCCTTCCTCGTGCGCCCCGCCACCCAGACCCTGCCGGTGGTCCTCTACCGGCTCATCGGCGCGCCCGGCGCCCAGAACCAGGGGATGGGTCTGGCGGCGGGCGTCCTCCTGGCGGCCGGGACGGCGGCGCTCATGCTCGCCTGCGAGTGGGCCCAGACGACCCGCCCCCGCCGTCCACGCCGTCGAGTTCGAGGGTTGCGCGTCGAGTTCGGTGCTGCAACCCTCGAACTCGACCCCGAACCCCCGAACTCGCGCAAGGAGTACACATGAAGACCGCCCTGGAGGTCGCCGACCTCAGCGTCGTCTACCCCGCCGGGCGTGAGGGCGCGCCCGTCACCGCCGTCGACGGGGTGAGCCTGTCCGTGTCCGACGGCGAGGTCCTGGCCCTGCTGGGTCCCTCGGGCTGCGGCAAGTCCTCCCTCCTGCGCGCCGTCGCCGGCCTCGAGCCGGTCGCCGGCGGCACGGTGAGGTGGGAGGGCCAGGACGTCGTTGGCGTGCCGGTCCACCGGCGCGGCTTCGGCATGGTCTTCCAGGACGGCCAGCTCTTCCCCTTCCGGGACGTCGCCGGCAATGTCGCCTACGGGCTGGCCGGCCTGCCTCGCGCCGAGCGGCAGGCGCGCGTCGCCGAGGTCCTTGAGCTCGTCGGGCTGCCCGGCTACGGGCCGCGCGCTGTGACCACCCTGTCCGGCGGGCAGGCGCAGCGCGTGGCGCTCGCCCGCTCCCTCGCCCCCCGGCCGCGCCTGCTGCTGCTCGACGAGCCGCTGTCCGCCCTCGACCGGGCGCTGCGCGAGTCCCTGTCCCAGGACCTGGCAAGGATCCTGCGGGCCCAGGGCATGAGTGCTCTGTACGTGACGCACGACCACGCCGAGGCCGAGACCGTCGCGGACCGGGTGGGCGTCATGGTGGCCGGACGGCTGCTCGCCGTCGGCACCATGGAGGAGCTGCGCCAGCGCCCCGGCTCCGAGGACGTCGCGCGTTTCCTCGGGGTGTGAGCAACCCGCCACCGGCTCCCCGGGAACGACCCGAGCATCCCCGGGCAGACCCGGGGAGTTGGCGTCTTTGCGGGCAATACTCCACCCCTCGCCGCGCCGGACCCGAGTGGACCCGGACGGCGTCGGCCTGGCAGTGTCGGCTCCGGTCCGGTGACCAGCCGGACCATGAGGACCCCACTGCAAGGAGAGTAGGGAGAGCCGATGAGTGCACAACCCAAGGTGACGATTTCCCGAGTGGAGTCGTGGCTCAAGCAGAACGAGCTCGTCTACGAGATCGCCGACGAGACGACGATCCACACCGGGTTCGTCAACTGCTCCATGACGATCACTGACCAGCACTCCGACTTCCTCACCGTCTCCTCCACATGGCGCGGTGAGTTCGACCCGTCCACCGAGCCGTCCCTGACCGCCTACGTGGATGAGCACAACCACGCGATGTACGGCCCCCGCGCCTCCTGCTTCACCTTTGAGGACGGCGTCCTGCGGCTCCAGGCCGACATGTGCCTGTTCACCACCGAGGGCATGAGCGACAAGCAGCTCGACGCCGAGCTGGGCTCGGCACTGGCCACCGTACTGAGCTTCTACTCCACCGTCGCCGAGGACTTCCCGGCGCTGGTGACCTGGACCGAGGAGGACTGAGATGGCCTGGTGGAAGAACCCTGAGGCGCAGCTGACGCCCCCCGTGACCCGTGAGCGCATCGCCAGGTGGTTCGACGCGCAGGGCTACAACTACGACCTGTCGGAGGACGGCAGCCGGATCGACTCCGGCTTCGGCGCCTTCCCGTACCACGTCGAGATGGTCAACGAGAACCTCATGGCCGTCCACGGCCGCTTCTGGACGAACCTGCCGCCCGAGGACGAGGAGGTCACCACCGGCCTGCGCAGCCTCGTGCAGGACCTCAACCGGGAGAACATCGTCCCCTCCCTGGCCACCTTCGTGGACGACGACGGCCGCCAGGTCGCCGCGACCATCGCGGTGGGCGTCAAGGAGGGCCTCAACGACGACCAGCTCGATGACATCCTCGCCACCTGCCTGCGCGGTGTCATGAGCACCTTCTCCGAGCTGGCTGAGGCCATGGGCATCGACCCTGCGGAGGGGCTCAGCGACGATGACTGATCCGCGCCGCGGGCCGGCTGAGCCGCCCACCGACCCCGCCCCCACCACGTCCGCCTTCCAGGTGGGCCTGCGGGGCATGGTCGACCTCCTGTCGCGTCACCTGTACTCCGGCCCGCGCGTGTACGTGCGCGAGCTCCTCCAGAACGCCCTGGACGCCGTCGCCGCCCGTCGCGCGATCGACCCGGCCTGTCCGGCGCGCGTGGTCATGACGGTCGGTGACGGGAGCCTGACCTGCCGTGACACGGGAGTGGGGCTGAGTGTCGAGGAGGCGGGTCGGCTGCTGTCGACCATCGGCGCCTCCTCCAAGCGCGACGAGCTGGGCCTGGCCCGC
>CALEXZ010000155.1 GCA_937926195.1 uncultured Actinomyces sp.
GCTGCTGTCGACCATCGGCGCCTCCTCCAAGCGCGACGAGCTGGGCCTGGCCCGCGGTGACTACCTCGGACAGTTCGGCATCGGGCTGCTGTCCTGCTTCATGGTCAGCCCCGACATCGTCGTCCGCTCGCTGTCGGCCCGCCCGGCCGAGCCCGGGGAGGCCGCTCCCGGCCAGGAGGGCGCGACCCCCGTGCGCCCGACGGCGATGTGGACCGGACGCACCGAGGGCACCTACTCGGTGGGCCCGGCCCCCGCGGACGAGGCCCTGAGCGAGCCGGGCACTCTCGTCTCGCTCACCGCCCTTCCCGGTGAGCCGTGGCTCAGGCCGGACACGGTGCGCGCTCTCGTCGACGAGTTCGGTGCGCTGCTGCCCATCGACATCGAGGTGCGTGACGGCACCCGCACCACCTACCACGGGCAGGCCAAGGGCCCCTGGGAGCTCAGCCGTCACGAGGCCATCGCCTGGTGCAAGGAGGAGCTGGGGGTCACCCCCTTCGACGTCATCGACCTCAACGTGGCGGCCGCCGGGATGCGCGGCATCGCCGTCGTCGTGGCCCAGGCCCACCCGACCTCCACCGCCCACCACACCGCCTACGTCAAGCGCATGCTGGTCTCGCGCTCCTGCGAGGACCTGACGCCGGGCTGGGCGTACTTCGTGCGCGTCGTCGCCTCCGCGGACCACCTGCGGCTGACCGCCTCGCGTGAGCAGCTCATGGACGACGACCTCCTCCAGCTCACCCAGGAGGCCGTCGGCGACGCCGTGCGCGAGTGGCTGGAGCGCACCGCCCGGCTCTCGCCGTCGCGCTTCAGCCAGTTCATGCTCGCCCACGCCGTCGGCCTGCGCTCCGTGGCCCTGAGCGACGAGCAGATGCTCAACCTGGTGGTGCGCCACCTGCCGGTGGAGACCACCGAGGGGTCCATGCCCCTCACCGAGCTCGCCCGGGTCGCCTTCGAGGGCCGCACGGTGCGCTACACGCGCACCGTGGACCAGTTCCGGGCGCTGGCCGACGTCGCCTCCTCCCAGGACATCGTCCTGGTCAACGCCGGGTACTCCTTCGAGGAGGAGGTCCTCAACGCCTTCCTCTCCCGCCCTGACCTGTGCGGCACTGAGCCGGGCATCGGCATCGTCGACCCCGCCGAGCTCCTGGACGCCTTCACCCCCTGCGCCCCCGCGGAGCAGGCGGAGGCCGTCGATCTGCTCATGCTGGCCGCCCAGGCCATCGACCCCGAGGACTGCCAGGTGGTCATGCGGCGCTTCGAGCCCGCGACCCTGCCGGCCCTCTACCTGCCCGACCCCGACCTGGCGGGCCGGGTGGCGGCCCGCAGCTCGACGAAAGCTGCCTCAGGGGTCTGGGCGGAGATCCTGGGGGTGACCGACCCCTTCGCGGCCTCAGGCGTTCCCTCTCTCGTCCTCAACCGCGCCTCCTCGTTGGTGGCGCGACTCGTGGCCACCGCCTCGCGCTCGGGGGGTGCCCCCGACGACACGGTCGTCCAGGTGCTGCGCGGCCTGTACATCCAGTGCCTGCTGGCGGGGCGCCAGCCGCTGGGACCCAAGGAGAGGGCCTGGGCCTCCCAGGCCCTGGCCTCACTGCTCGACGTCGCCCTCACGGTGCGCTCGGAGAGCCCTGACCTGACGGAAGGAAACCCCGATGACCACTCGTGATGACGTCCTGGAGCAGATGGCTCTGGCCGATGCCCACCCCTACGGGCCGGTCTGCTCCTCCCTGTGGGCGGAGGCCGTGACCTGGGCCGACGCCATCGAGGACGAGGAGCTGTGTGTCCACACGCGCCTCAAGCTCGCCCAGGCCTACTACCAGGGCAACGAGGAGTGGAAGTCCCTGGCGCCCTTCTCCTGGGTGGTGAGCCGCTACGAGCAGCGCCCGGACCTGTTCGACGCCGAGCGCCTGCGTCTCATGCACTGGAACTACCGGTGGGCGGTGGCCGTGGCCGCTGGGAACCCCGCGGTGTCGGTGGAGCAGGTGCACGCCCTGCACCAGGGCCTGGAGGAGTTCTACCGCAGCCAGGGCGCCTCGATGCACGCGGTGCACGGGGAGGCTCATGTGGCCGCCCGCATGATGGGGCGGGTGGAGGAGGCCGAGGCCGCCCTGGCGGCCTGGCGCTCCACCCCGCGCGACGACAACTCCGAGTGCGAGGGCTGCGACCCCACGCGCCAGGTCGTGTGGTCGATGCTCCAGGAGGACTGGGAGACGGCGGTGGCCACCGCCGTGCCCGTGCTCACCGAGGAGGTGGGTTGCGACGTCCAGCCCAACAACATGCGCAGCGTGGCGCTGCTGGCCCTGCTGGCCTCGGGTCGTCCCCGGGCCGCGTGGGACGCGCACGTGCGCTCCTACCGGGTGCAGCGCACCGCCCCCCAGCCCCTGAACTACATGGGCGACCACCTGGAGTACCTGGCGCTGTCAGGGCGGGTGGACCGGGGACTGCGGGTCCTGCGCGAGAGCGCGCCCCACGCCGGTGAGGCGGAGGGGGCCTGGGTGCTGCGCGGCTTCCTCATCGGCGCTGCCCTGGTGCTGCGTGAGGCCGTGCGCGCCGGGCGCGGGGACGAGCCGCTGGGCGCGACGATCACCGCGGACACCGTGTGGTTCGCGCACCCGGGGGTGCCCGCTACTGCCACGCTGAGCGAGGCCGCCCGGACGGTGGCCGACTGGACGATGGCCCTGTCAGCGCAGTACGACCGGCGCAACGGCAACACCGTGGTCTCGCAGTGGGCGCAGCGGGCGCTGTCGCGCGAGCCCTTCGTCGAGGCGGACGACCCCGACGCGCGTGACCCGCTGGCCCGGGCCGGTGCCGAGCTCATCCGGGAGGGAGAGCAGCTGCCCGAGGCCCTGCGCATCGGCGTCGGGGAAGAGGAGGGCGCCGGGTCCGGGCCGCTGGAGGGCATCGAGGTGGCCTCCTCCCTGCTCGGTGGGCCGGCCGGCGGTGGAGACGATAAGGCCGACGGGGCCGACGGGGCCGACGACGGCGAGGATGCCTTCCCCGTCATCGACTACAGGCTGCCTCCCGCGCCCGTCGACGAGGAGGAGCTGCTCACCCGCTTCGCCGCCGAGCGGCGTCGGCCGGGACGCTCCGAGGAGTACGGCGTGCTCCTGGCCGCCGCGGTGCGCTGGGGCTACCAGCAGGACCCGCGGACGCTGCCTGCCGAGCTCGCCCAGGACTGCCGCCTGCTGCGCATGCGGTGCGCCCGCACCGGCTGGGACTTCGAGGCCGCCCGCAAGGAGATCACGGCCTACACCGAGCACCTGCCGCAGGACGCGCCCGTCGTCGAGCGGCTGGAGGCCACCATCGACGTCCTCGATATCGACACGGACGACGAGCGCATCAACGAGACCCGTAGCCCGGAGCGCAGCGCCGAGCGGCTCGCGCAGGCCCAGGAGGCCGCCGCCGCCCTGGCCCGCACCGCCGAGGAGCTGCTGGACGCACCGGCGCAGCAGGACGGGCGGCACGCCCAGCTCGTCACCGCCTACAGGACCGCCACGCGCGCGAGCCAGCTGCTGTCCGGGCTCGGGGACCACGACGGCGCCGCCGCCCAGCTGGCCCTGGCCTCCCGGATCGCCCCGCTGGTCGAGGACATGCGCCTCCCCTCCGCGGTGGCGCTGCACACCCAGCTGGAGATGCTGGAGGCCGAGAGGCTGCTGGAGGCCGGGGACCTGTACGGGGCCTGCGTCCTGGCCGACGAGGTCGTCCACCGCTTCGACCCCTGCCCCTTCATCCTGGCGGCGGACGCGCGCTCCGTCCTCATCAACGCCTCCCTGCGGATGGACCAGACCCAGGAGGCGGTGGTCCAGACGCGCGAGGTGCTCAACATGTTCCTGGCCGCGGGGATGACGGCGGTGACCGGGTCGTCCTTCGGCGTGCTCGCCGCCTCCCTGGCGAAGATGGGGCGCGTCCTGGAGGCCGCTGAGGTCCTGGAGACGGCGCTGGACTCGCCGCTGCCGCCCGTGCTCAAGGAGCACCTGCGGCGCACCCGCATCGGGATCCTCGATGCCCTGGACGAGGACGCGGCGGTGCTCGATGCCAGCCTGGAGATCGCCGAGTCGGCGCTCGAACGGGGCGAGAGCGAGGCGGGGATCCACTTCCTCGAGCGTGCCGCCCGGGCCGCTGAGATCGTCGACGAGAACACCCGCGCCAGCCAGCTCTACGAGCGGGCTGCCGGGCTGGTCGACGGCGAGGACCGTGAGGCCAAGGTCCGTCGCGCCCGGCTGCTGCGGCGGGCGGCACGTGCCGCCGTCGACGAGCGCACGCTGCTGCTGGCCCGCACACGCCTGGACACGGCGCGCGAGCTCATGGCCCGGTCTCTGGAGCTGCTGGAGCAGGTGCCCAGCGGGCGCACCTACTCGGCGGAGTACGAGAAGGGTGACTGGCACGACGACATGGCCTGGATCCTGTGGCGCACCGACGAGAACCGCGAGGCCCTGGAGCACTGCGCCGCTGCCGCCGAGGGCTACATGAGCACCCGCGACCGCGACAGCGCGGCCCGTCCGCTGGCTCTGGCCGCGACCGTGTGCAACGAGCTGGGTGACGAGGAGGCGACCCGGCAGGCCATCGCCCAGGTGCGGGCGCTGCTCTCCCACGACAAGTGGTCCGAGCACCCGGCGCTGCGGCACGTGGACAGGCTCGAGGCCGAGCTCGACGAGGACTGAGCCCTCCACTCCCTCCACATTCCTACGGCTACCGTCACCGTGGGACGGATGTGGGCCCGGGCCCCGGACGGGGGACCGGGCCCACATCCGTCCGACGCGTCGGGAGACCCGTCTCAGATCTCGGCCGAGTATCGACCCACTGGTTGGAGCCTTGCTAGCGTCCGTGACCAGCCGCCGGGCACCAGCCCGCGAGCGCCCGTACCCACGTCGAGAGGTCCCGGTCTCATGACCAAGCGAATGTGTCTGTGCTGCTGTCGTTGACGACAGCTTCAGACCCGTTCGCCGCCTGAGCGCCTCGATGCGCTCACCGACCCCCGTGAGGTGCCGCTGTGGCCCCGTCCTCCCAGGACCCCCGTACCCCCGTGACCGCTGAGCCGGTTGCCGCCGTCCTCGACGCCCCCGAGAGTGCTGCTGCCCGGCCGGAGGAGACTGACCGCGTCGCGGGCCTGCCCGGCGGCTGGCGGGCGGTCCTGCGCCGCCTCAGGCGTGACCGGGGCGCCGTCGCCGGTGCTGTCATCGTCGCCCTCACCACGCTCGTCGCCGTCTTCGCCCCGCTCATCACCCGGGCCGTCGGGGTGGACGCCTACAGCTACAACCTCGACCTCCTCAACGACCTCGGCCTGCCGCAGGGGTCCCTCGGGGGAGTGAGCGCCGCCCACCCCTTCGGCGTCGAGCCGCAGACCGGCCGCGACCTGTTCGCCATCGTCGTCGAGGGCACCCGCACCTCCTTCTCCATCGGCATGGGGGCGACCCTGCTGTCCATGCTCATCGCCATCGGCCTGGGCCTGAGCGCCGGCTACTTCGGCGGCTGGTGGGATGCCCTCGTCTCGCGCGTGACTGACGTCACCCTCGGCTTCCCCCACCTCATCTTCATGATCGCCGTCTCCGCGCTCATTCCGGCCTCCGCGCCGCGCGTGCTGGTCATGATCGTCATCATCGGCGTCCTCGGCTGGCCGTCGACGGCTCGCGTCCTGCGCAGCCGCACCCTGGCGATCCGCGGACGGACCTTCGTCGGCGCCTCCCGGGCGATGGGCGCCGGCGAGACCCACGTGCTGCTCACGCAGGTTCTGCCGAACCTCGTCGCCACCATCATCGTCTTCACCACGATCTCCATCCCCGGCAAGATCACCGCCGAGGCCGCCTTGTCCTTCCTCGGTGTCGGGGTCGCCCCTCCGACGCCCTCCTGGGGGCGCTCCATCGGCAACGCCGTGACCTGGGTGAGCACGGACCCCTGGTACCTGCTGTTCCCCGGGGCCGCGCTGTTCCTCGTCACCCTCGCCTTCAACCTCTTCGGCGACGGCCTGCGCGACGCCCTCGACCCCAGGACCGGTGAGCACCGATGAACCGACTGCGCTTCCTCTTGTCCCGACTTGTCCAGACGCTCTTGGTCCTCGTTCTCGTCGCCTTCGTGACCTTCGCGATCTTCTCCCTGTGGCCCTCGGACCCCGCGAGCCTGGCCTGCGGCAAGCCCTGCACACCCGAGAACCTGGAGCGGGCGCGCGCGTTCATGGGCTACGACGACCCCTGGTACGTGCAGTTCTGGCACTACGTCACCGGTGTCGTCGCGGGCCGTACCTTCGGCACCGGGGCGGGGGCGATCGTCTGCTCTGCCCCATGCCTGGGCTACTCCTTCCGCTTGTCGACGCCGGTGACCGAGCTCATCCTCACCCGCCTGCCCGTTACCGCCTCCATCGCTCTGGGCGCGGCCCTCCTGTGGCTCGTCATGGGCGTGGCCGCAGGTGTCGTCTCCGCCCTGCGCCGCGGCACGAGGCTCGACCGCCTCATCATGACCGGCACGGTCCTGGGGGTCTCCGCCCCCTCCTACCTGCTGGGCCTGCTGGGCATCCTCCTGCTCGGCTTCACCCTCGGCCTGGTACCGACCTCCGGCTACGTCCCGCTGACGAGGGACCCGGTGGGCTGGCTGTGGCACCTCGTCCTGCCGTGGACGGTCCTCGCGCTCATCTCCGCCGCGGTCTACGCCCGCATGGTGCGCGGCGAGATGCTCGAGAACCTCGGCGAGGACTACGTGCGCACCGGCCGGGCCGTGGGTCTGAGCGAGCGGCGCGTCGTCGGCCGCCACGTCATGCGCAACATCTCGCTGCCGGTGGTCACCTACTTCGCCCTCGACCTGGGCGGCATGCTCGGCGGCGCGGTCATCACCGAGCGCGTCTTCTCCATGCAGGGCCTGGGCGCCCTGCTCATGGACGCCGTCGGCACCGTGGACGTGCCCGTCGTCATGGGCGTGACGGTCGTGTCCGCCGCCTTCGTCGTCATCGCCAACCTCCTCGTCGACGCCTTCGCGGCCGTCATCGACCCGCGGGTCTAGCCCGCTGTGCCGCCGCCGCGCCCCCCCAGACCCCGGCCTCCAGGCCGGTCACCAACCCCATACCCCTCGGGGGTATGGCCTCAACAGGAATGAGCACCACCATGGCACGCACTCTGAACCCCAGCCGCCGCAGCCTTCTTGCCGGCGCAGGGCTGTCCGCCCTCGCCCTGACGCTCGCCGCCTGCGGGGCCGACTCCTCCGGGTCCTCCGGCTCCGCCCAGGCGAGCGCCGGCGGCCGGCTCGGCATCCTCACCTCCTCCACCGACATCAACTGGGACCCCGCCAAGAGCCAGTCGATGCCCGTGACCTCCCTCGCCCTCGTCCACCGCAGGCTCACCACCTGGGCCCTGAGCGAGGGCTCCGAGGTCACGGTCGTGCCGGACCTCGCCACCGACACCGGCACCGTCTCCGAGGACGGCCTGTCGTGGACCTACACCCTCAAGGACGGCGTCCTCTTCGAGGACGGCACCGCCATCACCTCCGCGCACGTCAAGTACGGCCTGGAGCGCTCCTTCGCCCCCGCCCTCGCCGGCGGCCTGACGTACCACAAGACCCTCCTGGCCGGCACCGAGGGCTACGCCGGACCCTTCGACGGCGCCCACCTGGACTCCATCGAGACCCCGGACGACAAGACGATCGTCTTCCACCTGCGCCAGACCTACGGTGATTGGCCGTGGATCGTCGCGCAGCCCGCCTTCGCCCCGGTCCCCGAGGACAAGGACGACGTCGCCACCTACGCCCGCACGCCCGTCGCCTCCGGGCCCTACCGCGTCCAGGAGTACTCCACCGGCGTCTCGACCACCCTCGTGCGCAACGAGCGCTGGTCCGCCGACACCGACGAGGTGCGCCTGGCCCTGCCGGACACCATCGTCTTCGAGCTCGGTCAGGACGAGTCGACCTCCGTCCAGCGCATCATCGCCTCCGCCGGCGACGACGCCAACGCCTTCTGCGCCGACCGCGTCGCCTCCGCCCAGCTCGCGCAGATCTCCGGCAACGCCGACGCCGCCGAGCGCCTGGCGACCCCTGAGGAGGGCGGCCCGCTGCAGTACCTGGCGATCAACACCGAGCGCGTCACCGACGTCGAGGTCCGCCGGGCCATCGCCCAGGCGGTGGACAAGGAAGCCGTCGTCTCCGCCCTGGGAGGCCGGCTCGGCGCAGTGGCCGCCACCACCTACATCGCCCCCGGTATCCCCGGCCGCGTCGCCTACGACTCGTACCCGACCGACGCCGCGGCCGCCTCCGCAGCCCTGGCCGGCAAGAGCGTCGGCACGCTCATCCTCCTGGCCGCCAACGACACCGCCAGCCAGGCGGTCGCCGAGGCTGTCCAGCAGTCCCTGAGCGAGGCGGGCCTGACGGTGACCATTGACCCGCAGGAGGGCGAGGTCTACGAGGAGCGTGTTACCCAGGGCGACGGCTCCACCTACGACCTCGCCATCGGCTCATGGAACGCGGACTTCCCCTCCGCCAACGCCTACATCCAGCCGCTCTTCTCCTCCTCGGAGATCGGTGGCGGCGGCGTCAACATCTCGCGCTACTCCAACGCCGAGGTCGACGCCGCCATCGCGGACGCCGTCGCCACCCTCGACGCCGACGAGGCCGGAGCCAAGTGGGCGGCCATCGACCAGCAGATCGCCGCCGACGTGCCCGTGGTGCCGCTGGCCAACCGCCGCAACAGCTTCCTGGCGGGCTCGGGCGTCACGGGCTTCTTCGTCGAGTCCTACCCGGCGTACCCGAACTACCTCGTCGTCGGGGTGGGCGCCTGATGGGCGGGGAGGAGACCCGGTCCCCGGCCGGCGCCACCGGCGAGGCGGGGGAGCCGACGGCAGGGGGGAGGCCCAGCCCGACGGCGGGGACGCAGCCCGGCCCGGCGGCGGCCCTCAGCCTGCGCGGCTTTGGCGTGTCCTTCGCGGGCAGCCCGCGTCCTGCCAGCGCCGACGTCACCCTCGACCTCGTTCCCGGACGGGTCCTCGCCCTCGTGGGCGAGTCCGGCTCAGGCAAGTCGGTCACCGCCATGGGGGCGCTGGGTCTCCTCCCCCCGACCGCCACCGTCACCGGCTCCGCCCTCATGCGTCAGGGCGACGACGACGGTATCGAGCTCGTCGGTGCCCCGCGCCGCGTCCTGGACGACGTGCGCGGGCGACTGGTCGGCACCGTCTTCCAGGAACCGACCACCGCCCTCGACCCGCTCGAGACCGTCGCCTCCCAGATCGGCGAGGCGATACGCGCCCACGAGGGCCGCGTGTGCCGACGGGACCTGAGGCGGCGGGTCCTCCGCCTCCTTACGCGCGTCGGCCTGGGTGAGGGCGAGGACCTGGAGCGCATCGCCCGCTCCTACCCTCACCAGCTCTCCGGCGGCCAGCTCCAGCGCGCCTGCATCGCCCTGGCCATGGCCTGCGGGCCCCGCGTCCTCATTGCCGACGAGCCCACGACCGCCCTCGACGTCACCGTCCAGGCGGGCATCCTCGACCTGCTGCGCGAGCTCACCCTCACGGGCGTCGCCGTCCTGCTCATCACCCACGACATGGGAGTCGTCGCGGACGTGGCCGACGACGTCGCCGTCATGCGCCACGGGCGGATCGTCGAGCGCGGCGAGGTCCGCGCTGTCTTCCACCGCCCCCGCCACCCCTACACCCGCCAGCTGCTCGACGCCGTGCCGCGCCTGGACTCCCTGCGCCAGGAGAACCCCTTCGAGGCGGTGGCCCGCGAGATGGCGCCGCGCGACGAGCGTGTGGACAACGTCGTCGAGGTCACGGACCTCAACGTCGTCTACCGCAACGGTCGCCGTCGCCTGCACGCCGTGCACGACGTCAGCCTCACTATCGCCGCTGGGGAGGTCCTCGGCCTCGTGGGCGAGTCCGGCTCCGGCAAGTCGACCATCGCCGGCACTCTCACGGGCCTGGTGCCCGTGACCTCCGGCTCCGTGCGCGTGGGCGGCGTCGAGGTCGCCGGCGCCGGACGCCGGGCCCTGCTGCCGGCGAGGCGCAGCACCGGCGTCGTCTACCAGAACCCGGCCTCCTCGCTGAACCCGCGGCGCACGGTCGGCTCCTCCGTCGCCGAGCCGCTCGTCATCCACGGGGGACTGGGCCCGGCGGAGCGCCGCCGACGGGTAGGAAAGCTGTTCGACGCCGTACACCTGCCGGCCTCGATGGTTGAGCGCTACCCGCATGAGATGAGCGGCGGCCAGCGTCAGCGCGTCGCCATCGCCCGCGCCCTGGCTCTGGATCCGCGCCTGGTCATTGCTGACGAGCCGACCAGCGCCCTGGACGTGTCCGTCCAGGCGGTCGTTCTCGACCTGCTGCGCGAGCTCCAGCGCGAGCTCGGCTTCGCCTGCCTCTTCGTCTCCCACGACCTCGCCGTCGTCGACGCGGTCGCCGCCCGCACCCTGGTCCTCTCGCGGGGGCGGGTCGTCGAGGAGGGCGTGACCGAGCAGGTGCTCGCCCGCCCGCAGCAGGACTACACGCGCCGACTCGTGGCGGCCGTGCCCGTTCCGGACCCGGACGTCCAGGCCGCCCGCCGCGCCCGCCGTCGGGCCGCTTGACCGTCTCTTACATCCCCGGCGGTCCGGACGGCAGGGCCCCAGCAGACCTGCCGGGTTCCGCCTGACGTAAAACGCGTGGCGAACTTGCGTCTCAGGCCTCACCATTGAGGTGGGTGTGTCCACCGGCGCCCCGAGACACCGCCGAGTCTGGAGGACACGATGGCCATCGCCACCTCGCACCGCTTCGCCTCCGGGGACCTTGCCCCCGAGCCCGGCCGCTACCGCCTCGTTGCCTCCGGCCTGTGCCCCTGGTGCCGCCGGGTCCTCATTGCTCGTCGCCTGCTGGGCCTGACCGAGGCGCTTCCTGTCTCCTGGTGCTACGGGCGCGGCGAGGACGGCTACTGGGAGCTGACCGACGGCACCGGCGAGCCCGGTGAGGACCCCGTCCTCGGGGCGCGCTCGCTCGCCGAGGTCTACGCGAGCACACCGGGGCACAAGGACCCGCTGACCATCCCCGCGCTGGTGGACACCACCACCGGGCAGGTCGTTTGCGACGACTCCGGTGCCCTCCTTTTCGACCTCGCCACCGCCTGGTGGGACCTGCACGCCCCCGGGGCCCCGGATCTCTACCCCATGGACCGCCGTAACTCCACCGACGCCTGGGACGCCTGGATCGGCGAGCACGTCAACCGGGCCTACGGCGTCGCCACCCACAGTGAGGACGAGGAGG
>CALEXZ010000156.1 GCA_937926195.1 uncultured Actinomyces sp.
GCAGCAGGTTGTCCAACGAGCAGCAGGTTGTCCAACGAGCAGCAGGTTGTCCAACGAGCAGCAGGTTGTCCAACAGGCAGCAGGTTGTCCAACGCGCCAACGGGGGCTGCAGAGGTGCCAGGGCCGCCATGGACCACCTGCCGCCCCGCGGATCACCTGCGGTCCAACGGATCACCTCAAGGACGCCCCCAGGTTGTCCAACAGGCAGCAGGTTGTCCAACGAGCAGCAGGTTGTCCAACGCGGGACCGACGGCGGGCTCTCGGCGCGCCGCAGGTGGTCCAAGGCACCGCAGGTTGTCCAACGAGCAGCAGGTTGTCCAACGCGAGACCGACGACGGGCTCTCGGCGCACCGCAGGTTGTCCAACGCGAGACCGACAACGGCTCGGCACAGGTGACATCACACAAGCGCGGCCCAGCCCCTGGGGGACAATGGGAAGCCGTATGAGTGACGAGACGAGCATGAGCCCCGCGCACGAAGGCGCTCCCGCAGGAGCCGGCGCCTCCCCCGGCACCGGCGCCTCCCCCGGAACCGCCGCCTCCCCGGGCACCACCTCCTCCCCCGTCGGCTCCTCCACGCCCGACGGCGAGCAGCGCGACCAGTCCCACTGGGGCGGGCGCACCCGCCACGGCGCACGCACCCGCCACGGCGCACGCACCCGCCCCGACCGTCACGCGGGCCGCCGCGAGTGGCCGGGCTTCACGCCCGAGCAGCTGGCCGAGCGCGCCGCCAGCGTCCCCGCCGTCGGCTACCCCGACGAGCTGCCCGTCAGCGCCCGCCGTGAGGAGATCGCCCGGACCATCGCCTCCAGCCAGGTCGTCATCGTCGCGGGCGAGACCGGCTCGGGAAAGACCACCCAGCTGCCCAAGATCTGCCTCGAGCTCGGCCGCGGCGTGAGCGGCATGATCGGCCACACCCAGCCGCGTCGTATCGCCGCCCGCTCGGTCGCCGAGCGCATCGCCCACGAGCTCGGCACCTCCATCGGCGGCGACGGCGTCGTCGGCTACCAGGTCCGGTTCACCGAGGAGACCGGCCCGCACACGCTGGTCAAGCTCATGACGGACGGCATCCTGCTGGCGGAGATCCAGACGGACCCGATGCTGCGCCGCTACGACACGATCATCGTCGACGAGGCGCACGAGCGCAGCCTCAACATCGACTTCATCCTCGGCTACCTCGCCCGGCTCCTGCCCCAGCGCCCGGACCTCAAGGTCGTCATCACCTCGGCGACCATCGACTCCGAGCGCTTCGCCCAGCACTTCGGCCAGGACGTCTCGCGCGGTGACGGCCTGACCACCCGGGTGCCCGCCCCCGTCATCGAGGTCTCGGGACGCACCTACCCGGTGGAGGTCCGCTACCGTCCCCTGCTCGCCGACGACGGCTTCGACGCGGCCGCCGACCCGGTGCGTCACGCCGGGGGCCACGTTCCCGACGACGACGCCCCGGCCCCCACCCGCCCCAGCGCCCCCTCGGGCCCGGCCCCCGCCGGGGAGCTGACCGACGCCGAGCTGGAGGCCCTGACCTCCCCCGACCCGGCCGTGCGGGCCGCCGCCCGCGCCCGGCGCGAGGCAGTACGCGCTGCCGCCGCCTCCCCCACCGCCGACGGCGGGGACACCGCCGGCCGCACCGCCGGCCGCAAAGGCAGCCACGACGGCACCGGGCGGGTGCCGGCCGGGCGCGACGAGGACCGCGACCAGGTCACCGGCATCCTTGACGCCGTCGACGAGCTCATGTCCGCCGGCGGCGGCGACATCCTCGTCTTCCTCGCAGGCGAGCGCGACATCCGCGACACCGAGGCCGCCCTCATCGACCACCTCGGCCCCCGCTACACGCCTGACGGGCGCTCGCGCGTACCCGGCGCCGTGGAGGTCGTCCCCCTGTACTCGCGGCTGACCGCCGCCGAGCAGCACCGTGTCTTCGAGGCGCACAGCTGCCGGCGCGTCGTGCTGGCCACGAACGTCGCCGAGACGTCCCTGACGGTGCCGGGCATCCGCTACGTCGTCGACCCCGGCCTGGCGCGCATCTCCCGCTACTCCAACCGCACGAAGGTCCAGCGCCTGCCCATCGAGCCGGTCAGCCGGGCCAGCGCCGACCAGCGCTCGGGCCGCTGCGGGCGCGTGGCGGACGGCATCGCCATCCGCCTGTACTCCGAGGGTGACTACCTCTCGCGCCCCGAGTACACGGAGCCGGAGATCCTGCGCACCTCCTTGGCCAGCGTCATCCTGCAGATGGCGAGCCTGGGCCTGGGGGCGGTCGAGGACTTCCCCTTCCTGGACGCCCCCGACCCGCGCGCCGTACGTGACGGGATCCAGCTGCTCACGGAGATCGGCGCCATCGAGACCATCGGCACCAGCTCCTCGCGCCGGGCGGCCCACGACTCGCGGCGCGGGCCGCGCCTGACCGCCGTCGGGCGCCGTCTGGCCCGCCTGCCCATCGACCCGCGCCTGGGGCGGATGCTGCTGGAGGCCGGCGAGCTCGGCTGCGCCGGGGAGGTCATGGTCATCGTCGCGGCCCTGTCGATCCAGGACGTACGCGAGCGGCCGCTCGACCGCCAGGAGGCCTCCGACGCCCTGCACCGTCGCTTCGCGGACCCCACGAGTGACTTCCTCACCTACCTCAACCTGTGGCGCTACCTGCGCACCCAGCAGCGCGAGCTCTCCGGCTCCGCCTTCCGCCGCATGTGCCGCGAGGAGTTCCTGCACTACCTGCGGGTGCGCGAGTGGCAGGACGTGCACACCCAGCTGCGCCAGCTCGCCCGCCCGCTGGGGCTCAGCGCCGCCCCCGTCGAGCTGCCGACCGCCCGCTCGATCCGTGCCGCCCGCGAGGCCCTGGAGCCCGGCTCGCACGCCGCCCAGATCGCCCACGGGGACGTGGCGGCCGCCGTCGTCGCGCTGGGGCGCAGCGCGGACACGCCGGACGCGGACGCGATCCACCGCTCCCTGCTCGTGGGGCTGCTGTCCAACGTCGGCTACTGGGACGAGCGGCGCCGCGAGTACGCGGGGGCGCGCGGCACCCGCTTCACGATCTGGCCGGGCTCGGGCCTGCGCCGCAAGAGCTATGACTGGGTGATGACGGCCGAGCTCGTCGAGACCAGCCGCCTGTTCGCCCGCACGGTCGCGCGTGTCGACTCGCGCTGGGTGGAGGCGACCGCCGAGGCCGCGGGCCTGGTGAGGCACGTGTACGGCGAGCCCTACTGGTCCACGCGCCGGGGCGCCGCCATGGTCCACGAGAAGGTCCTCCTGTACGGCATGACCCTGGCGGCGGACCGGCCCACCACACTGGCGAGCGTCGGCACCGACGCCGCCCGCGAGGTCGCCCGCGAGATGTTCCTGCGTCAGGGGCTCGTCGAGGGCGGCTGGCACGCACGCCACGGCTTCGTCGAGCGCAACCGCAGGCTCGTGGAGGAGCTGAGCGACGTCGAGTCGCGCCGCCGTGAGCACGGCCTGCTGGCCTCCGACGAGGCGCTGCTGCGTTTCTACGACGAGCGGGTGCCCGACAACGTCTACGGCGCCAACGACTTCGACGCCTGGTGGAAGCGGGAGAAGGGACGGCGCCCCGACCTGCTCGACTTCACCCGCGAGCTGCTGCTGCCCGGCGGCGACGACGCCGACCTGGAGCGCTCCTACCCCGAGCGCTGGGTGCAGGGCGACCTCACCCTCGGCCTGGAGTACGTCTTCGAGCCGGGGCGCAGCGACGACGGCGTGAGCGTGCAGGTCCCCGTCGAGGTGCTCGGGCGCCTGGAGCCGGAGGGCTTCGACTGGCTGGTGCCGGGGATGCGTCCCGAGCTCGTCATCGCCACGATCCGCTCCCTGCCCAAGCGGGTGCGCCGCCAGCTCGTGCCCGCCCCCGACGTCGGCGCCCAGGTGTGGGCGATGATGCGCGAGGAGCTCACGGTGCCCGAGGGCGCGAGCGCACCCGCCACCTCCTTCCAGGAGGCCTTCACCCGGACGGTGCGGCGCCTGCGCGACGTCGAGGTCACGGAGGCGGACTGGCGCGAGGCCGAGGAGCACCTGCCGGAGCACCTGCGCGTGTCCTTCGTGGGACTCGACGCCCGCGGCCGCGAGCTGGGCCGCGGCAAGGACCTCGTCGCCCTCCAGAAGCAGCTCGCCGGACGCACGGAGCAGGCGGTGCGCTCAGCGGTGCGCGGGGCGCTGGCGCAGGCCATGGCGGAGGCCGAGGACCGCCAGGCCGCGGGCGGGCGCCGCAGGAAGGGAAAGGGCCGTGGCCGGGCCTCCGGCCCCGCCTCCGGCGGCGGGGGCACGCCCGCCGCGCGCAAGCCGGGATCGCCGTCGGCCTCCCACCCGGGTGCCGCCGCTTCCTCCGGGATGCGTGCGGGCCTGGCCGAGCAGTCGGGGCTCACCGAGTGGCCCAGCGGTGTGGCCGGGCTCGACGGCGAGGACCGCTCGACGCTGCCGGCGAGCGTCACCTCCACGGGCCCGGCCGGGCTCGTCGTGCGCGGCTACCCGACGCTCGTCGCCCGTGGGCGTGCCAGCGCCGACCTGACGATCCTGCCCGACACCGAGTCCCAGGCCCGCTCCCACGGGGCCGGTGTCACCGCGCTCGCGCTCGCCCGCACCCAGCTGCCGGTGGCGCGCGTGACCTCGCGCTGGACGGCGGCCGAGACGCTGGCACTGGCGGCCTCCCCGTACCGCAGCACCGAGGCGCTGGTGGGCGACATCCAGCTGGCGGCGGCGCGGGCCGTCGCCGCGCGGTGGGCCGCCGGGGTCGGGCGGCGCCTGGAGGAGGTGCGCGCGCGGGCCGTCTTCGAGGAGCTCGTGGCCGTCATGCGCCGCGAGCTTGAGGACGAGGTCTACCGGGTGGCGCAGGTGGTGGCACGCGCCCTTGAGGCCCAGCGGGAGGTGGGGCGCGCCGTCGACCGGCACACCTCGCTGGCGCTGCTGTCCACGCTCCAGCAGGTACGTGAGCACGTGGCCTCGCTCGTTTTCGACGGCTTCGTTGCCGCGACGCCGGCCGAGTACCTCGATCACCTGCCGAGGTACCTGCGGGCGGCGGCGCTGCGTGTCGACAAGGCGGAGTCCTCGCCGAGCCAGGACGCGGCGCTGGCCTACCAGGTCAGTGAGGCCGAGGCCCTGGTGGAGCGGGCCCGGGCACGGGCGGCGGCACTGCCTGCGGACGCGCAGCGTGAGGCGCTGCTCGTCGAGGGGCGCTGGCTCGTGGAGGAGCTGCGGGTGAGCCTCTTCGCGCAGACGCTGGGGACGAGCCGCAAGGTGAGCGTCCAGCGCATCGGCAAGCTGCTCGCCAAGGTCTGAGCACGGGCCCCTGCGCCGGGACCGCCGGACCGGCCGGGGCGGGGCAGCCGGGGCGGCCGGCCCCCGCCGGGCCCGGCTCAGAGCACCGCGGACATGAGTCGGCAGACGTTGTCGACGTAGCGGTGGTACCACGGCTCCTTCGCCCACTGCTCGGCGGTCAGCTCCTCGCTCAGCTCGCGGAAGACCGCGTCGTTGCCACGCAGGAGGTCGTCAAGGTCTCCGCCGAAGGCCAGCAGCATGACCTCGTAGTTGAGGGCGAAGGAGCGGAAGTCCATGTTGGAGGAGCCGATGACGGCGACGTTGTCGTCGACCGTCATGTACTTGGCGTGCAGGACCGTGGGCGCCGGGTAGCGGTAGATGCGCACCCCGGCCGCCAGCAGGGCCGCGTAGTACGAGCGCTGGGCGTGGTTGACGATGAAGTGGTCGGACTCCTTGCCGACGAAGAGCTCGACGTCGACGCCCCGGTAGGCGGCCGTCGTCATCGCGGACAGCAGCGCCTCGTCGGGCACGAAGTAGGGGCTGGTGATGGACACCCTGCGCTCGGCGGTCTGGATGAGGGACAGGAACATCCGCAGGTTCGGCTCCGTGGGGTAGCCGGGACCCGAGGGAATGATCTGCATGGCGTTGACGACGGCGTCGGGCCGCCCGGGCTGGGGCGCCGGCGTCCCGACGACGGCGCGCTCGGCGATCACGCCTTCCCCGGCCAGTGCCTTCCCGTCCGGTCCGGGAACGAGCTCGAGCAGGTCGATGAGCTCGCCGGCCTCGAAGTACCAGTCCATGGCGAAGACGGCCTGAGCCTCCAGGACGACGTCGCCGGTGACCTCGACGGACAGGTCGTGCCACACCCGCCCCGCCCGGACGTTGGAACGCAGGCGGTAGCTGGGGTCGATGATGTTGTGGGAGCCGATGAAGGCGGTGCGGCCGTCGACGATGAAGAGCTTGCGGTGGTTGCGCAGGTCGGGGCGGCGGAAGCGCCGCTTGTGGGGCAGCAGGGGCATCATGAGCCGCCACTGGATGCCCGCCGCCTCCCAGCGCTGGCCCAGTGCACCCCAGCCCGGGTACTTGCGTGAGCCGAGGTGGTCCACGAGGAGGCGGACCTTGACACCGCGGGCGGCGGCGCGCTCCAGGGCGCGGTAGAAGACCTCGGTCACCTCGTCCCAGGACTGGATGTAGAACTCGACGTGGACGTGGTTCTCGGCGGCGTCCACCACCCGGGCCATGGCGGCGTAGGTGTCGGCGGCGTCGGCGTGCAGGGCGACGGCCTCCCCCGTCACGCAGGGCAGTCCGGTGAGCCTGCGGTTCATTCGCAGCACGGAGGCCAGGTGCGTGCCGGGCCGGGCTCCGTCGGGAGCGTCAGGCAGGGCGGCGGTGATGCGCAGGGTGCTCTCCGTGGCGGTCACCTGCTGCTCCCGACGGCGGCCGTGGATCCAGGGGCTGCCGAGGAAGATGTACAAGGGCAGGCCGACGACGGGCAGCAGGAAGATGAGCAGGAGCCAGGCGGTCGACGAGGAGGGGCGTCGGTTCTCGGGGACCGTGCCCAGAGCGGCGATCTTGATGGCGTACTCGAGCGTCACCCAGACGGAGGCGAGGATCTCGGGCAGCGGCATGCGGTCATCCTGTCACGACGGGCCTCGCGGCAGCGGCGAGCACGCTGCGCGCCGCGCCCGCAGGCGGTCACATCCCGGTGCCGGACTCAGTCGGCGGTGGAGGGGGTGGGGTCGCCGAACCAGGTGCGGTAGTAGCCGTAGAAGTTGAGGGTGCCCCAGGTGGTGCACCTGTCCCCGCCCTTCCAGGCAGCGTCGTTGACCAGGTAGGGGGTGTAGTTGTAGAGGCTGGCGGTGACCTGGTTGACCGGGGTGACCTCCCCGGTGCCGCAGGTCTCGCTCGGGGCGTAGCCGAGCGTCGTCGTCTGGCCTGCGACCACCGCGTAGGCCGTCGGGTCCTGGTGGTAGCGCTGGAACTGGGCTGCGGCCCCGTAGAGCTGGCGGAAGAAGCCTGCGTGCTCGGGGTCGCAGGCCCCGCCGTCAGGGCAGGCGTAGCCCGCGGCGGCCTCGTAGTCGTGGGCGGTGAGGGTGTCGCCGGAGGCGGTGAGCAGGCCCTGCTCCTTCTGGATGAGGGCGAGCAGCACGCGGGGGCTGATGCCGCAGGAGGTGGCGACGTTGGTGATGACCTCGGCGGCGGTCTCGCCCTCGGAGCCGGTGTAGCCCCCGGCACAGCCCGGACCGGGCTCGCGGGTCTCGGTGGCGATCACGAGGTCGGCCAGGCAGGGGGTGCCGTCGTCGCCGGGGACGCACCCCTTGTTGACCCGGTTGATGAAGGCGGTGACCTCCTCCAGGGTCATCGAGGTGGAGTCGAAGAAGACGTCGTCGTCGATGACGTGTGCGGGGTCGAAGCCCGTGTAGTCGGGCCTGACGACGGCGGGGCCTGTGGGGGTGGGTGACGGGGCCGTCCACGTGCTGGTGTCCTCGGTGGGCTCGGGGCTCGGGTCGAGCAGGCCGAGGCCGCGGATGGCGAAGGCACCGGCCGCGACGGTGGCGGACAGGACGACGAGCACGATGAGGGTGCTGACCAGTCGCCGGCGGCGGCGCCGACGGCGGGCGGAGGACGGGGAGTGGCCTCCGTGGTGGGAGAAGAGCGTGTCCGCGGTTGCCGACGGGGCGGGCTGGGCCGGTTCCGGCGTGTCGGAGGTCACGAGGTCCGTCGCCTGGGTCTCGGGTGAGGCGGCGCTGACGGGCACGGGTGAGGCGGCCGACGAGATCGGGGGCTCGTCGGAGGCGGTGGCTGCTGAGGAGGTCGCGCTGTCCCGGGAGGACCACGTCGGTCGTGCCGGTCGCGTCCACTCACCCGTGTTCGCGGAGGACTCCGCCTCCCTCAGCCAGTCCACCGGGCGTGCTCCCGCGCCGGTCGAGGCCGCCGACCGGCGCGCGGGGCTCGGGCCGGCCGGTGCCGCAGCGGCGGCCGAGGGCGCGGC
>CALEXZ010000157.1 GCA_937926195.1 uncultured Actinomyces sp.
GACCTCCGGGTTATGAGCCCGGCGAGCTACCGAACTGCTCCACCCCGCGTCGGTGAGACCAACTCTAGGCCGGAGCACCCCACGAACTCAAACCGGCGAGCCGTGCCCTTGCTCACCCACGTGTGAGCCAGGCTGCTCGAAGGGCCGCGGGCCCGGGCGCACCGCCCGGGCCCGCGCCCTCAGCCCTCGCCGTTGATCTGACGCTGGGCAGCAACCGCCCGGTTGATGGCGTCACTCAGCCGCTCCTGCGCCTGGCCGTAGGCCGCCCAGTCACCAGAGGCGCGCGCCGCGTCCGCGTCCGACATCGCCGTCTGAGCGTCTGCCAGCGCCGCATCGAGGTCCGCCCGCGGGTCCCCTGAGCCGGTGCCTGTGGGAGCCGCCGTCGCGGTAGGCGCCGCAGGCTCCGGCTCCGCACTGCCCTGTGTCGGCGTCGGAGCCGCGGTCCCGCCGGACCCGTCGTCGACGTTCTCCGAGGTGTCGTTAGCGGCGGCGGCATCGCCGTCAACCACCTCCTCACCGGTGGTCGCCCCCGAGTCCCCGCCGAAGACCTGGTCGAGGGCCTCGGACAAGGTATCCGCGAAACCCACCTGGTCGCCGAAGTAGACGAGGACCTTGCGTAGCAGCGGGTACTTCGTGTCCGACGAGGACTGGACGTACACCGGCTGCACGTACAGCAGTCCCCCTCCCACGGGCAAGGTGAGCAAGTTGCCCTTGATGACCTCCGACCCCTGCTGGCTTAGGAGGTTGAGCACCTGTGAGACGGCCGCGTCGGAGTCGAAGTTGTTCTGCACCTGGCCGGGACCGGCCACATTCGACGAGCGCGGCAGCTCCAGCAGACGGATCCGCCCGAAGTCAGGGTTGCGCACCCCCGGCTTCCCCGAGGAGGTCTCGGAGTCGACGGCGATGAAACCGGTGAGCACGTTGCGGTCCGTGTTACCGCCGATGATGTAGACGCTGGACAGGGAGAAGGAGGCCGACTCCTGGTCCGGCATCTGCAAGGTGAGGTAGTAGGGCTCCTGCGGGCCCTCCTTCTCGGTCGTCGGGTCGTCGGGGACCTTCCAGAAGTCACCGCCGGAGTAGAACTCGTCCGCATCGGTCACGTGGTAGCTCGCCATGATCGTGCGCTGGACCTTGAACAGGTCCTCCGGGTAGCGCATGTGCGCCATGAGGTCCGCGCTCATCTCGCTCAGGGGCGTCACCGAGCCGGGGAAGACCGACTCCCAGGCCGAGAGCACCGGGTCCTGCTCGTCCCACTCGTACAGGGTCACCGAGCCGTCATAGGCGTCGACGACCGCCTTGACCGAGTTGCGCACGTAGTTGGACTCCTCGGGCGCCCCCAGCAGGTAGGCGTCCCCCTCGGCCGAGGCCATGGCGGAGGCGAGTGACTCGTGCTGCGAGTACGGGTAGCTGTTCGTCGTCGTGTACCCGTCGATGATCCACACGACCCGCTTGGGGGTGGAGGGGTCGTCGTCGTGGTCGACGACGGCCGGGTAGGGATTGCCGTCCAGGGTCAGCCAGGGCGCCACCTTCCTCACGCGCCCGGCGGGGTCACGGTCGTAGAGGATCTGCGAGCCGTCACGCACCTCGGCGGAGAACAGGATGTTCATCTCCTGGAACCTGACCGCGTACAGCAGGCGGTTCCACGGGTTGGAGACGTCGGGCCCGCCGTCGCCGGCGAAGGTCGTGTTGACCTGGCCGGAGTCGGAGGCGTCGTCGGGGTAGTCGAGCTCGCGCGGGTGACCGCCGTCGTCACCCCCGACGATGGAGTACGACGGCGAGGACCGGCCGAAGTAGATACGCGGCTCGTATTCACCAAGGTCTCCGGACGAGGGGATGCCCCCCTCCCAGAAGGACGGGTACCCGCCGGAGGCCACCGTGTTGCCGTGCGCCGTCACGACGCCGTAGCCGTGGGTGTACACGGTGTGCTCGTTGATCCACGTGCGCTGCCCGGCGTCGAGGCCGTCCAGGTTGAGCTCGCGCACCGCGATGACGGTGTCACGACTGACGCCGTCGACGCTGTACCGGTCGACGTTGAGCGAGCTGGCGAAGGAGTAGTACTGCTTGTTCTGCTGCAGCTGGCGGAAGGTCGGGGACACGAGGCTGGGGTCCAGCAGGCGGATCGATGTCGTCGACTCGGCGTCCTCCTTGAGCTGGCCCGCCTGGGCGGTGGTGACCGCGTCATAGGCCGTGGTCTCGATGTCACCCAGCCCGTAGGCGGCGAGCGTCGCCTGGATGTTGCGGTCGATGTACTGGGCCTCCTGACGCTGGGCGTTGGGCTCGACGACGAAGCGCTGGATGACCAGCGGGTAGCCCGTACCAACGATCAGCGCGGAGACGACCATGACGACGACGCCGGTCACCGGCAGGAGCCAGGAGTTCGAGCGCACGGACAGCAGGAACAGCACGGCGATGACAACGCTGATGGCCGCCAGGATCGCGTCGGCCGGGATCGAGGCGTGCACGGCCGTGTAGCCGGCGCCGTCGAACTTGATGCCCGAGGCGTACAGCGCCTCGTAGCGGCTGAGCCAGTAGCGGGCACCGCGCAGCAGGGCGTACACGGCCAGGAAGAGAGCCAGGTGCGTACGCGCGGTGCGGGTGAAGTGCGGGCTGCGCGCGACCGAGATCCCGCCGTACAGGTAGTGGACGGCCGCACTCGAGAGCCCGGAGAGCACCACCACCTTGCTGAGGAAGCCGACAACGGTCGTCAGCGCCGGAAGGATGAAGACGTAGAAGGACACGTCATAGCCGAACTCCGGGTCGCTGACACCGAAGGACTGCGAGTTGAACGCGAGGAGCACCTCCTGCCAGTGAGGGGCGAGGTACCAGCCGGAGGTGAACAGGGCGAGCACCGCGGGCACCGCCCACAGCAGCGGCCGACGCAGCGGCTCCACGGCCGTGCGGTAGGCCTCAAGGTTGCGGGCGGCCTCGTCGTAGGGCATCCCGATCTCGCGGGCGCGGTAGGCCGAGCGCATCGCCCAGCTCATGGCACCGAACATGAGCAGGAAGCCGACGGCGAAGAGCGCCCCCGCCGCGATCCACTGGGTCCACAGGACCCGGGCGAAACCGAGCTGGTTGAACCACAGGACCTCGGTCCACGTGCGTGCGAAGAAGCCGATGAGCAGGCCCGCCACAGCCAGGATGAAGACGGTCCAGGCCAGGGGTCCCGGACGCGCGGGCCCGGGCCTGCCCGGGCGGGCGGTGCGCCCGTTCCCACCGGAGGAGCCCGAGCCCGATGACCGGGCGGCGCGGGCCCTGCGTGCACGCTGAGCGCCTGCGGCACCGAAGCCGAAGACGGCGGCGGGATCGAAGCCGAAGGGCGACGCCGGGGGGACGGTCCCGTCCTCGTCGGCCTCCTCGTCGGCCTCCTCGTCCTCGCGGCCGTCGTCGCCGCGAGCGGGGCGCCGGGTGCCGTCGGACTGGAAGAAGCCGTTGCGGACCCGGTCCTCACGGCTCATGGACTCGGATCCGGTCGGTCCGGACTCGTCGTCGGGCTTGTCGGGGAACTCGTCGTCGGGCCTCATGCTCACAGGAACACTCCGTCGTCTTGGCAGCATCTGCGCCGCGCAGCGGCACGTTGCCCCCGGGCTCACCGGGGGCGTGGTCCAAGTATCGTCGCACGACCCCCCAGCACAGCCAAAGGCGTCCGTCCCCTGGCGCCAAGCCGCGCTCGGGCCCGGCCGCGCTCGGGCCGGGCCGCGGCCGGACCGGGCCGCGCTCGGCACGCGGCGGCCCTGGCCTAGGCTGCGGGTCATGTCCGACCCCAGCACCCGGCTCAGCCCCCAGCACGCCTCCCTGGCCCGTGTCGTCGTCGAGGTCGAGTCCCACGTCGCCCGCCGGGGCTGGGACGCGCCCGTCGGTGTCTTCGCTCTCGTACGTACCGCCGCGGCACTGGCCCAGGACCCGGCCCTGGCGACCGTGCTCGACGCCGCCGCCCTCGCGCAGGCCAGGCAGGACCCGACGGCGCTGACCGTCGTCGAGCAGGAGGCGCTGCCGGCCTCCGCCAACCTCGAGGAGCTCCTCGGCCAGCTCGCCTGGCCGCAGACGGTCGACGGCGTCGTCCTCAGTGTCGAGCAGATGACGGTGCCGCCCGAGGTCCAGCAGCGGGCGGCCTCGATCCAGGACGCGGCGCAGCGGCTGGCCTTCATGCGCCAGGACCCCGGGACGAACGACGTGCGTCTGGTCGTGGGGGTCCTGCGCTCAGGCGAGTCCTGGTGCGCGGCGCGCGGGCGCCGGCAGGACGACGACGCCAACGTCACCCAGGGCGAGGCTCTCGTCCCGGCTCTCGTCGAGGCCCTGCGCAGCACCCTGGACTGAGGCTCCGTGGCACACCGTGCGGCGTGCCACGGTTGAGCTCAGCCGCGCTCGCCGGGGTCCTGCTCCCCCTCCTCGTCGGAGGACGCGTCCCCCGCCGTCGGCCCGTCCGCTAGAGCGTCAGTCGGCCCGCCCGCCGACGCGTCGGCGTCACGCACCCCCTCGGCGTAGCCGAGCGTGCCGTCCAGCAGGGAGGCCAGGTCCGCATCGATCTCGGACTCCATGTCGGCGGCGGCCCGCCGCATCGTGAGGAAGTCGTCGGGGCTGGCGAGCTCGGCCGCCGTCGGCATGACGTCCGGGTGCAGCCAGAAGGCGTCGCGCTCAGCGTCGCCCACCTCCGCACCCAGCCTCTGCCACAGGCGTGCGGCCTCACGCACGAGCCGTGGCCGGAACCTCAGGCCGATGAGACGCGCGAAGACCTGCTCCGCCGCCCCGCCCGCCAGGCGCCGACGGCGCAGCATCTCCTGCAGGGCCACGGCCCGCGGCAGGTGAGGCGCGGTGGCTCGCGCGGTGACGACCTCCACCCACCCCTCGACGAGGGCAAGCAGCGTCTCCAGGCTCTCCAGGGCGGCCTTCTGCGCCGGCGTCTCCTGGGGGGCGAACACGCCCGCCTCGAGGGCTCGGCGCAGCGCCTCAGGATCGGAGGGGTCCACCTGCGAGATGGCCTCCTCGACGGCCTGGGTGTCGATACGGATCTCCCTGGCGTAGGCCTCCAGCGCCCCGAGCACCTGGCCGCGCAGCCACGGCACGTGCGCGTACAGGCGCGCGGTGGCGGCCTCACGCACCGCCAGGAAGAGGCGGACCTGCTCCTCGTCGGCCTCAAGCCCCTCGGCGAAGTCCGCCACGCCCGCAGGCACGAGTGCCGTGCCCGGCTTGTCAGTCAGGGGCAGGCCGACGTCGGTGGCGGAGACCGCCTCGGCGGCCAGCCGACCGACACCGTGACCGAGCTGCATCCCGAAGGCGGTGCCTGCCATGGAGCGCATGACACCCCCCAGTGCCCCGAGCTTGCGGGCGGCGTCGTCATGCTCGCCGACCGCGGCGAGCTGCTCGGTCTGACGCTCAAGGGCCTCGGCGAGAGCGCTGGTAACCGCCTCGGCGACCGGGGCGCAGACGGCCTGCCAGGTGCTGAGCGTGCGCTCGACCCACTGCTGTCGCGTCCACGCCTCGCGGGCCCCGGGCGCGGGCATGAGCTCGGTGGCGGTGTCAAGCCACAGGTCCGCCACCGAGAGCGCGCCCCGCGTGGTCTCGGCGACGGCGGCCGTCACGACGGGGTCGCCCGCCTCGCGAGCGGTCTGGACGGCGAGGTCCTTGCCCATGGTCCAGTTGACGGCCTCACCGGTGGAGGAGGCCATCATCTGCTGCATCTGGGCCTGCAGGGCCATGAGCTGTCCAGGGCTCACCTGGGACAGGTCCGGCAGCGCTCCCGCCTGCACGAGGTCGTCGGGGCTCACGCCGGAGGCGCGCAGCGCGCTCACCGCGTCAGCGGCGACGTCCGCGCCGAACAGGGAGGCGAGGACCTGCTCGATCTGGTCGAAGGGGTCGGGAGCGGGGTCGCTGGCGCTGCTCATCAGGGTCCTTCCCGGTGCGGCGTGGCCGACACACTCGTGCGGCGGGGCGCGTCGAGCCCCGCTGAGGTCGCGACGACAGCCTGCCACGCCACCCTGGACGTTTCTGAACGCAGGCCGTGAGCACGCTGAGGGCGATCCCGGCGGCCGGCGGCCGCAGCGGCCTGGCGGGGCCTGTGGCGGGTGCCTCCGCCGTCGCCGCGGTCGGAGCACGCCACCTCACCGGGGACCGGTCCCCACCCCGCCGGGTCCCCTGCGCCCCGTTCTCAGGCAGGTGCACCATGATGGGGGGCGTGACTGACCTCCTTCCGCCTGACGACCTCACCGGATCCGACACCGACGCTCCTGCCGCCTCGGAGGACACCGCCCCACCGGCCTCGGGCTCAGCCCGCCGTCGTCGGTGGAAGCGCGTGGCGCTCATCGCCGTTCCCGTCGTCCTCGCCCTCGCGGTCGTCGTCGCGGCGGCCACCGTGCCGGTCGACTACGTCATCGAGACGCCAGGACCGACCTGGAACGTGCTCGGCGACGTCGACGAGGGGCAGCCGGACTCGGGCAACACACCGACGGGCACGCCGGTCATCTCCGTCACGGGAGCCGACACCTACCCCGCCGACGGTGCCCTGCGCATGACCACGGTCTCAGTGCGCGGCTGTCCCGGCTACCCCGTGACCTTCCTGGACGTGCTCGGCGCCTGGCTCGACGACGAGGCGACGGTGCTCGACCGCGACCTCGTGTGCCCGAAGAAGCTGACTGCCCAGCAGGTCGAGACGCTCAACCAGGCCGAGATGGACTCCTCCCAGTCGGCCGCCGTCACCGCCGCACTCGTGGAGACCGGTCTGGCCGACAGCATCACCCTGGAGGTCTACAGCGTCTCTGAGGCACAGGCTCAGGCCGACCTTGCCGCCGGAGACGTGCTCACCGCGATCACGGTCGACGGCGAGCGGACCGAGATCAGCAGCTACACCCAGCTGCGTGAGTTCCTGGCCCGGACGGCCCCCGGCACCGACGTCACCCTCACGGTCGATCGCGGCGGCACGCTGATTGACGTCGAGGTCACGACGCTCTCCCCGCAGCAGGCGGGGGCGAGCGAGGACATCGAGGGCTCGCTGCTTGGCGTCAGGCTGAGCATGCGGGCGAACTCCGACGTCAGTGCACAGTTCGGCCTGGACTCCGTGGGCGGACCGAGCGCCGGATCGATGTTCGCCCTGGGGATCGTCGACGCGCTCACCCCCGGCAGTCTCACCGGGGGCCAGGACGTCGCGGGCACGGGCACGATCGACGTCGACGGCCACATCGGGGCGATCGGCGGGATCCGCCAGAAGATGCTCGGCGCCGCCCACGCCGGATCGACGTGGTTCCTCGCCCCCGCCGACAACTGCGACGAGGTCGTCGGCCACGAGCCCGAGGGCATGACGGTGGTGTCCGTGTCCACCCTGCACGAGGCGGTGGAGGCCGTCGAGGCGATCGCCTCGGGGCAGACCGGCTCCCTGCCGAGCTGCCAGGCCACCGGCTGAGGTCGGTCCGACGGCGGTGCCGCACCGCGTCGAGCCGCCCCGATGCCGGGCCGCCTCCGGGCGGCGAGCAGCAACGCGTCAAGCCTCGTCGTTGGTCGTCCCCCGCAGGTTATCCACAGGCACGGCCGCACCCCTGGCCGGGCGACGACCGCCAGTGGGACGCTCCTCGTACACGGCCCGACGGCGGGCCCTGACCGAGGAGGCACGATGAGACTGCGCGGCCAGGCGAGCGTGCTACGACGCGGCGACGGCGAGGTCCAGGTCGGGGCGGAACCCGGCCGGTCGCCGGTCCTCACGGGCCTCAGCGAGGAGGAGAGCTCCCTGCTGCTGCGCCTGAGTGAGCGCTCACGCGACGGCGGCATCCTGCGCCGCACCCGCCGCAGCACGGTGGCTCCCGAACGGGTGCAGGAGCTGCTCACCGAGCTGGCACGCCTGGGTGTCCTCGTCGACGACGACGTCCTGCCCACAGACCCCGACCTGCTGCACTGGGAGGCGCTCGGCGTCGACGCCCAGGAGCGGGCCCAGTACCTGTCGCGCTGTGCCGTGCTCGTGCACGGCCGGGGGCCCGTCACCGCGCGTCTGACGGCCCTGCTGTCTGCCGCCGGCCTGGGCACGGTGGCGCCCTTCGGGACGACGGGAGTGGTGGGCGGGCTGCGCCGCGGCGTCGAGCCGGCCCTGGCGGTGACCGTGGACGACTACGTCATCCACCCGGTCTCGGCGCGCGCCGTCACCCAGTCCGGGCTCGCTCACCTGCCGGTCCTCGTGCGCCCGCTGTCCGTGCGCGTGGGGCCCGCGCTTGAGCCCGACCGGGCCCTGTGCCCCACCTGCCTCGGGCTTCACGAGACGGACGCCGACCCGGCCTGGCCGCAGCTCGCGCTGCAGGAGATGCTGCTGCCTCCTGCGCCCGTGGAGGGCCTGCTCGTTGAGCAGGCCGCCGCCCTGGCGGCGCGGGCCGTGCTCGACTGCCTGGGTGACGCACCGCGGCGCTGGCGCAGGACGAGCGTCGAGGTCGGCGCCGACGACCCGTTGGGGCTGGTGCGCCGGTGGGAGCCGCACCCGGACTGCACCTGTAGCCAGGTCCTCGCCGAGCCCTCCGGATCCGCGCCCGCCCCACGCTCCCGGCGCAGGCTCAGGCCCCGTCGTCCTGCTGGGAGGTCTCGTGGGCGGCCACGAGCCTGAGGACCTCTCCCCCGTACTCCTTGAGCTTGACGGCACCGACGCCGTGGACGGCGGACAGCTGCGGCAGGGACCGCGGTTTGATGATCGCGATCGACTGCAGGGTGACGTCCGGGAACACCGTGTAGGCCGGGTGGCTGCGCTCCTTGGCGACACCGGCACGCCACTCGCGCAGGGTCTCGAACAGGGCGACCGTGGAGGCGTCGTTCTCCTCAAGGAACTCCTCAAGAGCCTGCCTGCGCGAGGTCCTCGCCGAGGCAGAGGATCGGCGGCGCACGTCCTGGGCGTCGTCGGCCGTCGGCCACGACGAGGACAGGAAGCGGGTGGGTTTGCGTGCCGCCCTGCCGCCGACGTGGCGGGCGCGCGCGTAGGACAGCACGAGGTGCTCGCGGGCACGGGTGACGGCCACGTAGAGCAGCCGCTTCTCCTCCTCGATCTCCTCGGGTCCCTCGGCAAGGCTGATAGGCAGCAGCCCGTCGCTGGCGCCGACCACGAGGACGGCGTCCCACTCCAGGCCCTTGGCGGCGTGGATGGTCGACAGGGTGACGCCGTCGTAGGTGGGGGCGTTCTGAGCCTCGGCCCGGTCCTCCAGCTCACGGGCGAGTCCCGCCAGTCCCGTCCCCCGCACCTGGGCGAGCTGGTCCCCCAGCTCGACGATGGCGTTGAGAGAGTCCCAGCGCTCACGCACCGCGCCACGCTGAGCGGGCGGGGTGGCGGACCAGCCCTCACGTGAGAGCACCGTCCGCACGTCCTCGCTCAGGTCCCCGCTGAGGGTCGCGGCCTCGGTGCGGGCCGCCCCGCGCAGCAGGACCATCGCGCGTCTGACCTCCGGGCGCTGGAAGAAGCGCGTGCCGCCGCGCACGAGCACGCCGATGCCCGCCTGCGCGAGCGCCTGCTCCAGCACCTCCGACTGCGCGGTCGTGCGGTAGAGGACAGCGATCTCGCTCAACGTCACCCCGGCCGCAGCCAGGCGCTGGACGTGGGCGACGACTCCGGCGGCCTCGGCCTCGTCGTCGTCATAGGCGTCGAAGCGCACGGCGGGGCCGCTGGGACGCTGCGCGACCAGCTCGACCGCGCCCGTGGGCAGCCCGCCCACGCGCCTGCCCCGGCCACCGGTGAGGACCGTGTTGGCCAGGGACACGACCTGCGGCGTGGAGCGGTAGTCGCGAGTCAGGCGCACGGTGCGGGCACCGGGGAACTCCTGGGCGAAGCCCGTGAGGTAGGCAGGACTCGCACCCGTGAAGGAGTAGATCGTCTGGGAGACATCGCCGACGACGCACAGCTGCCGGCGCCGCGGGCCCAGCCACAGCTGCAGCAGACGGTGCTGGAGCGGCGAGACGTCCTGGTACTCGTCGACGACGAAGTGCTTGTACTGCCCGCGCACCTGGGCGGCGATGTCCGAGCGCGAGCGCAGGATCCCGACCATGGACAGCAGGACGTCCTCGAAGTCCATGACGCCGCGCTCGGACTTGGCGGTCTCATAGGCCTCGTACAGGCGTGAGACCTCCTCCGGGGCGAGGGCGGCCGGCGCCTCGCGGCGCAGCTGGCGCACCCGCTCGGGATAGTCCTCGGGTCGCAGCATCTGGACCTTGGCCCACTCGATCTCCGCGGCCAGGTCACGTACGAGGGCGCGGTCCGAGGGCAGTCCGACCCGGCGGGCCGCGACGGCGACGAGGCCGGCCTTGTGCTCGACGAGCTCGGGGCGCCGTCCTCCGATGGCCGAGGGGTAGAAGTAGTCGAGCTGGCGCAGCGCCGCGGAGTGGAAGGTGCGGGCCTGGGCACCACCCACCCCCAGGTCGCGCAGGCGCGAGCGCATCTCCCCGGCGGCGCGCGCCGTGAAGGTCACGGCCAGGACCTGGGTGGGCTCGTAGACGCCGGCGACCACCCCGTGGGCGATGCGGTAGGTGATGGCGCGGGTCTTGCCCGTGCCCGCGCCGGCGAGCACACACATCGGGCCCTCCAGGTGCTCGGCGACCTCCCGCTGGTCGGGGTCGAGGGCGTCCAGCAGCTCCTGCGGGCTGCGCGGGGGCGTGGGGGCATCGTGCGGGCTCATCGGGACCAGCCTGCCACGCGCCAGTGACGTGTTCTCACAGCCGAGTCGGCTGGGCCGGCACCGGGCAGGCGCGCAGCACCGACGGGCCGGGCGGGGCCTGCCTCACCGTCCGATCGGACCGCCGTACCAGTCCTCGATGAGCATGCGCGCGATCGAGGTCGGCCCAGGAAGGACGAGCCGCCCGTCAGCGACCTGCGCGACCAGCGCCTCGCGCGACAGGACGCGCACGTCGGTGACCTCCTCGCCGTCGGGGTGCGCCAGACGCTCCCCGGGCACGAGCCGGGCCCGGTAGCCCAGCATGAGGGAGCGGGGGAAGGGCCACGGCTGGGTGGCGATGTGTTCGACGGAGGCGACCCTCAGTCCGGTCTCCTCGGCGACCTCACGCATGACCGCCGCCTCAGCGCACTCCCCCGCCTCGACGAAGCCTGCGATGGTGGAGAAGCGCCCCGCCTCCCAGGTCGCACCGTGTACGAGGACGATGCGGTCATCGTCGTCGGTGACGGCCGTGATGACCGCCGGGTCCGTACGGGGGAAGGACGCCCGGCCACATCCCGTGCAGCGCTGCGCCCAGCCGGCCTCGGCGGAGGTGGTGCGCGCGCCGCACGCGGGGCAGAAGCGGTGCGAGGCGTGCCAGGCCGCCAGGGCGACCGCCGGCGTGGCGAGACCGGCGGCGCGGGCGCTGAGCTGGGCGCCCACGGCACGCAGCGCGGACAGCGGGTAGCGGGCCACCAGGGCCTCCAGGTCGGCGTGGGGGCGGGCGGCGCCCTCGGCGTCGGTCACGGGCGCGTCCTCGGGCAGGACCACCGCCAGCCAGCAGGTGGGTGCCTGCTCTGCCGACGGGTCGCGCTCGCACCCGAGGTAGTAGGTGTCCAGGCCGGTGAGGTTCACGTCCGCGGCGCTCACGGGCGCGAGCTCAAGCACGGTCTGCGGGTCCGGCTCGTGGAAGGGGGTGAGTCCGTGCTGGGGCAGGTCGGCGAACTGGGCGGGGGCGTCGAGGCTCACGCGGCCGCGGCAGTCGACGAGGACCAGGCGGGTGGCGGGGTCAGCGGCCAGCTCCTCCAGCAGGCCGGGGCGGCTGCGTCTCAGGGCGTCTCGGTCGGTGGTGGCGCGTGACAGGGAGCGAGTCGTGGGGCCGGGGGTCATGGCGGTCAGCCTAGGCAAGCGCGTCGGCCGCCGTCGTGTCACGATCCAGGCCATTGCCCTGCCCCCACCTGCCTGGCTCCGAAGACTGCGGCGGCACGGCGCCAGCGCGTGACACGTCCCTGCTGTGAGGATCCGGCAATGGCCGGGATCGTGACAGGCTCGGCGCATGACCTACCTCGATCACGCGGCCACCACTCCTGTGCACCCGGCAGTCGCCGAGCAGATGGCGCAGGATCTTGCCCGGCCGGAGGCGAATCCCTCGGCGCAGCACTCGGCCGGACGTCGTGCGGCTGCCCTGCTCGCCGAGGCGCGCTCGCGCCTGGCGCAGGCCCTGGGCGTGGACGCCCACGAGGTCGTGTTCACCTCCGGCGGGACGGAGGCCAACGCGCTTGTGGTCTGTGGCAGGGCGCGTGCGGTGGCGGGCGGCCGGCTGGTCGTCTCTCCGATCGAGCACCCGTCAGTCCTAGACACGGCGCGTACGGCCGCCTCCGAGCTCGGGGCCGATCTGGGGCTGCTGGAGGTTGACGGGGCCGGCCGGGTGGAGCTCGGGTCGGTGCGCCGTGAGCTGGCGGGCACGGGCTCACCGGCGAGCCTCGTGTCGGTGATGACGGCGAACAACGAGACCGGGGTCGTCCAGGACGTCGCCGGGCTGGTGGACTGTGTGCGCAAGGCCACCGGGGTGACCCGCCCGGACCGGGCCGGGTACGTGCCCGTCCACTCCGACGTCGTCGCGGCGCTGGGGAGGGTTGCCGTGGACTTCCACGGCTGGGGTCTGGACGCGATGAGTCTGAGCGGGCACAAGCTGGGGGCGCCGGTCGGTGTGGGTGCGCTGGTGGCCCGGCGTGACCTCGTGCTCACCCCGGTGACGGGCGGGGGCAGGCAGGAGCGCGGTCTGCGCTCGGGCACCCAGGACGTGGTTGGTGCCCGTGCCCTGGCCCTGGCCGTTGAGCTGGCGGTCGCCGAGCGTCAGGCGGAGGCGAGGCGGCTGGAGCGCCTGCGTTCTCGTCTGCTTGCGGGGGCGACGGCGATCGAGGGTGTGCACGCGACGCTGCCCGACGGTGTCGCCCACCTTCCGGGTACGGCCCACCTGTGGGTGGAGGAGGCGGAGGCGGAGTCCCTGCTCATGGCGCTGGACCTGGCGGGGATCGACGCCTCCGCGGGGTCGGCCTGTCACGCGGGTGTGTTCCAGCCCAGTGACGTGCTGCTGGCGATGGGGCGGGGTGAGCGGGCGGCTCGGGCGACGCTGCGCCTGTCGATGGGGCGCACGACGACGGCGCAGGACGTTGAGCGGATGCTGGTTGTCCTACCCGCTGCCTTGGAGAGCGCCCGGCGCGCATGGTCGGTGAGGCACCGGGGACCGAGGACGGCGTAGGACGAGTGCGGGGGCACGAAGGAGGGCGGTTCCGTGTCCGGTTGGTCCCCGGCTGCCCGGTGTCACGACACGAGTGCGTGCGGTGATGCCACGGGGCTAGTGGCCTTGGGCTTCCTCGGCGTCGTCGGTGAGCACTCCCACCAGGCGTACGAGGTCGAAGGGGGCGGAGGTCTCGGTGGTCGTGACCGTCCCGCTCACCGGCTGGGGCGGGCCACCCTCCACACTGAAGGTCGCGCTCCACGACGTCGTCAGGCTCACCGCCACCGACACCGGCGTGCCACCCACCGTCGTCGACAGGGTACGAGACGAGGGGTCGGTGTAGACGATGAGGTCCTTGGTCACGATCACCATGTCACCCGGAGGCTGACGCACCAGGCCCGAGCCCTCCACCAACAACGTCGACACGTCCGAGACACTCACCACCACAGGCACACCCCCCACCGACACAGGCGGGGCCACCTCCACCGGCGGGCAGGGAACCGAGGCCACCTTGGTGTCAGCAGACGAACCCACCAACCCCTCCTGCGGCACACACAAACCCAGCCCCCTCACACCCGTTACCTTGTTGGTGGTCCTGGGTGGTCCGGGGCTGGGCCAGTTGCTGTGGGCATGATGTCGTGCCCCTGTCCGTAGATGATCCGGGGGGTGTTGTCACCCGCAGCAGCCGGACGCT
>CALEXZ010000158.1 GCA_937926195.1 uncultured Actinomyces sp.
CCCACAGCAACTGGCCCGGCCCCGGACCACCCAGGACCACCAACAAGGTAACGGGAGCGACCGCGCCATCTCCGCTCGATGGCGACGATGCCATCGTATCCCCAACGCCACCAACTCGTACAGTACTAACCATAAAGAACAGACAACCGATGACGTCATGGCATCGTCGCCATCCAGGGTTGGAGGGAGGCGTCGCGCCCACCGCCGGCCGCTCCTGCGAGCCGCGTGCGAGAGCCTGCCTGCTCGTGGTCCAGGAGCCAGGCGCCCAGCCGTGTCCATGCCGGGCCCCGCGCTTGATAACGTCGGGATATGGCAGCAGCTGGGAGCACAAGACGGTCTCCGTCGATCGACGACGTCGCCCGGCTCGCGGGCGTCTCCCCCCAGACGGTCTCCCGGGTCTCGCGGGGCGCGGACAACGTCCGGCCCTCGACCCGCCAGACCGTCCTGCAGGCGATGGACCAGCTCGGGTACACGCCCAACCACGCCGCCCGGGCCCTGCGCACCGGCTCGCTGCGGATCATCGGGGTCCTCACGCAGCAGATCCAGCGCACCGGCGAGTGCCGCACCACAGACGGCGTCCTCGAGGCCGCCAAGGAGCTGGGCTACTCGGTCATCGTCTCCCAGGTCAGCCACCCCGAGGCCGACGAGGTCCACGACGCTCTCGTCCGGCTCGCCCAGCAGCCCATCGACGGCCTCGTCATCGTCCAGGCCGGGACAGCGACCTACGAGCACCTGTCCCTGCCAGCGGGCCTGCCCGTCTCCTCCTCGGACTCCACGCTCGTCGGCTACTACCCCTCGGCCTCCGCGGACCAGGTCGGAGGGGTGCGCGCCGCCGTCGGGCACCTGCTCGACCTCGGCCACCGCACCGTCCACCACATCGCCGGCCCCGAGGACTCACAGTCCGCCGCCGTCCGGCAGGCGGCATGGGCCCGCAGGCTTGAGGAGTCCGGCATCGTCCCGCCGCCGCCCGTGGCCGGGGGCTGGGAGGCCGCCGACGGCTACCGGGCGGGCGCCCGCCTGGCACAGGACCCGAGCGTCTCAGCCGTGTTCTGCGCCAATGACGAGGTCGCCATCGGCCTCATCCGCGCCATGCACGAGCAGGGGCGGCGCGTCCCCCAGGACGTGTCCGTCGTCGGCTTCGACGACCTGCCGCTGAGCGAGTACACCTTCCCCGCACTGACGACGGTCCACCAGGACTTCCACCGGGCCGGCAGCACCATGGTCGAGCTCATCGCCGAGCAGATCACCAGCGGGCGTCGCGACGGCAGCCGGCACGTGGTCATCCCCACCCACCTGGTGGCGCGCGACAGCACCTGCCCGCCGGGCGGCGCCTAGCCCAGGCGTCCGGGCGCCAACGGCCCCGCCCGCGCCCGGCCCCGGCGTCCTCCCCGGGGCGGCCCTCCGGCTAGCGCCCGTCCTCGGACAGGGCCGTGTCGACGTCGACCAGCCCGGCGCGGATGGCGGTGAGGACGAGCTGGACCCGGTCACGACTCCCCGTCTTGGCCAGAAGGTGGGACACGTGGGTCTTGACGGTCGTCATCGACAGCCACAGGCGGTCGCACAGCTCCTGGTTCGTCAGGCCCAGGGCGATGAGCCGCAGCACCTCACGCTCTCGCTCCGTGAGCTCGGACAGCAGCGGTGCCTCACCGCCCTCGTCCGAGGTCTCGCCCATGTACACGCCCCCGCGGGTCCCCTGGCGCACCGCTGTCAGCAGGCGCCGCGTCGGACCCGGCGAGATGACGCTGTCGCCGGCATGGACCGTGCGGATCGCCGCCAGCAGGTCCGCCGGTGGGGTGTTCTTGAGCAGGAACCCGGCCGCCCCCGCCTCGATCGCCCCGAGCACGTAGCCGTCGGTGTCGAAGGTCGTGAGGATGACGACCCTGCCCTGCACGCCGTCCGCAATCAGCTGCCGCGTGGTCTCAATACCGTCCATCCCGGGCATCTGCACGTCAAGGAGGAGGACGTCCACCGGGTCGCTCGCGGCCCGGCGCAGCGCCGTGGCGCCGTCGGTGGCCTGCCAGACCACCTCCATGTCCTCCTGGGCGGAGAGGATCATCGCCAGGCCTGCGGTCAGCAGGGGCTCGTCATCAGTCAGGGCCACACGAATAGGGGCCGTGCTCGCGGCACTCATTGCTCTCCTCCGGTCAGCGGGACGACGGCGTGCACCTGCCAGCCGCCGTCGGGCAGGGCACCGGCCGTGAAGGTACCTCCGACGGCGTGCACGCGCTCGGTCATCGACACCAGTCCCAGCCCGGTGCGGCCGGACCCGCCGCCGGAGGCACCGGAGGTGGAGGCGGCGTCGGCGGCTGGGCCGGAGGCGGAGGCCGCGCCGGAGACAGAGCCGGGGCCCGTGTTCGACACGACGAGGTCGAGACGCTCCCCGGTGACGTCGATGCCGACCTCGACCGCGCCGCCGGGGGCGTGGCGCACGGCGTTGGTCAGCGCCTCCTGCACCACCCGGTAGACGCAGGCGCTCACCGGCGCGGGGAGCGTGGCACCGACCGTGAGCCGCAGCGTGAGGGCGGTGCCCGCCTCGCGCACGCCCGCCACAAGTCCCGGCACGTCCTCAACACCCGGCTCGTTCAGGCCCGTGGGGCCGGCCAGCCCGCCGACGCCCGGCTCGGCGCCCCAGGCGGGCTCGCTCCCCGCCGCAGGGCTGCTGCCGGCGGGGTGCTCCGTCGCGCGCGACGCTCCGGGCGCCTCGGCCGCCTCAGCCGGACCGGCGGCCCCGGCCGCCTCGGCCAGGCCGCTCTCCTCGTCGTCGCTGCGCAGGACGTCGACCAGGGCGCGCACGTCGTCGACGGCCCGTCGGCTCGTCTCCCCGATGACCGCCAGCGCGCGCTCGGCGTCGGCCGGGCTGCTGGCCAGGACCGCACGAGCCCCCTCGGCCTGCATACCGATGACCGACAGGGAGTGCCCGAGAAGATCATGGACGTCGCGGGCGATGCGGTTGCGCTCCTGGACGACGGCCAGGCGCCGCTCCGTCTCACGCTGGAGCGTGAGCAGCTCCAGGCGCTCACGTGCCTGCTCCTGGCGCTCGCGGGTGCGTCGTCGCAGCAGCCCGGCGAGGGCGGCCGCAGTAATGCACACCAGCGCGACGACGATGAGGGAGGTCGCCCGCGCCAGGTCCATCTGCGCCTCGGTGAAGCGGTACCAGGCAAGCAGGATCCCGACCGCCGCACCCGACGCCTGGCAGGCCAGCAGACCCCAGGCCCAGGGACGCGGCACCCGACTCGTCGTCGTCTCCACGGCGAGGAGCCCCGCCCCGACGACGAGGGTGGACAGGGTGTCGAAGCACGCCAGGTGCACCACGCAGGCCAGGCAGGTGATCGTGACACTCGCCGTCGGCACGACGCGGCGCAGGAGCACGCAGACGGAGCACACCGCCACCAGCACGGCGAAGACACCCGTCCCCGTCCCCGCACCACCGAGGACGATGGCGGGCGCGGTCACGGGGCTGAGCAGGTTCAACGCTCCGACGTAGGCGAGCAGGACGGCAGCGACGACATCCGGCCACGCGGGACGCGGCAGCTGACGCAGACGACCGAGCGCAGTCTGCCGCGCGCTGCTGTGGGACTGAGTCATGCCCGCCACCGTACCGACGGCGGCCGCGGCGGCTCGTCATACCCGGGTATGACCGGCGGGTATGGCGGGGGGTCCGGCGGAATCAGACCGCGGCCTGACGACTGCGGGCCGCGCGCCGGGAAGTCTTAGGGCCATGGCACAGCACACTCTGACCCGTCCTCACCCGCAGACCCAGCCTCGTCCTCACTCGCAGACCCGGCAGCGGCCCGCCGCGGCCGCCGTCCGCCCCATTCACCGCGACCTTGCCGTCGTCACCCACGGGCTGACGAAGACCTTCGGCACCGGCGCCAAGGCGCGCACCGTCGTCTCCGACCTCAACCTGGTTGTCCCGCGGGGCACCGTCTACGGCTTCCTCGGCCCCAACGGCTCGGGCAAGTCGACGACGATGAAGATGCTCCTGGGACTGCTGGCCCCCACCCGCGGCGAGGTCGCCCTCATGGGCCAGCCCCTGACCCGCTCCACGCGTGCGGGGCTCATGGCCCGCACGGGCTCGATGATCGAGCAGCCGCCCGGTTACGGCCACCTCACCGGCGCCGAGAACATGCGGGTCATCGCCCGTATGCTCCAGCTGTCGCAGGCGCAGGTGGACCGGGCCCTGGCCCTGGTGCGCCTGACCGAGCACAAGGACCGGCTCGTACGCACCTACTCGCTGGGCATGAAGCAGCGCCTGGGCATCGCGATGGCGCTGGCCCGCCAGCCCGAGCTGCTCGTCCTCGACGAGCCCACCAACGGCCTCGACCCCGCCGGCATCGAGGAGGTGCGCCACCTGCTCGTCTCCCTCGCCGACGAGGGCGTGACCGTCGTGGTCTCCAGCCACCTGCTCGACGAGATCGACCGCACGGCCTCGGTCCTGGGGGTCCTGGCCTCCGGGCGCATGGTCTTCCAGGGCACGCGCGCCGCGCTCATGGAGCGCTCCGTGCCCGACCTGCGGGTGGTCACCCCCGACGCCGCGTCCCTCTCGCCGCACACCGTCGCCCACCTGCTCGCCGGTCTGGTTGCGGCCCCCGGCAGCGTCACCCGCACCGACGACGGCCTGCTCGTGCCCGGGCTGCCGGCCGACGGTGTCGCCGAGCTCGTACGTCGTCTCGTCGCCGACGGGGTGAGCGTCCACGAGGTGCGGCGCGAGTCCCAGAGCCTGGAGGACGTGTTCATGTCCCTCACCGGCGGGGCGGGGGTCCTGTGATGACGACCTCCGTTCTCGCCGCCCCCGCGGCCGCCCCCCTGACCGCACCCGCCCGTCCGACCCCCCTGTCCTGGGTGAGAGCCGTGCGCCTGGAGGTCGCCAAGATGCGTCGGCTGCGGCTGTGGCCCATCGCCCTGGTCCTGCTGGCCGCCAGCATCGGCATGGCGCTGCCCATGTCCACCAGCGCCCTCGACTCCCTCATCAACGCGACCACGGACCCGTGGCCCAACCAGCTGCTGACGGTGTCGATGTCGGCCGCGCTCTTCTCCCCCCTGCTCGTGTCGGTGCTGGCCAGCAGGCTGGTCGACGTCGAGCACACCGGCGGGGGCTGGAACATGTCCGCCACGATGGGGCTGACACCCGGACGCCTGTGCCGGGCCAAGCTCACCGCCCTGGCGGGGGTGCTTGCGCTTATCGTCCCCCTCCAGGTCACGCTCCCGGTGGCCTACGGGCGCCTCATGGGCGCCACCTGGGCGCTGGACTCCGCACCGTGGGTGACCTACGCCGTCGTCCTCTTCCTCCTCGACGTGGTCGCCTGCGGCCTCTACCTCCTGCTGGCCACGCTGGTGGACAACCAGATCATCTGCGTCGGCCTGGGCTTCCTCGGCTCCTTCATCTCCCAGTTCAGCCTGCTCATGCCCCCGTGGGCGGCGCGCCTCGTGCCCTGGGGCTACTGGGCGGTCATCACCCCCGCGAAAGCCTCCGGGGAGATCAACAACCACACCTACGCGGTCGCCTACACCACCCCCGACTGGCCGTGGATCATCGGCTTCCTCCTCCTGGGGGCCGCCGTCTTCGCCGTCGCCACCGCCCGACTCGACCGGATCGAGAAGTAAGACATGAACACCACCGCACACACCCCCCGCACCCGAGTCGGCATGCTCGCCCTCATCGAGGTCGAGTCGATCAAGCTGCGCCGCTCGCTCGTGTGGCTCTTCACCCTCCTGCTGCCCCTGCTGGCCGTCATCACCGGCAGCGTCAACTACGCCGGCAACCAGGGGGTCCTGACCCAGGGATGGGACTCCTACGCGAGCCAGGTGACGATCTTCTACGGCCTCTTCTTCTTCGCCGTGGGCGTCGCGCTCATCTGCTCGGCCGTGTGGCGCACCGAGCACCGCGGGACCTCGTGGAACGCGATGCGCACGACCCCGGCCTCCGTCGTCAAGATCGCCACCGCCAAGACGCTCACCACCATGGTGCCGGTCGCCGCGATGCAGGCGGTACTCGTCATCCTCACCTGGTTCTCCGGAGCCCTCGTGCTCGGCCTGCCGGGCGGCCTGCCCGTGAGGGTGGCCGTGACCGGGGCGCTGGCGACGCTCGCGGCGCTGCCGCTCGTGGCCCTGCAGTCCCTGCTGGCCATGCGTCTGCAGTCCTTCGGCGCTCCGGTGGCCCTGGCCCTGGCCGGAACGATCATCGGGGTCGCGCTCAGCTCGAAGGCGACGTCGATGGCCGTCCTGTGGCCCTACTCGCTGGTGTCGAAGGCCCAGTCCCTGGGGGCGACGACGCTGGCGACCGCCGGCCAGGTCTCCTGGGAGGACATCAGCCAGGTACTCACCGGGACCGTCATGTCCGCGGCGGTGTGCTGGGGCCTGCTCATGGTGGTCTCCGCCCGCAGCGCCCGGAGGTGACGGCCCCAGAGGCACCTCACTCGCAGCCACTCGTACCACCAGACGTCATACCACTACTACATCAGACACCACCCCCGCTGTTGGCTCGCCATCACGGGGGTGGTTCTCTGTCACGACGGCGGCCCGCCGCCTCCGCTGGGAGGTGGCGGGCCGCCGTCGGGTACCCGGAGGCGGTGCTCAGAGCACGTAGGGGTCGTTCATCGGGTCGGTGAGGCTGGTCGGGTCAGACACGTTCGTGTCACGGCCGGCCGGGCCGAGGCCCGCGGCCGAGGCGGGGGCGGCAGGCGCCGTCGGGACGTCAAGCTCGGCGTTGGCGCGGTTGCGCGCGAGCCACAGCTCGTAGGAGTCGGCGGTGGCGCCGTCGAGGTCCACGCTGTCGATGTCGATGCCCAGCGCCTGAGCCACGCCACGGCCGTAGTCAGGGTCCGCGTGGTAGCAGTTGAAGATATGGCGGTGCTTGATCTGCAAGGTCGAGTCGCCCATGGCGCGGGCGGTGTTCTCGCACAGGACGAGCTGCTGCTCGCTCGTCATGGCGCGCCAGAGCATGCCGGGCTGGGTGTAGTAGTCGTGGTCGTCCTCGCGGACGTCGTACATGGTCCAGCGGGGGTACTGGCCCTTCTCGATGGCCTCGTACAGGTCACGCTGGTTGGACTCGCGGTCCTGGGCGATGACGGCGGCGGACTCCTGGTCCGTGAGGTTGGCCAGGCCCTGCTGGGAGCGGAAGTGGAACTTGACCCAGGTGCGCACGCCCTCGGCGTTGATGAAGGAGTAGGCGTGCGAGGAGAAGCCGTGCATGTAGCGGTAGGACAGCGGGATGCCGCGGTCGGACATGGTGATGGTCACCTGAAGGAGGGACTCGGGCAGGCTGGTCCAGAAGTCCCAGGTGGTGTTGGCGCTGCGCAGGTTGGTGCGGGGGTCGCGCTTGACGGCGTGGTTGAGGTCGATGAACTTCTTGCCGTCACGGAAGAAGAAGACGGGGGTGTTGTTGCCGACGACGTCCCAGTTGCCCTCGGAGGTGAAGAAGCGCACGGCGAAGCCGCGGATGTCGCGCTCGGCGTCGGCGGCCCCGCGTTCCCCGGCGACGGTGGAGAAGCGCATGAAGAGCTCGCACTGGTTGCCCTCGGCGGAGAAGATCGCGGCCCGGGTGAGCTCGGGGATGGCGCGGGTGACGGTGAAGGTGCCCCAGGCGCCTGAGCCCTTGGCGTGCATGCGGCGCTCGGGGATGACCTCGCGGTTGAAGTGGGCGTGCTTCTCCAGCAGCCAGGCGTCCTGGAGGGCGACGGGACCGCGGGGCCCGGCGGTCATGGAGTCCTGGTTGTTGTAGACGGGCGCGCCGTTGGCCATCGTCATGCGGCCCTGGCCGACGGTGCTGTTGCGGCTGGGCAGGTGCTCGCCGAGGCCGGCGCGGGACATGGGGCAGCCGGTGGGTGCGTTGTCGCGGTGGGTGCTGTCGCTCATGGTGTCTCCTTGCTCGTCCGGTGGGCCGGGGTGTCGCGGCGCGTGAGGGGTTCCTGAGCCGGTCAGGACGTCGTGGGCGGCACTGACCGCTGTCAGCTGCGACGACGAGATGACCGTCTGTCAGCAACCATAACCGGGCAATAAGGAGATGTCTCAGTAACCGACTCACTCAATGGCATTACCAATGCCTCGGTGAGCGTCCGCCGCCGGCACCTCGAGCGGGGGCAGGCCCGCACCGGGCGGCCCTCTTCACAGCACTCTCACACCCCCGCCTCACGGCCGCCACACACCGGGCGCCGACGCTCGTGCCATGACCACGCAGCACAACCACCGCAACGCCACCGCGCCGCGCACAGGCATCAGCCGCCGCTCCGTCCTCATCGGAGGCGCAGCCTTCCTGGGACTGTCCGCCACCGGCGCCTCCGCCTGGGCACTGGACCGCTTCGTCATCGACCACACCGAGATCGAGGACGTCGCCGCCTACGAGGCCGCCCACTCCACGTCCACGGCGACCACGGCCGCCACGCAGGTGAGCGTCGCGGGCAGCACGTACACGTCCTCGGCCACGAGCATCAGCATCGAGACGGTGAGCACCGGCTCCGGCTCGGACACGCTCACCTACTACGTGGCCGACATCGTCCTGTCCGACGCCACCGCCCTGCGCTCGGCCTTCGCCGACAACCGCTACGGCACGAACATCACCGCCCGGCCCAGCGAGATCGCCCAGTCCGTGGACGCAGTCCTCGCCGTCAACGGCGACTACTACGGCTTCCGTGAGGACGGCATCCTCATCCGCAACGGGGTCGTCTACCGTGACGACGGCGTGCGCGACGGCATCGCCTTCTACTCCGACGGGAGCGCACAGGTCTACGACGAGACGAGCACCGACGCGCAGACCCTCCTCGACGCCGGGGTGTGGTCCACCTGCTCCTTCGGGCCCTCGCTGGTCGACGGCGGCGCCGTCATCTCGGGCATCGACCAGGTCGAGGTGGACACCAACGTCGGCAACCACTCGATCCAGGGTCTCCAGCCGCGCACCGCCATCGGCTGGGTGGACGACAAGCACTACACGGTGGTCGTCGTCGACGGCCGCGACGAGGGCTACTCGCGGGGCGCGACGCTGCCCGAGCTGGCCGAGATCATGGCCGGCCTGGGATGCCGGTGCGCCTACAACCTCGACGGCGGCGGCTCCTCAGCCATGTACTTCAACGGCGAGATCATCAACCAGCCGTCCAACGGCGGTGAGCGCGCCACCTCCGACATCCTCTACGTCGCGATGGGAGCCTGAGATGAGCACGCACCCCGGGCTGCATGCCCCGCACACCAGGTCCACCTTCCCCACGCGCCGGGCCCTGAGCGGTCCCGACGGCGTCCTTCCCTGCCTGCGGGCGCGGGCGGGGGCGACGGCGGCTGCCGCGCCGGACACGCGCCTGGTCGTCCTCGTCCCCGCCTACCAGCCCGACGCCCGCCTGCCGCGGCTCGTGACGACGCTGCGCCGCGACCTGCCGGGGGTGCGGGTGCTCGTCGTCGACGACGGATCGGGCCCCGCCTGGGCGGACGTCTTCGAGGACGCCGCCCAGCGCGGTGCCACGCTCATCACCTACCCGGTCAACGCCGGCAAGGGGCGGGCCCTGCGCACCGGACTGGCCCGTGCGGCCGCCTCCTGGCCGGGTGCGGACGTCGTGTGCGCCGACGCTGACGGCCAGCACACGCCGTCGGACATCGCGGCGGTGGCCCGCAGGGTGCGCGAGAGCGGCCGGATGACGCTGGGCGTGCGCGAGTTCACCGGCACAGTGCCCGTCCGCTCACGGTTCGGCAACGACGTCACCGCCCTGCTGTTCAGGGGGGCCACCGGCTGGCGGCTGCGCGACACCCAGACGGGGCTGCGCGGCTACCCGGCCGGAGGCTACGACTGGATGCTCGACGTGCCGGGGGACCGCTACGAGTACGAGCTCAGTGCCCTGCTGCGCGCCCACGACCTGGGGCTGGAGGTGGAGCAGGTCGGCATCGAGACGGTCTACGAGCCGGGCAACGCCTCCAGCCACTTCCGTCCCCTGCAGGACTCGGCCCGGATCTACGCGCCGCTGCTGCGCTTCACGGGGGCGAGCCTGGGCGGATTCGTCATCGACTGGGTCATGGTGCTCGTCCTGCACGCCCTGAGCGGCAACCTGCTGGCCAGCGTCGTAGGGGCGCGGCTGGTGTCCGGGACGGCAAACTTCGCCATGAACCGGCGCGTGTTCCGGGCCACGGGCTCGCTGTGGCGCACGGGGGCGCGCTACGTGCTGCTGGCCCTGGGGCTCGTGGCGGCCTCCTACCTGGGCCTGGCGGCAGCGACCGGGGCGGGGATGCCGCTGGCACTCGCCAAGCCGGTGGTCGACGCAGGCCTCTACCTGGCCTCGTACACGATCCAGCGGCGGGTGGTGTTCCGCGAGCGCGCCTGAGGCGCGCACACGGGAAGACGGATGCGGGGCGGGGCACCGGTGCGGTGCCCCGCCCCGCAGGCGACCGTCCGGCTCGGCGGCCTACTCGCAGGCCACGCCGTCGCCGTCCCGGTCCAGCTCGGACCTGTAGCCCGGGTCGCCGACGTACAGGGGAGCCGCACCCGCCTCCCGGGCGGCACGACAGTTGCGATAGTAGGCACCCGCCGGGGCCGGCTCGGGGGCTGGGGCGGGAGCCGGATCTGAGACGGCCTCGTCACCGGCAGCGTCGCCGTCGCTCAGCTCCTGCGGGGGCACCGCGTCGGCAGGGGCAGGTTCCGCAGGCGGCTCGTCGGCGGGAGCGGGTTCCGCAGGCGGCTCGTCCGCGACCGTCGCCGTCGGCGACGGAGACTCTGAGGGGGTCGACAGACCGTCCTCGTCCGTCCTGGTGTCACAAGCACCCAGTCCGAGGAGGAAGGCCGGAACAACAGCCAGCAGGACCGCTGCCCGAGCGGCGCGGGAGGGCAGGGACGGTCGCAGGGGCTGGGTGGACAGGCTCGGGTAGGGGGTACGGGACCGGGGAAGGGGCATGGGAACCTCGCAAGATAGGAGAAACCTAGGTAGGAGGCGACCGGGAGTGTCACGGACCGTCGAGGTCCCGGAGCTGTCGAGGACAGGCCAGGGGATCTGAGGGGAGATCGGGAGATCGTGGGAGCGGGCACCGGGGAGGCCTCCGTCACTATATCTCCGGTTCACCCCCGGGCTCTGGGCCCACCCGCTTCCGCCACCCCGCCCTACCGGGGGTGTCACAATGCACGCGGGAGGCACCATGCACACCGATGTTCTTCTCGTCGAGGACGAGCCCGAGCTCGCCCAGGCCGTCACCGACTACCTCACGGCCTTCGGGCTGACCTGCCGCCACGTCACCACGGCCGAGGACGGGCTGGCAGCGCTCGCGCAGGACACGGTCGGCGTCGTCGTCCTGGACGTCAACCTCCCGGGCATGAACGGCTTCGCATTCTGCCGCGACCTGCGCGCACGCAGCACCACCCCCGTCATCGTCGTCTCGGCCCGCTCGACCGACGACGACCAGATCCTCGCGCTGTCCATCGGTGCCGACGACTACGTGACCAAGCCCTTCTCCCTGGCGGTCCTGCTCGCCCGGGTGCGCCGCGCCCTGGACCGCGACCGGGCAGCCCCCGTCCCGGCGGTCTTCGACGACGGCCGCCTGCGGGTGGACACCGTCTCGGGACGCACCTGGGTCAAGGGCCGCGAGGTGCACCTGACCGCCACGGAGGACCGGCTGCTGGCCCACCTCGTGCGCCATCGCGGCTCCGTGGTCACCAAGCAGGACCTCATCGAGGCCGCCTGGGGCGACGCCTTCACCTCCGACGGCACCCTGGCCGTCCACATCCGTCGCCTGCGTGCACGCATCGAGGCCGACCCCGCCCGCCCCGAGCGCATCCGCACCGTGTGGGGCCGTGGCTACCTCTTCGAGGATTCCGAGGCAGCGACGTGAGGGCGGTGGCCCGCACGCTCCTGGCCCTGTTGCTCATGGCCTGCGCGGGGCTGTCCCTCGTGTGGCACCTGGCGCTGCGCGAGCCGGCGCGACCGGACGCCGTCGCCCTCAATGACGCCATCCATGTCGTTGAGCAGACCTGGCCCGCAACATCCGCCACGGACCTGGAGGCCGTGGGGGCGCCGGTGGTGCTCGTGGGACCCGACGGCACCGCTCTCACCTCCAGCGGGGCCTCCCACCCGGCCCCGACGACGGCCGTCGAGGCCGCCCGACACGGCTGGCTCAGCGCACCGGTCGTCGTCGAGGGCTCGGTGGTCGCCACGCTCTACCTTCACGACGACGCCGCCGACCGTCAGGCGGACGCCGCACGGAGGCTGGCACGGTGGGCCACCGTCGTCGTCATCGCCCTCGTGGCCGGGGCCGCGGTGCCGGTGACACGAACCCACCGGCGCATCGTGGAGCCCTTCGAGCGGCTGCGCTCCTTCGCCACCAGGGTGGCCGGCGGGGACCTGGACGCGCCGCTGTCAATGGACCGGGGCAACGTGTTCGGCGCGTGGACGGAGAGCTTCGACCTCATGCGCACCGAGCTGGCCCGGGCCCGCCGCCGCCAGGAGGCCGCCGAGCGCTCCAAGCGCGAGCTCGTCGCCCAGATCGGTCATGACATCCGCACCCCGGTGGCCTCGATCTGCGCCACCGCCGAGGTGCTGCGCACCATGCCGCACCCGCCGCAGGTGGATGCCCGTCTGCACGTCATCGAGACCAAGACGCACCAGCTCCAGGCCCTGGTGGCGGACCTGTTCGAGGCCAACGAGGACCAGATGGACGCCCTGGAGGTCTCCCCCACCGAGATGAGCTCCGCCGAGCTGGTGGCGCTGGTGCGCGACGCCGACTACGCGCAGCGCGCGCAGATCGGCACGGTGCCCGAGTGCCTCGTGTCGGCCGACCCCTACCGCCTGGCCCAGGTGCTCGACAACGTCCTGGTCAACTCCTACAAGTACGCCCGCACCCCCGTGGAGGTCAGCGGGAGCATCGACGGGGACCTGCTGCTGCTGGAGGTCTGCGACTCGGGGCCGGGGGTGGGCCCCGGCGAGCTCGGCCCGATCTTCACCCGGGGCTTTCGCGGGGCCGGGGCAGGGCAGGCTCCCGGCCAGGGGATCGGGTTGTTCACCTGCGCCTGGCTCATGGAACGCATGGGCGGGACCATCAGCGCGGCCAACGTGGAGCAGCCGGGCTCCGGCCTGCGCGTCACCATCGCCATCCCCTTGGCCGGACGGTGAAGGCCCGCGCGCCCCGCCGCTCGCGCACGGCTCCCAGATCGTCAAGGAATCGTCAGGACTGCGCAAGCGGGTCGTTGTGGGCCGCTGCATAAGGTCGGGGTGAACCCGTCGTCAGGTCTGCGGCGCGCGGCTGCCTCACGGCAGCGCCCTCGCAGCGGCACGGAGCACATTCAGGGCCGCAACACAACAGGACAGGACAGCCATGGCACCACGCGCACGCACCCCCAGGCCTCCCACGGCCGACGCCGACCCCGGGACACCGGGCACCAGGGCGTCACACGACGGGAGCGACCGCGCTCGCACCGACGTCGGCCCCCGCGCAGCGGTCCTCATCACCGAGCAGCTGTCTAAGACCTTCTCCCACGGCGGTCTCCAGCAGCACGTCCTGCGCAACCTCAACCTGAGGATCGAGGCCGGCTCCTTCACCGTCGTCATGGGCCCCTCCGGCGCAGGCAAGTCGACCCTGCTCCACACGCTGTCCGGGCTCGACCACCCGAGCCTGGGACGGGTCGTGCTGGCCGACACCGACATCACCCACCGCGGGGAGAACGAGCTCGCCCGCCTGCGCCGCACCCACTGCGGCTTCATGTTCCAGCAGCCCTTCCTCCTGGAGTCCCTGGACTCCATGGACAACGTCATGTCCGTCGCCCGCCTCACCCAGGACCGGCGCGCGGCCGCCACCAGGGCCGCCGAGCTCTTCGACCGCGTCGGGCTGGACGAGCAGGACCGCCACAAGCTCCCGGCCATGCTCTCGGGAGGAGAGGCGGCACGGGTGTCCCTCGTGCGGGCCCTCGTCAACGACCCGACGGTCGTCTTCGCCGACGAACCCACCGGCCAGCTCAACTCCGAGCTCTCCCGCACCGTCATGGAGCTGCTGGCCTCTCTCAACGCCCAGGGCCAGACCATCGTCATGGTCACCCACGACGTGCGCTCCGCCTCCTACGGCTCGCACGTGCTCTACCTGCGCGACGGCGTCATCGCCGGCGACCTCGACCTGTCCGTCCTTCCCGACGGCGACCCCCGTCGGCGCGAGCAGCTCGTCGCCTTCCTCGAGGAGATGGACTGGTGAGACGTCAGCGCACAGTCACGCTCGGGGCCCTGGCCGTGCTGGTCAAGCGGGACCTCCGGCGCCGTCCCGGTCAGGTCGCCACCCTCGCCGTCCTGACCCTGCTGGCGGCGACCCTCGTGAGCACAAGCATGGTCCTCATCAACGACTACACCAGCCACATCGACCGGATGGCCCGCAAGAGCAACGCCCCCAGCGCCACGGCGGTGGCACCCGCCGGAGCGGCAACCCAGACGATGGTCGACGCCCTGAGGGCGGACCCGCGCGTCACCCGGGTCGAGGCCGTCCCCACCCTCCTCGCCCAGGCGAGCCTGCCCCTGGGCGAGAACGACATGTCCACGCTGCTGACCGTCGTCGACCTCGACACTCAGGTCACCATGGGCGGTCCGCAGCGCGCCGACCACCTCACCACCACCCTGGCCGACGGCATCTGGCTTCCCCGTTTCCTCCAGGCCTCAGGCAGGTACGGGCTGGGCGACCCGATCACGATCACCACCGCCGTCGGGCAGCGCACCTTCCACGTCCAGGGTTTTCTCGCGGGCCTGTACGCGAGCGGGGGCGCACCGGGGCTGGGGCGAACCACCGTCGGTCTGGACCACGAGGCCTACGTCTCGCTCCAGGACCCGGGCTTCACACCGGGCACCATCATCCAGGTCCGCTCCGCCACACCTGCACAGGGGGCCCAGGCCCTGGAGGAGGCGGCCACCCAGGTGCGGGCCGCGGAGCAGGACGGCGCCTTCACACTCCTGGAGGTCATGAACCTTGACCTCGCGCGCCAGGCCATGAGGACCTCCACGGCCATCGTCGTGGGCATCCTCGTCACCTTGGCGGGCATCGTCCTGGTGGTGGCTGCCATCGTCACCCACTTCGTCGTGCGCGACCTCGTCAACGCCGACCTGCCCTCCATCGGGATACTGCGGGCCGCCGGGCACACCGGCACCGGGATCCTGTGCTCGCTCGTCGTCTCCCACGTCGTCACCGTGACGCTCGCGGCCGCCGTCGGCGTCGGCGCCTCCTACCCGCTGCTGCACCGGTTGGGACGGAGCTTCGAGGCGCAGAACGGGGTGGCGTGGCAGCCGGGGTTCTCTCCGCTCACCGCGCTCACGACCGTGGCGGCCCTCACGGGCTTCGTCGTCATCGTGTGCCTCGTGGCGGCGCGACGGCTGCGACGCCTGAGCACCGTGGAGGCCCTGCGCCAGGGCACACCGACCCACAGCTTCACCAGGACCCGCCTCCCGCTGGAGAGGGCCGCAGGCCCCCTGCCGGTCCTCCTGGGCCTCAAGGCCACCCAGCACCACCTGCGCCGCCACCTCATCGCCGCCACCACCGTCATGGTCATCGTCTTCGCCGCCGTCAGCGGCCAGGGCATGGTCCGCAGCTTCCTCGGCGACCGCGAGCGCATGGTGGAGATCCTGGCCGGGCACGTCGCCGACGTCGGGGTGCAGGTGGCGGCAGGTGCCGACGGCGACGAGGTCCTCACCGAGGTCACGGCGACCGAGGGGGTGGAGCAGGCCTACTACTCGACCATCGTCCCGCGCACCCTCGACGGGGTCACGGTCGGCTTCACCGTCACACCGGATCCTGAGCGCGTGCCCATCGACCCGCTGGTCTCCGGCAGGGCGCCGCGCCACGACAACGAGATCGTCCTCAGCTGGCGTCTGGCCGACAAGCTGGGGGTGGAGCAGGGCGACCCCGTCACCTTCGACCTGGGCCACGGCGAGGTCACGTACCTGGTCACCGGCCTCGTCTCCACGGGCAGGTTCCTGGGGATGGGCGCCACCGTGCGCACCGACGGCTTCCAGCACCTGGACCCCGGGTTCACGGACACCTCCATCGTCGCTGAGCTCAGCCCCGGCACGAACCGGGCGACGGTCGTCGAGGTCCTCCGGGCCCGGCTCGGCGCCACGGCGGGGACAGTCAGGGACTGGCGCGGCAACGTCGAGTCTGAGATCGCCTCGAACCTGTCGACGGTGCCGGTCGTCGCCACAGCCATCACCGTGCTCACCGTGGTCATGACCGTGCTGGTCGTCGGCCTGGTGGTCGGTGCGGCGCTACGCACGTCCCGCCGGAGCATGGGTGTGTGCCGGGCACTGGGCTTCACCTCCGGCCAGCTCACGCGCCAGACACTGTGGGAGCACATGCCCGTCATCTCCGTCGGTGCCGCCCTGGGGGCGGTGCTCGGCGCGGTGACGCTCAACCCGCTGCTGGGCCTGGTTCTGCGCTCGCTGGGTGTGGTGCTCGTGGACCTGCCGCTCGCCCCACTTCGGGCGGCCCTCATCGCCCTGGGTGTCCTCGCCCTGGCCTGGGTGACGACGGCGCTGTCCTGCCTGGGCATCCGGGGTGTGGGCACCACCGAGCTCATGCAGGAGTAGGGCGGAGCCGCCCGCGTGGCCTACACGAGTCCCGCCTCGTAGGCGGCGATGACGAGCTGGGCCCGGTCGCGCGCGCCCAGACGCGCGAGCAGCGCCGTGATGTGGGTGCGGCAGGTGGCCCGGGTGATGCCCAGCTCAGCCTCGATCTCGGCGTTCGAGCGGCCGCGGGCGATGAGCCGAAGGACGTCGGTCTGCCGAGGGGTCAGCCCCTCGATCCCGGGTCCGGGCGCCACCGGCCCGATGAGACGGGCCAGCACCTGGGGGCTGAGCAGGGACTGCCCGCAGTGGACGGTGCGCACGGCGTCGACGACGGCCTGAGGCTCGGCGTCCTTGAGCAGGAACCCGGAGGCGCCGGCGCGCAGGGCTCCCAGGACGTACTCGTCGACCTCGAACATGGTGAGCACCAGCACCCGGGTGTCCGGCAGGGCGGCCCGGATGAGCCGGGTCGCCTCGATCCCGTCACACACGGGCATGCGGATGTCGGTGAGGACGACGTCGGGGCGCAGGCACGTCGCCAGCTGCACGGCCTCGGCGCCGTCGGCGGCCTGGGCGACCACCTCCAGGTCGTCCTCTGCGTCGAGCAGCGCGGACAGCGAGGAGCGCAGCAGGGCCTGGTCCTCCGCGACGATGACTCGGATCGGAGTGCTCACCGAGAGGCTCCGGCGTCCAGGGGGATGCGGGCGCTCAGCCGGAACCCAGTGGCCGGGGAGGCGTCAGTCCCTGCGGGTCCGGGCCCAGCGGGTGCGGGCCCGGCCGGAACCAGCCCGGTCTGCTCTGCCTCGGCCGGTGCGGGCCCGGACGGGGCGGGCTCGCGCGGCCCTGCGCTCAGCTGCGCCCCGAGGGCGGTGGCACGCTCGGCCAGGGAGGTCAGACCGGTGCCCGTGCCGGGGTGCGCCACCCAGCCGGGGGCGGGACCGGCGTCGGCGACCTCCACGCACAGCGCCTCGCCGTCGGAGCCGACAACGACGTCGACCGCCACCGGGCCCGCGTGCCGGGCGACGTTGGCCAGCCCCTCGCGCACCACTGCCAGAGCCAGGGCGCCGACGGCACGGCCGACACCGACGGTCTCGACACGCGTGCGAACCTCCAGCCCCAGGTCACGGGCCCCGGCGGCGGCCTGCTCGACCGCGTCGGCCAGCGGCAGCGCGCCGTCCGGAGTCAGCGGCCCGGGCAGCGGGGCGGCGCCCTGGCCGCGCAGGACGGCGAGCATGGACCTGAGGTCGGCGGTGGCGGCCCGCGATGTCTGTTCGACCTCCGCCAGGGCGGTGCGCAGGCCGACGGAGTCGGTCTCCAGGCGCTGAGCGACCGCAGCGCGCACGGTGATCGCCCCCAGGCTCCCGGAGACGAGGTCGTGCAGGTCCCGGGCGATGGCGAGGCGGTCCTCGGCCACCGCGGTACGGGCGGCCTGCGCGGTCAGGGCCGCCTCGTAGGCCACGCGGTCACGACGACGCAGCCACAGCAGAGCCGCCAGGAGGCAGACGAGGAGGACCCAGGCGAGGGCTCGGACCCAGGGCTCCTGCTCACGCTCCGGTGTGACACCGACCATGAGCAGGACGGCGATACCCAGGACCGTGGCCGCCACACGGGCACGGGAGCGAAAGGCGTCGGACACGCCCAGCAGTGTAGGGACAGGCGGTCGGCGGCCTCATCGGACCAGGGTCTGACACCCCTGGGTCCGAGGTCCGAGCCACGCACTCGTCTGCGGCGCCGATGCGCCCGCCGCCGGTGACGGCCAGCCTGGAGCCATGACCAGCGTCGATCCGCGCGCTCGCCAACGTCCGCGGCCCGACACCGTCCATCGGCGGCGCGCGGGTTGCCCCGCCGCCAGGATGCCGACGGCACCGACACTGACACTGACCACTGTCCTGTGGACGAGGAAGGACGTCTGAACATGATCACCATCGACACGCTGACCAAGCGGCACGGCAGCCGCAGCGTGCTCCACGAGGTCTCACTGTCCGCCCGGCCCGGCCGGGTGACCGGCTTCGTCGGCCCCAACGGGGCGGGCAAGTCCTCCACCCTGCGCTGCCTGCTCGGCCTGGACAGGATCGACGCCGGCACCGCCCTGCTGGGCGGGCGCCCCTACCGCGAGCTGCGCCACCCGCTGCGCACCGTCGGCGCGGTGCTCGACGGCGCTGGCGCCCACCCCCTGTACACGGGCCGCGCCCACCTGCGGTGGGTGGCGGCCGGCTCGGGGATCCCCCGACGCCGGGTCGAGGAGGTCCTGGAGGCCGTCGGCCTCACCGAGGCGGCCGGGCGGCGGGTGCGCACCTACTCCCTGGGCATGGGTCAGCGCCTGGGCCTGGCCACGGCCCTGCTGGGGGATCCGGAGGTCCTCATCCTCGACGAGCCCGTCAACGGCCTGGACCCCGCAGGCATCCGCTGGATGCGCGACCTCATGCGGGGGCACGCCGAGGCGGGCGGCACCGTCCTGGTCTCCAGCCACGTGCTGGGCGAGCTGGCCGAGGTCGCCGACGACGTCGTCATCATCGCCGAGGGGCGGGTGCGCGCCGCGGGCACACTGGCGGAGGTGGCGGGCGGCTACACCGACCTGGAGGAGGCCTTCTTCTCCCTCACGGCCCCCACGGGGGTGGCCTCATGAACGCCGTACGCGCTGAGGCCCTCAAAGCCCTGGCCTCCCCCACGACGTGGGTGGGCGCCGCGCTCGCCGTCGTCCTGCCGGTGGCCCTGGAGCTCTACCTCACCCACGACATGGTGGCCCAGCTCGAGGCCGGGGACGTGATGGCCCTGGACATGCTGCCGGAGATGGGTTCGGCCGCCCTGTGCCTGAGCACACCGGGGGCCATCATCCTGGGCACGACGGCGCTGGCGGGCGAGTTCCGCCCGGGTGCGCACACGACGGGATCCTCGCGGATGCTCACCACGACTCTGCTGGCCCTGCCCCGGCGGGGCGTGTGCGTGGCGGCCAAGCTCGTCGTGACCTGCCTGCTCGTGCTCACGGTCTTCGCGATCGCGGCAGCCGCGACCCTCACCGTGACCGACCACGCCCTGGGCCCCTGGGCGCCCCTGAGCCCCTTCCCCTGGCTGCGCCTGGCGGGTGCGGCCTCCTGGTGGCTGCTGTGCGCGCTGGCGGGCTCGGCCCTGGCGGCACTCAGTCGTGGCGCCCTCGTCCCGCTGTCCGTGCTCATGAGCAGCATGCTCGTGTCCCCCGGGGTGGTCCTGGCCGGCCACACCGACCTCGTGCGGTTCCTGCCGGACACGGCCGCCTGGCGTCTCGTGGCCTCCTCCTCCGCCCTGGGCGGGCCCCGCGGGGCGCTGCCTCAGCTTCTCACGGTCCCCCAGGCCTTCGGCGTGTGTGCCGCCTGGGCGGTGGTCTGCGTCGTCGTGACTGCCGTGGCGTGGACGGGCCGGGACTCATGAGCCTGTTCCTGCGGGCAGTGAGGGCCGAGGCGCTCAAGGCCGCGGCGCTGCCGACGCTGCGTCTGACGGGTGTGCTCAGCGTCCTGGCTTCGGCGCTCATGCTGGCGACCCTGCACAGCGCCCTGTCGGAGGCGACCGGGGGCGGGCCGTCCTCCCAGGCCCTCACCGGCTACGGCTTCGAGACGGTGGCCTGGACGTGGACGAGCCTGGTCCAGCTCGGGTTCCTGGCTGCCGGGCTGCTGGTGTCGACGGCGGAGCACACGAGCGCCCTGGGACGCACCACCCTGCTCGTCACGCCCGCCCGGGGCACAGTGTGGACGGCCCGCCTGGCCGTGCTGGCGGCCGTCGCGACGGCGGCGGCGCTCCTTCTCGTCCCGACGGCGGTGGCGAGCTGCCCCGAGGCCCTCACCGGGGAGTCGCTGCGGGCCGCGGCGCGCACGCTCGCCTGGCTCGTGGCGGCCGCGCTCATGGCCGCGGGGGCGGGTGCGGCGTTGCGGCAGGTGCTCGGTGCCGCGAGCGCGCTGCTCCTGCTCGTCACGGTCGCCCCGGCCGTCGCCGACCTCCTGGGTGATGGGGCCACCTGGCTGCCGGGGGTGGCGGCCCGCGGCTGGGTGCGCGACGGGTCAGCCGCTGAGGGCGTCATCGTGCTGGTGTGGACGGCCGGGTGCCTCGCCGCCGGGGCGGTGCGCCTCATCCGCTCCGACGCCTGAGCCGACCGGGCTCGCCACCCGGCGCCCGCTCACTCCAGACGGCTGCGGACCAGGCTGTGCGGTGGCCGCGCGGCCACCCGGGCCACGACCATCCCCAAGGCGACCACGACCGTGACCGCCACGGCCAGCATCGCCCATGTCGTCGGCAGGGTGTGCCAGGCCGCGAAGCCGTCGGGGTAGATGCGTCTCCGCCAGGCGACCACGTAGGTGCCGACCGCCCAGCCCACCACCGCGCCCAGGGGGACCCCCAGGCCCAGGACGAGCGCCGCGTGCGCCGTCATCGTGCGCCGCAGGAAGCGTGGCCGCGCCCCCAGGGCGTGCATCGTGACCAGGTCGGGCAGCGCCTGGCTGCGCACGAGGGCGAGGCTGACTCCCAGGGCGGACAGTGCGAAGAGCACCGCGACGGCGAAGGCGGCCAGCCCCGTCCTCCCGCCCCACGGGCTGGCCTGCGCATCCCGGCCCGCGGAGACCATGAGCAGGTCGGTGCGTTCCTTGAGGATGTCCTTGGCACGCTCCACCTCCGCGGGGGTCAGGTCGCGGGAGGTCTCCAGGATCGCACCGACGTAGACGGGAGAGGCGTCGCCGAACCCGAGCTCCGCCAAGGTCTGAGGCGTCATGACGACCGAGGCCGCCAGGCGCGGCAGGAAGAAGCCGGGCACCTCCACGGTGCCCACGGTGTGTCCGAGGGTGTCCAGCTCAGCGATGACGACCGTCCCGTCGTCGGCGATCCGGGTGGCGTCGTTGACGACGACGCCGCCCTCCTCCAGCATCTGGGCCGCCTGCTCGGCACCGGGCAGCCTTGTGGCGCGCATCGTCTCGGCGTCCATGACGAGCACAGCACCGCCCAGCCACCAGGGAAGCGCGTACCCGGCGGTGTAGCCACGGAACGAGCCGACGCAGACCACCTCCGAGCGCCCCAGCACCGAGCCGATGGACGCCAGCAGGCCGTCGCGCTCGTCGCACTCCTCCCCGGGGGCGG
>CALEXZ010000159.1 GCA_937926195.1 uncultured Actinomyces sp.
GCGGAGTTGGTGGTTCCGAGGTCGATACCGACGGCGCGTGCCATGTGGTGCTCCTAGCTGTTGGGATAGTTGAGTCGTATGCGCTCAGGATTGTGGTTGAGTCGAGGCTTGTCAACTTCACCGACCGCAACCTTGAGTCTGACTGGCTCAACTTTGGTGGATGCGGGGTTATTCCCGGCTCCGGGAGGAGACGCCGCCCACCTGGCAGAGCACCGTCGCGACCCCGGATCCTCCTCGCAGCCGATCTGCTGGCGCCTGCCCTCCGGGACACTGTGCCCATGGACCCCACGATGAGCGCCGATCCCGTGATCACCGCCCGCGACCTCGTCGTCGGCTATAGCGGCAGCCCGGTGTGCTCCCCCGCCACCTTCACCCTCGAGGTCGGTCAGGCCCTCTTCCTCGTGGGCGTCAATGGTGCGGGCAAGTCCACGCTCCTGCGCACCGTCTGTGGCATGCTGCCCGCGATCGGCGGCCGGGTCACGGTGCTGGGCGCCAAGCCGGAGCCGCGCTCCGCCGCCTTTAGGGCCGCCGTCGCCCGCGACCTCGGTGAGGAGACCTTCTTCCCCGCCCTCACCGTCCGCGAGCACCTCGAGCTCATCCGCCTTTGAGCTCATCCGCCTCGGTCACGGCTCCTCCGTGAGCCTGGAGGCCGTCATGGCCGAGCTCGGCCTTGAGCTCCTCGCCGACGCCCTGCCCGACCGTCTCTCCTCCGGGCAGCGCCGCCGCGTCGTCCTCGCCTCCGTGCTCCTGCGCCCCCGGCGCCTGCTCGTCCTCGACGAGCCCGAGCAGAGGCTCGACCACTCCACCCGCGCCATGCTCGCCGGTCGCCTCGTCGCCGAGCGGGAGGAGGGCGGCACGCTCCTCGTCGTCTCCCACGACCCCGCCCTCGTCGACGCCGTCGCCACACACGTCCTGCTCGTCGGTGAGGACACGCGCCTGCTCACCGTCGCCGAGGGCGTCGAGGCCATCGAGGAGGGGGCGCTGTGAGCGACGAGGCACCGGACCTGCTCACCGTCGCCCGCTGGACCCGCAGCGCCCAGCGGCACCGACGCCGCCTCACCCGCAGCGTCACCCAGGACCTCGGCGACGGCTACAGCGTCCTGCTGTCCATCGCCGTCCTCGGCGCCATCGTCTACCAGCTGCTCATCGGCACCGGAGGCGGCGGGGTGCACGGCCTGCCGGGCCTGGAGCGCGGCCTGCCGCTGCCGCTGAGCAGCCAGTGGCTCGCCACTGCCCTGCTCCTGGTCTGCGGCGCCGCCGCCGTCGGCGCGCTCAGGCGCCTGGGCCCCGTGTTCCTGCGGCCCGAGCAGGTGGCCTGGTGGTTGCCTCTGCCCGGAGGCCGACGGCGGCTGCTCACCCGGGTGCTCGTACGGGCCGTGCTCGTCTCGGGCACCATCGGCCTGGCTGGCGGGGTGCTCGTCGTCGTGCTGCTCGGCGGCGGGGCGGCGGGCCTGCTCAGCTGGGGTCTGCTGGGGGTCGGGACCGCGGTCACGGCCGTCACGGCAGTGGCACACACCCAGGTGGGACGCTCCTCCCTCCCGCCCGCGCGTCTCATCCTGCTCGTCCCGGCCACGGTGGCGCTCGGCCTCGCGGTCACCGTCGGGCCGCAGGCCTCCCCCCTGGCGGACAGAGTGCTGCCCGCGCTCGGGGCCGCCATGCTCGCCGTGTCGGCGGCCGTCCTCGCCCTCGCGGTCGCCCCGCACCTGGAGGCGGTCCCGGACATCGAGATGAGCGAGACGAGCCGGCGCGCCTTCGGGCTGAGTGTCGCCGGGCTGTCCCTGGACACGCGCGAGATCGGCAGGCTCATGGCTCCTGAGCCCCGACGCCCCGGGCGCTCGTCGCAGATGCTCCTGGCACGCGCCGGAGGTCGGTTCGCGGGCCCGCGGGGCGCCGCGCTGCGCACCGTCCTCGGGGTCGTACAGGCCGATGCGCTGCTGCTGTCGCGCCAGCGCTGGCGCCTGGCCCAGGTCGGGGTCGGTGCGGCCCTCACCGGGCTGCTGCTCATGCCCGCTGCGCACGGGGTGCTGCGCACGGGCGTCATGCTGTGCGCGGCCGTCGTGGCGACCGTCGCCGTCGCGGACCCAGCCCGGCGCTGCGCCCTCGACGGCGGGCCGGACAGCTCCTGGCCGGCCTCGCCGCGGTGGGTGCGCGCCGGGCACCTCGTGCTGCCCTCGCTGCTGCTCACGGCCTGGGGGACGGTGCTCGGCGTCGTGCTCACCGTCGCCGGGGCGGCCTCGGGAGGATGGCCCGGCTGGCTGCTCGGGGCCGGGATGCTCTCCGGCGTCGGGTGGGGCGCCGTCGCCCTGCGCTCGGGCACCCGCGCCGCCCCGGACTGGTCCGACTTCGTAGCCTCGCCCGTCGGCCCGATCCCCCAGGGCTATCTCAGGTCCCTGTCGCAGGGGCCGGACACCGGGGCGCTCGTCGCCTGGCCGCTCACCATGGTCCTGCTCGGCGCCGGGACGGGCCCCAGGCTCCTTGCGGCGCAGGCCGCGGTCAGCGGCTTCGCCGTCGTCCTCGCCCTGTGGGGCCAGGGCGAGGACTGAGCGCAGCCGCCGACCGGACCTGCACCGGCCCGCACCTACTCGGCGTCGGGCTGCGCGCTCACCAGCCCCTGCTGTTCCCGAAGCTCGGCGTTGCGGGCGGCGATGGCGACGATGTAGCTGACGACGTCGACCTTCCACATCGAGCCGACCTTGGCGACGATGACCGGCAGCAGTGCCAGCATGAGGATCTGCGGTGCGTTCAGCGCCCAGGCGAAGGGGCCCAGCAGGTTGTCGTTGTCGAGCACGTAGCGCATGAAGAAGATGCCCAAGGTGCTCATGGCCATGGAGATCTGCATGATGATGAACATGATGACCATGAGCAGGAAGTACTTGTTGCCGACGACGATCTTCAGCGACTGCAAGACGGGCATCTTGTCGTCCTCGGGCTCGTGCTCCCTGCCCTCGCTGAGCTCGGCGTCGGACAGCTCCCTGACGGAGAACACCGCCAGCGTGTTGGTCGCCAGGCCGACGATGGCGTAGGCCACGGCAACCAGGCGCCAGGCGGAGGCGTCGCCACCGAGCCAGTCGACGAAGGACATCGTCACGGTCTGGATGAGCATGGACGTACCGAAGGCGAACATGAAGCGCAGTGAGCCCATCTGGACGCGCTCGTTCTTGTTCTTCGTCACCAGTGCCGTCAGGGCGCCGTAGGCCAGGTTGTTGGCCGTGTAGAACACCGAGTTGAGCAGCGTGAAGCAGATGAAGAACCACGCGTACTTGGCCGTGTCCGGCATGTCCATCGGGATGGCGAAGCAGCCGATGAGGGTGATCGCGCAGCCGAAGAACCCGTAGAACATCCACGGGCGGGCCTTGCCCATGCGCGCGTGGGTCTTGTCCATGAGGAAGCCGAAGACGAAGTCTGAGAAGCCGTCGAAGAACTACGACAGCATCATCAGGGTCGCCACGACACCCGCCTTCATCCCCATCGTGTCCGTGAGGTAGATGAGGACGAAGGCTGACAGGAAGGCGTAGACGACGTTACCGGCGACGTCGCCGGTCCCGTAGCCGACCTTGTTGTACCACTTCAGGTACTTCTTCTCGGTAAGAGTCTCGCTCACGTGGTGTCACCTCTTTGGGATTGGACGCAAGCGGGTGGGACGACAGTCCGACCGCCCTGGGGGGTGCCCCTATGTGGTGTGTCAAGCGGCGGCGGGTAGTTTCGTGGCTGGTT
>CALEXZ010000160.1 GCA_937926195.1 uncultured Actinomyces sp.
GGTCGAGCAGCATGTCCTCCAGCGTGTTGAAGGCGCCGACCTCCTTGATGTCGTCGTTGCGCCAGGAGATGGGGTGCATGCCCCAGCTGATGCCGTGCGGGTCGTTGATGGCAGTGGCGGGGTCGAGGCGGAAGGTCATGGACGATCTCCTTTGATCCGGGTGCGATGCCCGTCCTACGTGTCGGGGAATGGCGAGGCTGACACCTCGATACTAAATGTCAGGACTAAGTAGGTCTAGAGGTGAGGGTGGCGGGGTTGCTCCGAGCGTGTTGGAGGGGTGGTAAGGGAGAGATCACTGGACGATGAAGTCCGTACAAAGGCATGCTGGTGCGCGCATGGCGGGTCGGGCCGGTACCGCCGCGCGCCGTGTCAACCGGGTTGTGGGCGTATCCTCGGGTGTCGTCGCACCGTACAGGAAGGGCGACTATGGCCGCCGAGTCCCGCACCGCCGCGCAACGGCGCCTGCGTGCGCTGCTCGTGCTGGCCGGTGCCTGTTGCGGGGCTGCCTGGGGCCTTGTGGGCATGACACTCCTGGCCGACGACACTACTCGCGCCCTCCTGGTTCCTGACGGCCAGTGGGGGAGAAACGATGACCTGCTCGTTCCCATCCTCCTCGTCGTGGCCCTTCCGCTCGGCTCGCTGCTGGGCTCCCCGGCGCTCGACCGTCTCTCGCGCGCCTTCGGACGACGCCCCTGCGTCATGGCCGCTGCCTGGCTCCTCGTCGTCGGGTCCCTGCTCGTCGTCCCCGGTCTCGTGCTCCTGAGGGCGGCAGGTGTCGTGGTTGTGGGACTGGGGACGGGCGGCTTCGCCGTCGTGCTGCCCAAGATTGCCCACGAACTTGCCGCCCGTGGGCACCGTCGCCTGATGCCACGTGCCTGGGCGACGGCACCGGCTGGGGCGGGATGGGTGCTCGTTGGCGGGGAACTCTCTGTGCTCGCCTCATCGGCTCCGAGCGGCTCGGACGCCCGGGTGGGTGCTGGTGTGATCGGGGCCGGGGTAGCGCTTGCCGTCCTCGCCGTCGTGGTTCTTCTACTGGCTGTGACGCTGCCCGAGACCCCGCACTGGCACGTGGCCCAGGGGCAGCTTGAGGCTGCCTATGTTGCGCTGCGACGCATGCACGGGACCTTCGAGGCTGCCGTCGGAATCGACTGGGTGGTGTTGGACGCAGGTACTCGTGGTGACCAGGCGGCGCTCAGCCGTTCCGACCTCAAGATCGGGCGCGTGCGTCAGACCGTACTTGCGGGCCTGCTCCTGGAGCTCGTCCAGGCCCTGCCTCTGGGAGTAGCTGCTCTCGCGCTCACCCCGGTGCTGCTGTGGTCCCTCACGCCTGTTGGGCCACTTGCAGGGTTGGGGGCTGAGGGTGGTGTGCTCGCTCTCGCCGTCGTCTGGATCGGCATCGGCGTGTGCGGGCTGGCGCGTCGGTATGCCCACCGTCTCGCCTACGCCTGGATCCTCGTGGGGACGGGGGTGTCGTCCTGCGGTGTCATCCTGCTGGCCCTCACTAGGGTCCTGTCCGGGGTGGGCGACGTCGTCGTGCTTGTCCTTGCCTCCTCGCTCGCGGTCACGGGGCACTTTGTCGCCGTCGTCCCTGCCTGCGCGGGAGGGGTCGACCCACTCGTGCCGCCGTGGCTGCTGCGCTCCCAGCGGCGGGCGGTGGCGGCGATTTGCCCTCTCGTCCAGATGGCCAGTGTGGGCGGTGCGCTGCTGCTTGTTGCGCTGGCCCCATCGGTGGAGGCTGCGGTTGGCGTTGTGCTGTTGGCTCAGGTGCTCAGTATGGTGCTGGCGCTGCTCGCGCTGCCTCGTGTGCTCGCCGTCCTGCGCTGAGCAGGCGCCTGTTTCTACTGGTTGGACGTGCTGTGGGGCGAGGTGGGTGCTCGACGTCGGGGAAGAGGAAGAGCGCTGATCGTGTGATCAGCGCTCGTGTGCGGTACGTGCCGGTCCGTCCGGCCTGCTGGCAGCGCGGTCAGCGTTGGCCGCGCTGCACGGGAGGGGCGTAGGAACGTAATCCTCCGGTTCGATTGTGCCTCAGGGGAGGAAGGGTTAGCCGGCGATGATGTTGATGCCGGTGTAGACGCCCATGAAGGTTGCTGCGCAGCCCACGAGGCCCGCGGTAATGATCATGACGGGGGAGCCGACGACGACTCCTACAGCTGCCATGAGTACCAGCACAACGGCGACCATGGACATGCCGATCTTGAAGGTGAGCATGTCTGCGGCCTTGGCGTTGGTCCGCTCGGAGACGGCCTGGGTGGTGGGGGCGACGGTGGCGGTGTCGATTGTAGGAGCGGTCATGAGAGTTCCTTTCGGTTCCTGTGCGGAACCATCCGGAACGGAGAGACTCCGCACGGCGGTGTGCCCGGATCGTGGCCGGTGGCAGCCAGTGTGGCTGACACCTGAAGCGTAGGTACCTGCTGGCCCATTTGTCCAAACAAAGAAACGATAGGTGGATCACTTTTGGACGGTCGTTATCGTGAGGTGATGGTGATGAGTGGTGAGGACTCTGACGCGGTGCGCGCCGCTATCCTGAGACGGTGACGACCCCACCCTCAGCAGACCGCGCAGCCGGAACCGACCAGACGTTAGCCGAGGCCCCGCAGACTGACGCGAGCAGGGCCGCTGCGACGCCGACGGGCCCGGTCCTCGTCGTCGACTTCGGCGCCCAGTACGCCCAGCTCATCGCC
>CALEXZ010000161.1 GCA_937926195.1 uncultured Actinomyces sp.
GCCAAGGAGGGCGACGTCGACCTGCGCTGCCCCAACACCCGCTCCTGCCCCGCCCAGGTCACTGAGCGCGTGGCCCACATCGGCTCCCGTGGGGCCTTCGACGTCGAGGGCCTGGGGGACGAGGCCGCCGTCGCCCTCACCCAGCCCGACGCCTGCCGTGAGGACGCGCTCGTCGCCCTGGCGGCGGGACACGCCGTCGAGACGGAGCGCGCAACCGTCCGCCTGGACGAGCGCCTGCGTGAGGCCATGCCCGCCGCCGACCGCCTGGACGCCGCCCGCGTCGCGCTCGCGGCCGCGCACGTGCACGAGCAGGAGCCGGTGCTCGCGGGGGAGGCGGATCTCTTCGACCTCACGGTGGAGGACCTGCGGGAGGTGAGCGTCTACCAGCCCGTCAGGCGCGGCGGTCGGCCCACCGGGGACTGGCGCCTCACTCGGTTCTTCTGGTCCAAGCAGACCTACGACAAGAACGACGGGTCCGTGCGCAAGGAGGCGGTCCCGGGCAAGAACGCGACGGCAATGCTCGCCCAGCTGGAGGCCGCTAAGGCGCAGCCCCTGTGGCGGGTACTCGTCGCCCTGTCCGTGCGTCACGTCGGCCCGACGGCGGCTCGCGCCCTGGCGGCCCGTTTCCGGTCCCTGGAGGCCCTGAGGGCCGCCAGCGTCGAGGAGCTGAGCGAGGTCGAGGGGGTCGGCCCGACCATCGCGGCCGCCTGGAGGGCCTGGCTGGAGGTCGACTGGCACACCGAGATCCTTGACCGGTGGGCGGCCGCCGGGGTGCGCACGGCGGACGAGGCTCCCGATGAGCCGGTGCCTGCGACGCTGGAAGGGCTCACCGTCGTCGTCACCGGGACCCTTGAACGATTCACCCGCGAGAGCGCGAAGGAGGCGATCGTCTCGCGCGGCGGCAAAGCGGCGGGCAGCGTGTCGCGGCGCACAAGTTACGTCGTGGCCGGGGCGAGCGCCGGGTCGAAGGAGACCAAGGCCCGCGAGCTGGGGGTGCCCGTCCTCGACGAGGAGGCCTTCGAACGCCTGCTGGCCTCGGGCCCGCAGGGCCTGGCCGAGGACCGCTGAGGCCCCGCTCCGCACGGAGCCCGCTCGCGGCCACTGCGGGCAGCCGCCGTGACGCGAACCGGCCGTGCCCCTCGCGGGGCACGGCCGGAAACCAGCGGGGCAGTGGCCGGGTCTCAGTAGTGGCTGACGACCGTCGTGCCGATCTCCGCCCAGCTGTAGATCCACTGGGCCTCCGACACCGGCATGTTGATGCAGCCGTGGGAGCCCGAGTAGCCGAAGCTGGAGCGCCACGGGGCGCCGTGGAAGGCGTAGCCGCTGTAGAAGTAGCTGACCCACGGCACGTCCTCGGTGCGGTAGCGGGTGCCGTCGGCGTTGTCGCCCTCCATCGTCTGCGAGGGCAGCTGCAGGTAGACGTGGTAGGTGCCCGTGACCGTCGGGGTGGCGGCGGCGCCGTCGACCATGGACACCGGGCCGCGCACGACGGTCGCGCCCTCGTAGGCGGTCACGGTCTTGCTGGACAGGTCGACGTCCACCCACTTCTCGCCGGGGGCGGCCTGGTAGACGAGGTTCTCAGCGCCGTCGGCGATGAGCCTCTCGGTCCAGGTGGCCTCGACGACCTCGGTGGTGAAGTCACCCGTGTAGGAGCGGCCGGCACTCAGGGCGTCCACGAGTGCCGAGGTGATGTCGGCGGCGTTGGTGACCCTGCTGCCGTTGACGGCCTCGACGCTCGTGGCGACGACCTCACCGCGGGAGTTGACGTTACGTACCCCGTTGACGGGGGCGTCGGCCGCTCCTTCGCTGGACTCCGTGACCCACTGGCTCACCTTCGCGGTGTCCAGGGAGACAGTCAGGCGCTCACCGTCCGCCGAGGGCGTGACGCTGACCCAGGAGGCCTGGGTGCTCGCGTCCGGGCTCCAGGTGCGCCCGTTGGGGTCGGAGCTGTCGGCGACGGACACCGGCTGCGTGGCCAGGGCGTTGGCCTGCGTCGCAGCCTGGGCGGCCTCGTCGTCGGTGATCCTGGGCGAGCGCGTGCTGAAGGTCAGGGTCACGTTCTGGGAGCTGAGGCTGCGCGCCGCGGCGTTGGCAGCCTCGACGGCCGCGGCGGCGTCAACAGCCACGCCCTCCGAGGAGGGGGTCGTGACGAAGGTGTGGCCGTCCTGGTCGAGGACGACGGACGCGTCCGTGGCGATGTCCTGGTCCTCGGGGATGAGACGGGTCGTGTAGGACTCGGCCGCCTCGGGGTCGCTGGTGGTGACGACGTCGACGGGGTTCTCCGTGAACAGGGCGCGCAGACGGCTGACGACACCGGTGCTGGCCTCCAGCGCGGACTGCGCGGTGGCGTCGGCGTCGACGGAGACGCCCAGGTCTGACAGCGAGGCGGTGGCCTGGACGTCGCCGGTGATCGTGACCTGCGTGTCCTGGGCCCGGGAGGAGACGAGCTCGGCGATCTGCTCGCGGGTCATGCCGGATACGTCCTGCCCGACGACGGTCGTGCCGGGTACCGCGGTGTCCTCGTAGTGGGCGGCGTAGGCGTAGCCGCCGGCACCGACGCCCAGCAGGACGAGCAGGAACGCGGACGCGGTCCACAACGGCCAGCGGCGGCGCCGGGAGCCGTCGCCCTTGGGGGCGCCAGCAGGGGAGGGGGCCTGGAACGCCGGGGCGCTCGGGGTCCAGTCAAGGGTGCTCATGACGGTGGTCTCAACGCCCTCGCGGGCTGTGAAGGCCCCGTCAGCGTGGAGTGCTTCGTCTCGCATGCAAGTCCTTCCGAGCGCCTGGCCCCTGGAGGCCGGGGTGCTCATAGGTCAGGCCCAGCGAACCGGCCACCGGGCGACTGCGTACCATGACACCGGGATGACCGCGGAAAGTCAACGAATATTAGAGCGATGCGCCTGTGATATCGCTCCAGGTGGGGGTGGAGAACCCCCCGGTTCCGGTGCGTGTGCGCGCCGGAGCCGCGTGCGGCACCGGCCGGAGAACGGGTGTCGTCATGGCTACACTCAGCCCCATGTCTGCCATCTCCAAGGACGAGGTCGCCCGTGTCGCGGCGCTCGCGCGCGTGGCCCTGACGGACGAGGAGGTGACGCGCCTGGCCGGTGAGCTGGACGCCGTCGCCTCCTCCTTCGCCCGGGTCACGAGCGTGGTCACGCCGGACCTGCCGCCCACCTCCCACCCGGTCCCGCTGACCAACGTGTTCCGTGAGGACGTGCCCGGCCCCACGCTCGACGTCGACGAGCTCCTGTCGGGCGCTCCCGCGAGCGAGGACTCGATGTTCCTCGTGCCCCAGATCCTCGGGGAGGACTCCGCCTCATGAACGAGCTCATCACCGCTACCGCCGCTGAGCAGGCGGCGGCCCTCGCCGCCGGGGAGGTCTCCTCGCGCGAGCTGACCCAGGCCCACCTGGAGCGCATCGCGGTCGTCGATGACGCTGTCAACGCCTTCCTCGACGTCGACGCCGACAAGGCCCTGGCCGACGCTGACGCGGCGGACGCCGCCCGCCGCGAGGGCAGGGCCGCCAGCGAGGTCTCCGGTGTCCCGGTGGCCGTCAAGGACCTCTTCGTCACCCGGGGACAGGTCACGACCGCCGCCTCGCGCATCCTCAAGGGCTGGGTGCCTCCCTATGACGCCACCGCCGTCACTCAGCTGCGCGCCGCCGGCCTGCCGATCCTGGGCAAGACGAACCTCGACGAGTTCGCCATGGGAGGCTCGACCGAGCACTCCGCCTTCGGCCGCACGGCCAACCCCTGGGACCTGGGGCGTATCCCGGGCGGCTCCTCGGGCGGTTCGGCAGCCGCCGTCGGCGCCTACGAGGCCCCGCTGGCACTGGGCACCGACACCGGTGGCTCCATCCGCCAGCCCGCTGCCGTCACCGGCACGGTGGGCGTCAAGCCCACCTACGGCACCGTCTCGCGCTACGGCGTCATCGCCATGGCCTCCTCGCTGGACACGCCGGGCCCGATGGCCCGCACCGTCCTGGACACGGCCCTGCTGCACGACGTCGTCGCCTCCTACGACCCGCTTGACGCGACCTCGCTGTCCGACGCTCCGCGCGGCATGGCGGACGTCGTGCGCGCCGCCCGGGCGGGCCGGGACCTGACGGGAACCCGGGTCGGTGTCATCACTGAGCTCGACGGCGGCGACGCCTACCAGGCGGGCGTCCTCGACTCCTTCCACGCCGCCCTCACGCTGCTGGAGGCGGCGGGCGCGAGCGTCGAGAGGGTGAGCCTGCCCAACCTGGAGTACGCGCTCGACGCCTACTACCTCATCATGCCCGCCGAGGTCTCCTCCAACCTCGCCCGCTACGACGGCATGCGCTACGGCCTGCGCGTCGAGCCCACCGAGGGGCCGGTCACCGCGGAGACGGTCATGGCCGCCACTCGTGGCGCCTGCTTCGGCGACGAGGTCAAGCGCCGCATCATCCTGGGCACCCACGTGCTCAGCGCCGGCTACTACGACGCCTACTACGGCAGCGCGCTGAAGGTCCGCACCCTCGTCCAGCGTGACCTGAGCGCCGCCTTCGCGGACTTCGACGTCCTCGTCTCCCCGACCTCGCCGGTGACCGCCTACCGCTTCGGTGAGAAGGACGACCCGATGGCGATGTACGCCCTGGACGTCACCACCATCCCCGCCAACCTCGCCGGCATCCCCGGCATGAGCCTGCCCTCGGGGCTGTCCGACGACGGGCTGCCCGTCGGCTTCCAGATCCTGGCCCCCCAGCGGGCCGACGACCGTCTCTACCGTGTGGGCGCCGTCCTGGAGGCCACGCTGGAGGAGCGCTGGGGCTCGCGCCTGCTCGAGCGCGCCCCGGTCCTGGACGAGGCCGCCGTCGCCGGCGTGCGCAACAAGAAGGAGGCCTGAGATGGCTGAGGAGCTCATGGACTTCGACGAGGCCGTGCGCCGCTACGACCCGGTCCTCGGCCTCGAGGTCCACGTCGAGCTGGGAACGGCGACGAAGATGTTCGACGCCGCCCCCAACACCTTTGGCGGTGAGCCCAACTCCCGTGTGACCCCCACGAGCGTGGGCCTGCCCGGCGCCCTGCCGACGGTCAACAGGAAGGGCGTCGAGTACGCCATCCGCATCGGGCTCGCCCTGGGCTGCCAGATCAGCGAGTACTCGCGCTTCGCCAGGAAGAACTACTTCTACCCGGACCTGGCCAAGGACTTCCAGACCTCCCAGTCGGACGAGCCCATCGCCTTCGACGGGGCCCTGGAGATCGAGCTGGAGGACGGCAGCTTCTTCACGGTGCCGATCGAGCGCGCCCACATGGAGGAGGACGCCGGCAAGAACACGCACGTGGGTGGAGCCGACGGGCGTATCGAGGGCGCCGACTACTCGCTCGTGGACTACAACCGCGCGGGCGTGCCGCTCATTGAGATCGTCTCACGGCCCATCGAGGGCGCAGGTGCCCGGGCGCCGGAGATCGCGGCGACCTACGTGCGCACCCTGCGTGACATCTTCCGCGCGCTGGGCGTCTCGGAGGCCCGTATGGAGCGCGGCAACGTGCGCGCCGACGTCAACGTCTCGCTGCGCGAGTCCCCCGACGCCCCGCTGGGCACGCGCACGGAGACGAAGAACGTCAACACCTTCCGCTCGATCGAGCAGCACGTGCGCTACGAGATCCAGCGTCAGGCGGCGATCCTCGCCGCCGGGGGAGAGGTCCTTCAGGAGACCCGCCACGGCCAGGCCGACGGCACCACCCGTCCGGGCCGGGTCAAGTCCGACGCCGACGACTACCGCTACTTCCCGGAGCCGGACCTCGTGCCCGTGGCCCCCAGCCGCGAGTGGGTTGAGCAGATCCGCGCCGGGCTGCCGGAGATGCCGGCCGCCAAGCGCCGCCGTCTCAAGGGCGAGTGGGGCCTGGCGGACGAGGAGATGCGCGACGTTGTCAACGCCGGGGCGCTCGACCTCATCGAGGCCACGGCCCTGGCCGGGTGCTCGGGCCAGGCTGCCCGCAAGTGGTGGATGGGTGAGCTCGCCCGCTCCGCCAAGGACCGTGAGGTCGCGCTCGAGGAGCTGCCGGTGACCCCCGCGCAGGTCGCTCAGCTGCAGTCACTGGTCGACGACGGCCGCCTGACCGACAAGCTGGCCCGCCAGGTCCTGGAGGGCGTGCTGGCCGGGGAGGGCGACCCCGTCCAGGTCGTCGAGACCCGCGGGCTGGAGGTCGTCTCCGACGACTCGGCCCTGCTGGCCGCGGTGGACGAGGCCCTGGCCGCCAACCCGGACGTCGCGGACAAGATCCGTGGCGGCAAGGTCCAGGCCGCCGGCGCGATCGTCGGGGCGGTGATGAAGGCGACCCGTGGGCAGGCGGACGCCAAGCGTGTGCGCGAGCTCGTCATGGAGCGCGTGGGCGCCTGAGCCGGCGCCGACAGGCGTGACAGCCGACGGTGCGGCCGCCCGGGGAACCGGCGCGGCCGCACCGTTCGTCGTCCCGGGGACGTGGCTGTGGGCGGACTCCGGGTCCGGGGTCGTGGCTCACCGCGTCTCGGATGGAGGGAACGGGGCCGACGTGAGGGTGCGCGGCCACTACGCTGAAGCTGTTCAGCAGACTCACGAGAACCAGGAAGTCACATGGCTCAGCCCGGACCCAGCTATACCGTCGCCCTCCACCTGGAGGTCCCCGCGTCCCAGAAGGCCGTTGCCACCCTGGTGGAGACGGCCGCCGCGACGGGCGCCATCGTCAACGGCGTCGACGTGGCCGACGCCGACGGCGACGTCCTCATCGTCGACCTCACGGCCGACACCCGCGACTCCAAGCACCGTCAGGAGCTGGTCGCGGCGCTGCGCAGCGTCGAGGGGGTGACCGTCCACAACGTCGGCGACTCCACCTTCCTCGCCCACGTGGGCGGCAAGCTCGAGATCGCCCCGCGCACCGCCATCCGCAACCGCCGCGACCTCGCCCGCGTCTACACCCCCGGGGTGGCCCGCGTGTGCAAGGCGATCTATGACCACCCGGACCGGGCACGGCACCTGACGATCAAGAAGAACACGGTCGCCGTCGTCACCGACGGCACCGCGGTCCTCGGCCTGGGCGACATCGGCCCGGCGGCCGCCATGCCCGTCATGGAGGGCAAGGCCGTCCTGTTCAAGCAGTTCGGCGACGTCGACGCCTGGCCGGT
>CALEXZ010000162.1 GCA_937926195.1 uncultured Actinomyces sp.
GCTTGACCAGGACGAAGTTGGGCAGGAGCGTGAAGATCGAGGGGACCATGAGGGCTCCCAGGAAGATGGCGAAGACCGTGTCGCGTCCCTTCCAGCGCAGGCGGGAGAAGGAGTAGGCGGCCATCGCCGAGAAGAAGACCTGCCCGAAGGTCACCAGCGTGGAGATGATGACCGAGTTGCGCAGGTAGAGCCAGAAGTTGATGGCGGCGCCGCTGCCGCCGTCGGCCAGCGCCTCCTCGGTGGACTGCATCCCGAAGACCCGGGCGAAGCCCCGCAGGTTGGTGTCCACCGGAAGCAGGCTGGTGGGGTCGGCGGTGATGCCGGCGTTGGAGGACAGGGCCGTGCGCAGGACCCAGTAGAAGGGCAGGAGCGTGAACAGCATGATGAGGGCCATCGCCGTCCAGGCCAGGGCCTTGCCCAGAGTGAGCCTGCGGGCGGGGGCCGTGGATGCCGTAGCGGCCGCCCGGGGAGAGCGTGCGGAGGACACGGGTGCGGTTGTCGTTGTCATGGGTGCTCCTCCTCAGTCCAGGTCCGTCTCGCCCGCACGGGTCATGCGGTACTGAAGGATCGTGATCGCCGCCAGGACGATGAGCAGCCCCACCGCCATGGCGGAGGCGTAGCCGAACTGGAAGCGCCCGAAGGCCATGTCGTAGATGTAGTACTGCAGCACGCGGGTGGCGTTGACGGGGCCGCCCTGGGTGGCCACGGAGACGGTGTCGAAGACCTGGAAGGAGCCGATCATCGTCATGATGAGCACCAGCGCCAGGATGGGGCGCAGCAACGGCACCGTGATCCGCCAGAACATCTGCCACTCGCTGGCGCCGTCCATCTTTCCCGCCTCGTAGACCGTGCCCGGGATCGACTGCAGGCCCGCGAAGATGAGCAGGGCCGTGTAGCCCACGTGCCGCCACACGTTGATGATCGCGATCGTGGGGATGGCCAGCTCGGAGGAGAAGAAGTCCACGGCCGAGCCCGTGAGGGACTCCAGGAGCTGGTTGGTGATGCCCAGCGTGTTGTCCAGGATCCACAGCCACAGCATGGCGGCGACCACGTTGGACACGAGATAGGGCGCCAGCACGATCGAGCGCACGAAGGTGGACTGGGTCAGGCGCTGCATGAGCACGGCGATGAGCAGCGCTAGGATCGTCTGCAGCCCGATGTTGATGACGACGTACTCCAGGGTGACGACGACGGCGTTCCAGAACGTGTCGTCCTGGACCATGCGCGTGTAGTTGTCCAGGCCGGTGAAGGTCTCAGGGGTGAGGAGGTTGTACTCGGTGAAGGACAGCCAGATGCCGCGGATGAGGGGCCAGATGTAGAAGGCGACGAGGCCGATCGTCGCCGGCAGGATGAAGGTCAGGCCGAGCTTGGTGTCGGAGCGCGGTCTGCGCTGCCGACCTGATCGCGGCGTGACCAGGGTCGAGGTTGACATGGGATCTCCGTAGCGACGTTGATGTGGGACAGCAGTTCACGAGTGGGCGGACAGGGACATGGGGGCGGCTCGCGGGTGCGCCGGGCGCTCAGTCGACGGCGCTCGCGCGCAGCAGGACGAGGTGGTCGGGGTGCAGCACCGGCAGCGCCAGGCCCGTGGTCGTCAGGTACGAGCCCGGCAGGGTGACGCCCTGGGCCATCCAGCTCGCCGTGAGCCGCAGCTCGGGGTAGGGCGGTGTCGCCAGGCGCACGTGGTAGCGGCGCGAGGGGTCCAGGCCGGGAAGCGGGCGCGGTGCCGTCGGCCAGGACAGCAGCTGGCCCAGGGAGGCGATCTCGAACAGGGCCTCGGATCCGTCGGGGGCGACGACGCCCTCGATGCGCAGCACGTCGTCGTCGGGAAGGTCGGCGTGGACCGTCACACCCGAGTGCAGCAGGCCGCGCAGCTCCTTGTGCAGGGCGATGATGGAGGCCAAGCGCTCGCGGGTGGGCCCGTCGGCCCGGGTGAGGTCCCACTCGACCCCCATGTGGCCCCACAGGGCGGTGCCGGCGCGGAAGTCGAGGTCGAGGTCGCGCAGGGTGGTGTGGGCCCGTCCTGAGCCGACGTGGGTGCCCACGAGCTCCGGGGGCAGCAGCAGTGTCGTTCCGCGCTGGATGTCCTGGCGGTCGTGGGCGTCGATGCAGTCCGAGGCCCACACCCGCTGGGTGCGCTCCATGATGCCCAGGTCGATGCGCCCTCCGCCCCCGGCACAGGACTCGATCTCCAGGTCGGGGAAGCGCTCGTGCAGGGCGTCCAGCAGCCGGTAGAGGGCGAGGGTCTGGTCGTGGACGGCGGCCGCGCTCGGGCGCCCGGAGGTGGGGTCGGCGACCTCGTGGCCGGTGGCCAGCAGGGGGGAGTTGTGGTCCCACTTGAGGTAGGCGATGCCCAGGCGCTCGACGAGGGTGGAGACGGCCTCCAGCAGGTACTCCCAGGCCCCGGGGGCGTTGAGGTCCAGGACCCGCTGGTGGCGGTGCTCGGGCGCGCCCCCGGCGCCGTCGGACAGGATCCACTCCGGGTGGGCGCGGGCCGTGTCGGAGTCGACGTTGATCATCTCCGGCTCGAACCACAGGCCGAACTCCATGCCCAGGGCGTGCACGTGCTCGACGAGCGGCTCCAGTCCCTGCGGCCAGACCTCGGAGGAGACCTGCCAGTCGCCCAGGCCCGAGGTGTCGTCGCGGCGCGAGCCGAACCAGCCGTCGTCCAGGACGTAGCGCTCGATGCCGACCTGGGCGGCGGCGTCGGCCAGGGCCTTGAGCGTGTCGAGGTCGTGGTCGAAGTACACGGCCTCCCAGGTGTTGAGCAGCACCGGGCGGGGGCGCCGGGGGTGGGCCGGGCGTGAGCGCAGCCAGGCGTGGCTGCGGTGGGCCAGGGCGTCCAGGCCCTCTCCCCAGGAGTAGACGGCCCAGGGTGAGGTGTAGGTCTGGCCGGGGGCGAGTGAGACCTCGCCCGGCAGGAGCAGCTCTCCGGCTCCCAGGAGCTTGCGTCCCGAGGCCGGGTTCATCGCCAGGTGGCGCACGTTGCCGGACCAGGCGAGGTGGACGCCGTGCACGCGCCCGCTGCGCCAGCCGAATCCGGAGGGGCCGGCGACCAGCCAGGTGACCGCGTCATGGCCCGGGCGCCCCTCCCAGGACTCGCGCAGCCGGGTGCCCGGCGTGAAGGGGGTGCGCACGAGCCTGCGCTCCAGGACGTGGTGCCCGGTGGTGTCGAGCAGCTCGTCGGCGCCGTCGGGCACGGGCAGCACCGGGGTGAGCTCGCCGACGACGAGGTCGGCGCCCGGCTCGGCACCGGAGTCGGGACGCTCGTCGCGGACCCAGGCGCGAACGCGCACGAGCCCGCAGGGCTCCAGGCGCAGCTCGGTGCCCAGGGTCAGCGCGTGGGCGGTGTCTGTCCCGCTGGAGCGCACGACGAGGGCGCTGCCGACCGGGGTGTCCTCGCAGCCCGTCTCGTGGGTGAAGACGGTGGGGTGGGGGGAGAAGGCGGAGCCGTCGGTGCGGGAGAGCCCCACGGCCGGGCGCGCGCTCCAGCCCAGGTGCGCCAGGGGCAGCAGCGGCAGGTCGTTGGTGATCCATGCGGTGTTGGAGCCCAGGGAGGTCGCCGCGGCCAGGCCGGCGTCGGCCAGGTCCTCACCGTTGACCTCGCCCAGGTCGGGGCCCCAGTGGTGCACGACGGGGAAGCGGTCGTCGGGCAGGTCGAGCACCACGGAGGTGCCGCCTCGACGCAGGTGGAGGGTCATCATCGTCCTTCCGGAGGAGGGGGAATCGACGTCGATTCCTTGTGAGATGAAAATAATTGGTGTTTCCGGGTTTGGCAAGGGTCTGCTCTACAGTGTCGGAGCGAGCGGGCGGCACGCGGTGTCGCCTGGAGGAACGGGTCGCACGGCCCGTCGAGCTGACGTGGGCGGGGGCCGGTCATGGATGGTGCGGGACGCAGCCTGGGCGCCAGGGCGCTGCTGTCCCTCATCTCCGCCGGACCCATGAGCCGCGGTGAGCTCGGCCAGAGGCTGGGGCTGTCCGCGGCGACGACGACGCGCACGGTGCGTCCGCTCCTCGAGGCGGCCCTCGTCGAGGAGCAGCCCCCGGCGCAGACCGGAGGGCCGGGACGACCCACCCGCCTGCTGGCCGTCGTCCCCGCCAGCGCCACCGTCGTCGGCATCAAGCTCACCGCCGACCGCCTCTACGCCGTGCTCACCGACCCGCTGGGCGAGGTGCTCGTCTCCGACTGGCAGCCGCTGATCGACACCGATCCCGCCTCCGTCACCGCCCTCATCGCCTCGGTGGTGGCACAGCTGGCCGGGCGCAGCGGCCGGCGGCCCGACGCGATCGGGATCTCCCTGGGGGCGGCCGTTGTCGAGGGGCGGACCGTGGTCGTGGCCAGCTTCCTGGGCTGGCGCGACGTGCCCCTGGCCGACATGGTCATCGAGGCCACCGCCCTGCCCTGCACCGTGGCCAACGACGTGCGCGCCCTCGCCTACGCCGAGGCCTGGTTCGGGGCCGGGCGCGGACAGGACCCTTTCGCCCTGGTCACCCTCGGCGCGGGGATCGGCTGCGGGATCGCGGTGGGCGGCGAGATCGTCTCCGGGGCCCGGGGAGCGGCCGGAAGCGTCGGGCACCTGCCGGTAGACCCCTCCGGTCCCCGCTGCGAGATCGGGCACCCGGGGTGCGCCCGGGCCCTGGCCTCGACCACCGGGATCCTCCGGGCGGCCGCCGAGCGCCTGGGCTGCGAGCCCGAGGAGCTGAGCCTTGAGATGCTCCTGAGCCCGCCGGTGCGTGAGCGCGACGGCGTCGACGAGGTCCTGCGGCGCGCCGCGCGGGCGGCGGGAAGAGTCGTGGGGACCCTCATCGCCTACGTCGACCCCGGGCTCGTCGTCGTCTCGGGGGAGGGGGTCACCGTGGTGGAGGCCTGTCGCGAGACCTTCGAGCAGGAGGTGGACGCCCTGCGGCACTGGGCCGCCACGCCGGTGCCGGTCCTGCTGCGTCCCTTCGAGTTCGACGAGTGGGCGCGGGGTGCGGCGGCCCTGGCGCTGGAGCGCTGGACGCTGGCGGCGGGGGACCGGTAGGGCGGGGCCGTCGGGCACCGCCACCCTCTGTGACGGGAACCACGTCTGGGAACTAGACCCCGCTGCCATCTGGGACTAAGGGTGACCTTAGATTGTGGGCATGACTCGCCGCACCACCATCGCCCTGTCGACCGCCGGACTCCTGGTCGCCGGAGCCGCCCTCGCCCTGGCCGTACGGCCTACCCGCCACGACGTGCCCGACGTCGCTACCGCAGCGGGCGGACGTCGTCCGCCCCGCGTCGTCATCGCCGGAGGCGGCTACGTCGGCTTCTGCGTCGCGCGCGCTCTGCGCGCCCAGCTCAACCTCGACCAGGTTGAGATCGCGATCATCGACTCGCGCGCCTACATGACCTACCAGCCCTTCCTGCCGGAGGTCGCGGCCGGCTCCATCCAGCCGCGCCACGTCGTCGCCCCTCACCGGCGCAACCTCGGGGGTGTCACCGTCATCACCGGTGCGATCACCGCCATCGACCACGCGGGCCGCACCGTCACCGTGCGCCCGCCGAGCCCCCAGTCGACCCGCGAGCGGGTTGAGCCCTACACCCTGTCCTACGACCACCTCGTCATCGCCCTGGGGGCCGAGGCCCGCACCCTGCCGATCCCGGGCCTGGCGGAGCAGGCCATGGGCTTCAAGCAGGTCGAGGAGGCGACCGCCCTGCGCAACCGGGTCCTCACCCGCATCGAGGACGCCGCCTCCACCTGGGACGCCGAGCGCCGCAGGCGCCTGCTCACCTTCGTCTTCGTCGGAGGAGGTTTCGCCGGCGTCGAGGCCATCGCCGAGCTGGAGGACATGGCGCGCGCCACCGTGCGCGCCATCCCCTCCATCGACCAGCGCGACGTCCGTTTCGTCCTCGTCGAGGGCTCGCGCCGCATCCTGCCCGAGCTCACCGAGGAGCTCTCCGGCTACGGGCTCCAGCAGCTGCTCGAGCGCGGCATCGACGTGCGCCTGTCGACCTTCCTCAGCTCCTGCGTCGACGGCCACGTCGTGCTGTCCGACGGCACCGAGTTCGACGCCGACACCATCGTGTGGACCGCCGGCGTCAAGGCCGCCCCAGTGCTGCAGACCGGCTCCGACCTGCCCACCGACGCCCGCGGCCGGGTCACCGCCCTGCCCACCCTCCAGGTCGCGCGCGACGGCGTGCCCCTTGCGGGCGCCTGGGCCGCCGGGGACTGCGCCGCCGTCCCGGACCTGACCTCCCAGGACCCCGAGGCCACCTGCGCCCCCACCGCCCAGCACGCGGTGCGTCAGGCCAAGGTGCTGGCCGACAACCTCGTGGCCGTCCTCGCCGCCGGGGACGAGGAGGGGACGGCGCTGACCTCCTACGCGCACGCCAACATCGGCACCGTCGCCTCCCTGGGCATCGGCAAGGGCGTGGCACGCATCATGGGCCGGGACCTGCGCGGCTTCACCGCCTGGACCGCCCACCGCGGCTACCACGTCTACGCGATGCCCACCCTCAACCGCAAGGTGCGCATCATGATGGACTGGTTCGCCGCTGTCGTCTTCCGCCGCGACCTCGCCTCCTTCGGCTCCATCGCCGAGCCCGGCGCGGCCTTCGCCACGGCGGCCCGCCACGACGCCGACCTCGCCGCGCGCCGCCGCTCAGAGGCTGCGGAGGGCCCGGCGTCCTGAGGCCCTGCGCCCGGGTGCCCCGTCACCCGGGCGCCCGGCTACAGCCCGCCGAGGTCGAGGGTGTCGGCCCGATAGAGCGTGTAGGTCGTCGTCCCCTCGGCCTCGTGGTGCTCCGTGAGCACGGCGCACCCGCCGCGGAACGTCATCCGGACGCGTTCACCCAGCGCGGAGACGGTGCCGGAGCCGGGGGAGTAGACGCTGAAGGCGTGCTCCTGCGCGGCCGTGCTGTCCCCGGTGGGATCCCCGGTGGGCTCGGGGCTCGCGGTCGCCGTCGCCTCCGCAGCCTCGGGCGTGGTGGAGGCGCTGGCCTCGTCCTCCGGCAGGACCTCCTCAAGGAGCACGTGACCGGAGGGCAGCACGCTTGTCGGTACCAGGTGCGTGCCGGCCAGGACCTCGTCCAGGCAGTAGGCCTCGCCCTGGGCGGGCACGATGAGGTTGCCGATGATCGTGCCCCCGGTCATGTCGTACCTCCAGACCTTCTCGCGGCGGGTGAGGCTGCACGCGGGCGCCCCCAGCGGCTCCAACGCCCCCTGGCTGATCCGGCTGACCGTGGAGGTCGCCCCCTCGGCCAGGAGTATCTCGCTGCCGTGGGTGACCACGTCCCAGGGCCTGGTCAGTGACTCGGTGAGCACGGTGCCCGAGGCGATGAGCGCCGTCCCGTCGCTGAACAGCAGGACACCGCCGAGCTGGTGGATGGAGTACGTGCCGTACCGGTTCGCTGCGGCCCCCTGGGCTGTCACGGTGGTGGGGGTGAGGTCCTCCTGCAGGTAGGTGACGGAGACGCCGTGGACGGTGCCGTCGGCATCGTCGACGACCTCGATGATGCCGATGAGGGCCTTGTCGGGCCGGGGCCGTCCGCCGTCGACCGTGGGGGTGAAGGGGATCTCGCCGCCCTCACCCGTGGCGGTGGCGAACCAGTGGACCGGGGAGTCCAGCGTGCTCGGCCCCGTGTCCTGGTCGGAGAGGGTGAACCAGTACGCCACTACGCCCAGGGCGTCGTCCCAGCTGAGGTGCGGCGTGTAGTCCTGCGCCGCCGCGTCAGTGGGCGGGGAGACCGTCGCCTGCCAGGCCTCGGTGCCGTCCCAGCGCAGGTGGTGCACGTCGAGGGCGCCGGTTCCGGGGTCCACCGAGGCGACGTAGGTGATGCCGTTCTCGGACCAGTTGGTCAGGCCGTCGACCGCCGTGACTGTCGCCACGGGGGCGGTGAGCCCCCACTCGGCGGCTCCGGTCAGCGGCGTCGGCGGGCCGTCGGCCTCGTCGCTGCCGGTGGAGCAGGCGGCCAGCGAGACGGCCAGGAACAGGGCGGCGGCTGCCGCGGTAGCAGGGACACAGCGGTGGTGCATGGGAGCTCTCCTCAGGGATGGATGCCCGCGTCGGGGCCAGGGGCGCGGGTGACGTGCCGCGGAGCACGCCACCCGCGTGGGGACCGTGCACCGTCAGGGGACGGGCACGAGCGGGTCGCCCGGGGTCTCAGGCTTGGGCGACCTCGGCGTCGAAACGGGCCGCGTAGTCCTGGGCGCTGAGCAGCTCGCCCTCGGCGCTGACCGTCACCGTGAACAGCCAGCCGGCCCCGTAGGGGTCCTCGTTGACGGTTCCCGGCTCGTCGACGACCGCCTCGTTGACGGCGACGACGGTGCCGCTCACGGGTGAGACGAGGTCCGAGACGGACTTGGTCGACTCCAGCTCACCGCAGGGCTCACCCGCCTCGACCTGGGCGCCGACCTCGGGCAGGTCGACGAAGACGACCTCACCGAGGGCGTCGGCGGCGACGGCGGTGATGCCCACGCGTGCGGGCTCACCGTCCTCCAGCCACTCGTGGTCGGCGCTGTAGCGCAGGTGAGCGAGCACGCTCTGAACCATCTCAGGGGTCCTTTCCGTCAGGAGGTGGTGGGGTGGTGCGGGGCGCCTCAGCGGGCCCGCGCGTAGAAGGGGGAGGCTACGACCGTGACCTCCAGCGGCCTGCCGCGCACGTCGGCGACGAGCGCCGTGCCCTCGGGCCAGGCGGGGGCGTCCTGGCGCCAGGGACGCAGGAGCGCCAGGGCCACGGGATGGCCCAGCGTGGGCGACAGCAGGCCGGAGGTCACGACGCCGAGCACCTCGCCGTCCTTGTCCAGCACCGGGGCCCCGGCCCGAGCGGCACGCCGCCCCTGACCGGCCAGGGCGACGAGCACCGAGGTGCCCTCGGCCCCCTCCTGCCCGGCCCGGGCGGCTAGGGCCTCGCGTCCGACGAAGGCGCCCTTGTCGAGGCGCACCACCGCGCCCAGGCCGGCGTCAAAGGGCGTCATCCCCTCGTGGAGCTCGTGCCCGTACAGGGGCATACCGGCCTCAAGCCGCAGGGAGTCGCGTGCCGCCAGGCCGCAGGGGGTGAGCGCGGGCACGGTCTCGCCGTCGACGACGGTGGGCTCCAGGGCCGCTGCCGCGCCGGTGACGACCGTCCACAGGTCCTCGGCGTCCTCGGCGCCGCAGAACAGCTCGAAGCCGTCCTCACCCGTGTAGCCGGTGCGGGCCAGCAGCACCGAGTGCCCCGCCGCCGTCGCCCTCACGGCCGCGTAGAAGCGCAGACGCTCCAGCAGCGTGGGACCGCACAGCACGTCCGGTCCGCAGCCCTCCTCGGCCGCCCCCTCGCGGGGCCGCAGGGCGTCGGGCATGGCGGCACCGGACTCGACGACGCCGGTGAGCACCTCCTGCGCCCGCGGCCCCTGGACGGCGATGAGGCTGGTACCCAGGGAGATGTCCTCGACCGTGCACTCGAAGCCCGCGCAGCGCTCGACCAGCTCGGTTACGACGCGCTCGCGGTTGCCGGCGTTGGGCACGACGAGGTACTCCTCGTCACCCACGTGGTAGACGATGAGGTCGTCGATGACCCCGCCGGAGGGCGTGACGATCATCGTGTAGCGGGCGCGCCCCACCGCCACGGCGGAGATGGCCCCCACGAGCGCGTGGTCCAGGGCGGCCCCCGCCTCGGGGCCGGTGACCTTGACCTCACCCATGTGGGACAGGTCGAAGATCCCCGCGCTGCGGCGCACCGCGTGGTGCTCGGCCAGGTCGGAGGTGTAGCGCAGCGGCATCTGCCAGCCGCCGAAGTCGGTGAAGGACGCGCCCAGGGCCGTGTGCACGTGGTGCAGGGGCGTGGTGCGCAGGACGGGGGCGCCCGTCGCGGTGTGCTCGCTCATCGCTGTCTCCTCGTCAGGTGTGGTCCGGCTCAGGCCTCGGTGGCCTCGAAGGCGGCGGGGTGAGGGCAGGTGCACAGGAGGTGGCGGTCGCCCCACGCGTTGTCGACCCGCGAGACCGGGGGGAAGTACTTGTCCGTCTCCATGCCCGCCAGCGGGAAGGCCGCGGTGGCACGCGAGTAGGGCCGCTGCCACTGCTCGGCCGTGACGGCCGCCAGCGTGTGGGGCGCGCGGCGCAGCACCGAGTCCTCCAGCGCCACGGCGCTTGAGGCGACCTCGTCGATCTCGGCGCGGATCGAGCGCATGGCCGCGATGAAGCGGTCCAGCTCGGCCAGGGGCTCGGACTCGGTGGGCTCGACCATGAGCGTGCCCGACACCGGGAAGGAGAGGGTCGGCGCGTGGAACCCGTAGTCGATGAGCCGCTTGGCCACGTCCTCGGCGCTGACGCCGGTGGCGGCGGTGAGCGGGCGCAGGTCGAGGACGCACTCGTGCGCCACGTACCCGCGGTACGTGTACAGGGTGGGGAAGGCCTCGGCGAGCGCCCGCGACAGGTAGCTCGCGTGAGCCAGGGCCGTGAGGGTCACCTGACGCAGGTCGGCGTCGGTGAGCGTGGCCAGGTACGTCCAGGCCAGTGGCATGACCCCCGCCGAGCCGAAGCGGGCCCCCATGACCGCAGGTCCGCTGAAGCCCCGGTCGTGGTCCTCCTCCGTCGGGGCCGCCGAGCCGACGGGCCCGGCAGGGAGGTAGGGGGCCAGGTGCTCCTTGACGACGACGGGGCCCACGCCCGGCCCACCGCCGCCGTGAGGGATGGCGAAGGTCTTGTGCAGGTTGAGGTGGGAGACGTCCCCGCCGAGGTCGCCCGGGCGCAGCAGCCCCGTGAGGGCGTTGAGGTTGGCGCCGTCGATGTAGACCTGCCCCCCGGCCTCGTGGACGAGGGCGGTGACCTCGGTGACCTGGGGCTCGAAGACACCGTGGGTGGACGGGTAGGTGAGCATGATGGCCGCCACGCGCTCGCCGTGCGCGGCCAGGAGGCTGCGCAGGTGCTCGACGTCGACGGAGCCGTCCTCGGCGGTGGCGACCACCGTGACGCCGAAGCCGGCGCCGGCGGCCGAGGCGGCGTTCGTGCCGTGGGCGCTGGCCGGCACGAGGACGAGGTCACGCTGCTGCTGGCCGGTGGCGCTGAGGTAGCCGCGCACGGCCAGCAGACCGGTGAGCTCGCCGTGGGCACCGGAGGCGGGCTGGAGGCTGCACCGGTCGTAGCCGGTGAGTCGCGCCAGCCGGTCGGCCAGCCCGTCCAGCAGCAGGCGCCAGCCGCGCGTCTGGGACGCGGGGGCGTAGGGGTGGATGCCGGCGAGCTCGGGGCTGAGCCACACGGCCGACTGCGCGGCCGCGTTGAGCTTGAGGGTGCACGAGCCCAGCGGGATCATCGTGCGGTCCAGGGCGAGGTCGCGGTCGGCCAGGCGCCGGATGTAGCGCACGAGGGCGGCCTCGCTGCGGTAGCGGTGGAAGCTGGGGTGGGTGAGGAAGGCGCTCGTGCGCGCCAGGGACGCGGGCAGTGGGAAGCGCGGGGCGCCGTCGGCCTGCGAGGCGGCCTGCGCGGCGCGGGACGGGGCGTCGGCGAGCGCGTCGAGGACCGCGACGACGTCCTTGTCGGTGGTGGTCTCGTTGGTGCTCACGCCCACGTGGTCGGCGTCGAGCAGACGCAGGTTGTAGCCCAGGGCCTCGGCCCGCCCGACCGCCTGCGCGGCGGTGCCGGGCAGGCGCACGCTCACCGTGTCGAAGAAGTCCTCGTGCTCCAGGGCGAGCCCGAGCGCGCGGGCGCCGACGGCCAGCTGCTCGGCCCGGCGGTGCACGTGCTCGGCAACCGACACCAGGCCCTCAGGCCCGTGGTGGACCGCGTAGAAGGCCGCGACGACGGCCAGCAGGGCCTGCGCGGTGCAGATGTTCGAGGTGGCCCTCTCCCGGCGGATGTGCTGCTCGCGGGTCTGCAGGGCCAGACGGTAGGCCTCGCGGCCCTCGGTGTCCCGGGAGACGCCGACGACGCGTCCCGGCAGCTGGCGGCGCAGCGCCTCGGTGACGGACATGAAACCGGGGTGGGGGCCACCGAAGAACAGGGGCACCCCCAGGCGCTGCGCGGTGCCGACGGCGATGTCCGCGCCGACGGCGCCCGGCTCGGTGAGCAGCGTCAGGGCCAGCGGGTCGGCGTCAACGGCCACCAGGCCGCCGCGGGCGTGCACGGCCGCCACGGCGCCGGCGAGGTCCTGGACGAGTCCGCGGCTCGTCGTGTGGGCGAGGACCGCCCCCGTCAGGGGCTCGCCGTCGGCGCTGATGGAGGGGACGCTGAGGAGCTCGACCTCGATGCCCAGGGCCTGGGCCCGGGCCGAGGCCACCTCGATGACCTGGGGGTGCAGGCCGGGGTCGAGGAGCACGGGGGCGTCGGGGCCGCGGTGCGCGCGGGCCATGAGCAGGACCGCCTCGGCGACGGCGGTGGCCTCGTCCAGCAGGGAGGTGCAGGCCACCGGCAGGCCGGTGAGGTCGGACACGACGGTCTGGAACAGCAGCTGGGCCTCCAGCCGCCCCTGGCTGATCTCCGCCTGGTAGGGGGTGTAGGCGGTGGTCCAGGCCGGGTCGGACAGGACGTCGCGCACGATGACGGCAGGGGTGAGCGTGGGGTGGTAGCCGCGCCCGATCATCTCGGTGTGCGGGTCGTTGAGGGCTGCCAGGGACCTGAGCTCGCGGACGGCCTCGTCCTCGCTGAGCCCGCCGACCGACGCGTCGGGCTGCTCCGGCTGCGGCGGCGGGTCCAGGACGGGCAGGCCGGCAGGGACCACCTGTGCGGCCAGGTCCTCCAGGCTCTGGGCGCCGATGGCGGACAGGACAGCGGCCAGGTCCGCTCCCCTCGTGCCCAGGTGCCGGTCCAGGAAGCGCGCGGGTGTCGTGGGCGCCGTCATGACCCTCCCTCTCGTCGTGTGGCGCGTCACATCCTAGTGAGGGGGTCCGCGTCCGCGCAGCCGAATGGAGCGGCGCTGTGCGGCCGGGTCGAGGGCCGGACGGCATCCCGGGCCGTGAGGTCGCCCGGCCGGCTGCCCGGCGCGAGGGCGGTGGAGCCGTCACTGATGCCGAGCCGCACCTGCGACGTGGTACGTGACACATCGTCAGTATGACGGCCGGGGGTGGGGTGTTGTAACATAGGTCACCGTGCGAGGTGCGGGCGGGCGCGTGTCGACCGCTCGGTCCGGCCTGGCGTGAGGGGGCCTCGATGCTGCTCGGTGGTGTAGCGCTGATACTTGTCGCAGTCTTCTTCGGGGTGCTGTACGTCAGGGCGAAGAACGGGGTTCTGCCCTACAACCGTGTGACCGGGTTGCGAACGCGGGCGATCATGAGGTCCGAGCGTGTGTGGACTGTCGTTCATCGCAGATTCGCCTGGGTCTTCGCGTCTCAGGCCATCGGCTTCACGTTCGTCGGGCTCTTGTACATCGCCGCCGCGATGGTGCCGGATCTGGAGCCGGACGTGTTCGTCGTGGCCTGCTTCGCCTTCGTCATCACGCTCCTGGTCCTCATCGCGGGCGGCGTCAGTGCCGACACGTACGCCCGCCGGCTCAACAGCCGGGGAGAGGAGACGTGACCGCTGCGTCACACGTGTCGCGGAGCTGGCCCCGGGCAGCGGCACGACCGGTGCCCATGGGGCCGCGGTCGTCGCCGGGGCGGCTCGTGCCGGGTCCCGACCTGCGTGCCAGGCAACGGGATCGCGCCGGCCGTGCATCCGGTCACGACCCGGCGCTACGGCTGGGGCAGGCCGAGACCCCGCCCCTACACTGCCGGTGATGACCACCAGGACCACCACCGTGCCCGCGCTCGACGCCCGCTCCGGCGCCGGCCGCCCCGGCGCCGCCCTGCCGCGCACCTACCACGTGCGCACCCTGGGCTGCCAGATGAACGTCCACGACTCCGAGCACATGGCGGGCCTGCTCGAGGACGCCGGGTACCGGCGCGTCGAGGACGTGCCCGAGGCCGCCGCCCGTGCCACCGAGGCCGGCGACGGCGGTGCCGACGTCGTCATCATCAACACCTGCTCCGTGCGCGAGAACGCCGCCACCCGTCTCTTCGGCAACCTCGGCCAGCTCGCCGCCGTCAAGCGCGAGCGCCCCGGCATGCAGATCGCCGTCGCCGGCTGCCTGGCCCAGCAGATGGGGGAGGGCATCGTCGAGCGCGCCCCCTGGGTCGACGTCGTTTTCGGCACCCACAACCTCGACGTCCTGCCGGCCCTGCTTGAGCGCGCCCGCCACAACGCGCAGGCCGCCGTCGAGATCGAGGAGTCCCTCAAGGTCTTCCCCTCCACCTTGCCCACCCGCCGCGAGTCCGCCTACGCCGCCTGGGTGTCCATCGCCGTCGGCTGCAACAACACGTGCACCTTCTGCATCGTGCCCTCGCTGCGCGGCAAGCAGCGCGACCGCCGTCCCGGCGAGGTCCTCGCCGAGATCGAGGCCGTCGCCGCCCAGGGCGTCACCGAGGTCACCCTGCTGGGGCAGAACGTCAACTCCTACGGCGTGGGCTTCGGCGAGCGCGGCGCCTTCGCCCGCCTGCTGCGCGCCGCCGGTGCGGTCGAGGGCATCGAGCGCGTGCGCTTCACCAGCCCCCACCCGGCGGCCTTCACCCAGGACGTCATCGACGCCATGGCCGAGACCCCCGAGGTCATGCCCAGCCTGCACATGCCCCTGCAGTCCGGCTCCGACACGGTCCTGCGCGCCATGCGCCGCTCCTACCGCTCCGCCAGGTTCCTCAGGATCCTCGACGACGTGCGCGAGCGCATGCCCGAGGCCGCTATCACCACCGACCTCATCGTCGGCTTCCCGGGCGAGACCGAGGAGGACTTCCAGGCCACCCTCGACGTCGTCGAGCAGGCCCGCTTCGCCTCCGCCTTCACCTTCGAGTACTCCCCGCGCCCGGGCACCCCGGCCGCGGACCTGGAGCAGGTGCCGGTGGAGGTCGTCAAGGACCGTTACCGGCGCCTGGACGAGCTCGTGCGGCGCATCACCCACGAGGAGAACGTGCGCCAGGAGGGGCGCGTCGTCGACGTCCTCGTCGCCGAGGGGGAGGGGCGTCGCGACGCCGTGACCGCCCGCGTCTCCGGGCGCGCCGCGGACAACCGCCTCGTGCACCTGGCCCTGCCCGAGGGCCTGGCCCCCGACGACTACGACGGCGGTGCCCCGCGACCCGGCGACATGGTGACCGTGCGCGTCACCCACGGAGCCCCCCACCACCTCATCGCTGACTCGGCGCGCTGCGCCCAGGTGCTCAGCGCCGAGCAGGCCGCCGCCAACGAGGCCCTGCGGGCCGGTGACCGGGTGTGGTACGACGACGGTCCCGCCCTGTTCGAGGTGCGCCGCACGCGCGCCGGTGACGCCTGGCAGCGCCGCCGCGACCAGGCCCGCTCAGCCCCCGAGCCGGACAGCGCACCGGTGAGCCTGGGACTGCCGGGTATCCGGGTCGGCGCCCCCGCCGGCCGCCCCGGCGACATGGGCGGACGCACCGCCCTCGGCCAGCCGCGCAGCATCTGAGGTCACCGGGGCAGCCGGTCGCGCCGGGCTGTCCGGTGGTAGCGAGTGGTGTGGTATCGAGGTGCACGGCGGCCCGGGATACCGGGCGGGCGCGGCTAGGCCCCCAGGTGACGGCGCAGGTGCGCAAGCATCGAGGCGCGCCAGGCGCGCATGCACGGCGCCTGCGGCGCCACCCGGTCGGCCGCGTGGTACATGCCCGCAACGACGACGAGCTCGCACTCGACCCCGGCGCGGCACAGGCGCTCGGCGTAGGCGACGTCGTCGTCGTGGAAGAGGTCGAGGTCTCCCACCCCGACCCAGGAGGGCGGCATCCCCGACAGGTCCGTGCGCCTGCCGGGCACGGAGTACGGCCGGGCGCTGGCCGGGCCCGAGCCGCCGGGGCCGCGCAGGTAGGCGGCCCAGCCCAGCAGGTCGAGGCCGCGGCTCCACAGGAGGCGCCCACGGCTGCGCGGTGCCGAGGCCGGGCGCGCCCGCCTGGCGGCCCGGTCGTCGAGCATGGGGTAGACGAGCACCTGGGCGGCCAGGTGCAGCCCGGCGTCGACGGCCCGCTGGACGAGGGAGGCCGCTGTCCCGCCGCCCGCGCTCTCCCCGACGACGGCGACCCGCGCCGGGTCCACGCCGCTCATCCCGCCGCCGAGCAGCCACTGCAGGGCGGCCCAGCAGTCGTCGACGTCCGCCGGGTGGGGGGCCGTGAAGGCCGTGCGGTACTCGACCGACACGGCCACCGCCCCCAGCTCCTGGGCGAGGTAGCCGTAGACCTCGACGTCGGCGTCGGCGTCACCCAGGACGTGGCCGCCGCCGTGCACCCACAGGAGGGCCGGCACCCGGCGCCCGGCGCCGAGGGCGGCGCGGGCCCCGGCGCTCGTGGACACGACGACACGCACCGCGTGGGCGTCCACGGGGCTGACGGCGGTGAGCTCCTGGAGGTCGAGGGCCGGGTCCCACACGCGCCGCTCGGGCAGGGCGGGCGAGCGGTGCGCGCTCAGCGCGGCGCGCACGAGCGGGCCGCACAGGGCGAGGGCGGGCGGGACAACCAGACGCCCCACCCGCAGGTCCGGGTGGACCTCGGTGCGGACGAGACGGTACAGGCGCAGCCGCTCGGCGAGCAGGGCCGCGCCGACACCCGCCACCAGGAGGCGGGTGCGGCGCGGCACGGTGCGGGTCGTGGTCACCGGGGAAGCGTAGCGGCCGGGCTCAGTCCCGTGAGCGCAGCGCGGTGGCCACGCCCGCCCCTCTGACTGCCCAGGCGGAGACGACGATGGCGAGGCAGGTGGTGGCCAGCGTCAGCGCCCCGGTCGTGCCGATCTCCTTCCAGGGCAGGTGACTGGGGACGTCGGCCCAGGCGGTGCCCGTGGCCGGGGCCACGAGCGCGGTGTTGAGCGCGCAGACCACCAGGCCGAGCAGGACGGCGACGATGGCGTGCAGCACGCCCTCCAGCACCTGGGCGCCGCGCACCTGCGTGGCCGGGGCCCCGGCTGCGCTGAGCAGGGCGGCGTCGCGCCGTCTGCGTCCGGCGCTCATCGCGATGACGGCGATCCCCCCGGTCCAGGCGGTGGTCAGCGCCGGGCCGAACACCGCCATGAAGCTGTCCGGGTTGATCCGGCCCACGCCCATGTGCGAGCTCCCCAGGGTGACGATGACCAGGCCCAGGGCGACGAGGAAGGGCAGGACGGTGGCCGTCGAGCGGCGCGACTCCAGCTGGGCCGTGCGGGTGGCCACGTGCCAGGCCGGTCCCGGCAGCGGCAGCAGCGAGACGGCGCGCAGCAGGAGGGGGACGCACCAGGCGGCCAGGACGCACACGAGCGCGAGCGCGCCCAGGGCCCCCAGGGGCGCCGCCTCGGCCGCCCCTGTGCTTCCGGCACCGTCACGGCGGATGACGACGACGGTGGAGACAACTCCCGCGGCCAGGCCGAGCGCCACGAGCGAGCGCAGGACGATGCCGACCGTGCGGGCGGCGCCGGAGCGGACGCGCTCCTCGACCCCGTGCAGCAGGTCGGTCTCGGTGGCGCGGGCGGCGCGGCGTGCGGGTCCCCACCCGCCCAGGATCACGGAGCCGGCGAGGATGAGCGCGGTCCACAGCAGGTCGGCCGGGTCCCAGCGCGCGACCGTTCCCGGCAGCGCCACGTCCTGCTCGATGAGCAGGGGCATCGTGAGGGCGCTCATGGCCCTGCCGACGAGGCAGCCCCCGAGGGAGCCGATGACGGCGACGATGACGAGCTGGCCCAGCAGCACGGCGCGCAGGGTGCCCGGGCGCATGCCCAGGGCCCGCCACAGGCCGTGGTCGCGGCAGCGCTGGGCCAGGGCCAGCCCGGCCGTCGCGGACAGGACGGTTGTCGCGGCCAGCACGACGCAGGCGATGGTGAAGCCGGACATGAGGCGTGCGACGTGCAGCATCTCCTCCGACAGGGGCTTGCCCAGCGCGCTCAGGCCGGTGGCCCGTGCCGCCGAGTCGATCTCACCGTGCATGATCATGAGCTGGCCGGACACGCAGGCCCCGGCCACGAGTGTGACGACGCAGCTCCACGTCCAGGTCCCGGCGTTGTGGCGCAGGTCGGCGAGCAGCAGGCGCAGCATCAGTGCCCACCTCCCGTCCGCGCGCTCAGCACGGCGTCGGCGACGGCGGCAGGGTCCCCGCCGGGCAGCTGCCCGATGACGCGCCCGGCGTCCATGACCAGGACCCGGTCGGCGCGGGAGGCGGCCTGGGCGTCGTGGGTGACCATGAGGACGGCGGTGCCCTCGGCGGCGAGCTCGGCGAACCAGTCGAGGACTCCCGCCGCTCCGGCCACGTCGAGGGAGGCGGTCGGCTCGTCGGCGAAGACGATGGCGGGACGTGAGGCCAGCACGCGGGCGATGGCGACGCGCTGGCGCTCGCCGCCGCTGAGCTCATGAGGCAGCTGGGAGGCCTGTGCGGACAGGCCCACGCGCCCCAGGGCCTCGCTGACCTGCGCCCGGCTCAGGGGCCGTCTGCGCAGCCGGCCCGGCAGGGCGACGTTCTCACGCGCCGACAGGGCGGTGACGAGGTTGTCGTCCTGGAAGACGAAGCCGACGCGCTCGGCGCGCAGGCGGGCGGCGGCGCGTGCGCTCAGGCCGGTGGACTGCTGGCCGAGGACGCTCACGGTGCCGTGGGTGGGCCGGTCCAGTCCTGCCAGGCAGGTCAGGAGCGTGGACTTGCCGCAGCCCGAGGCGCCGACGAGGGCGGTGAAGGACCCGGCCTCCAGGCTCAGGCTCACCGACTTCACGGCCGCGACGCCCTCACGGCGTCCGGGCAGCGGGTACACCCGGCTGAGTCCCTGGCACTGGAGGACCGGGACGTTGGTGCTCCGGCCGGAGGCGGGAGCCGCTGACGGGGCCGAGTGACGGGAGGGCGCTGCGTGACGGGTCGGTGCTGTGTGACGGGACGGGGGAGCCTGCCTGCTCCCCGCTGCCGCAGAGTGGTTCAGTGATGTGCTCATGCCCTCCAGGCAACTGCATGCACCCCGTCATGGTCACGGGTGCTGGAGCCCGACGCGAGGGGTGGTGACGGGCTCCGCACAGTGGTGCCGGCACCACCTCGCCGCTGGGGCCCTGGCACCAGTGCCAGGCGCCCGGGCCTGCCGTAGCGTCCGAGTCATGTCCGACGCTGCCTTGACCACCAGCCTGCGCCGACGCCCGAGCGGCGTCCTCGTGCTCACCGAGCTCGCGCACGCCCTCGCCTTCCTCCCGCTGCTGCTGCTCGGGTTCATCCTCCTTCCGGTCTTCCCCGTCACCTTGACGCTGGCGGCCGAGGCCGAGCGGGCCTGCGCCCGGCTCGTGGGCGCCCAGGCCCCCTCCTCGCGGCGGTCGGGCGAGCAGCCCGGGCTGTGGCTCGTCACCCGCGCGAAGACCACGGGCTTCTGGACCCGCGACCTGCCGCTCGCGCTCGTGGGGCTCCTGCTGTGCGCCCTGAGCCTGCTCGGCGCTGTCGCCGGAACCGCCCTGGGCGCCATCCTCTGCGCCGTGCCCTCACGTATCTCCGCCCAGGCCCCGCTGGACGTCGACCTGCTTATCTGGTCCACACAGCTGACCTCCCCCGGCCAGGCGTGGTGGCTCGTCCCGCTGGGCGTCCTCTGCCTGGGGGCGACCTGCGGCCTGCTCTACGCCCTGGGCTTCGTCCGTACCCGCCTGACTCAGGCGCTGTCGGACTCCTCCCAGGAGGAGCGCGTGGCCACCCTCACCGCTGAGGTCGGCCACCTCACCGCCGGGCGCGCCACCCTCGTCGACGCCTTCGACGCCGAGCGCGCCCGCATCGAGCGCGACCTGCACGACGGCGCCCAGCAGGAGCTCGTCGCGCTCACCATGGGCCTGGGCATGGCCCGGGTGCGGGCGCTCGCGGTCGAGGACGCGGACGGGCAGGTGCACGCGGCCCTCATCGCCGACCTCGACGCCGCCCAGGACCGGGCCGAGGCCGCCCTGCGCTCCCTGCGCGAGACCGTCCACGGCATCCGCCCCGCGGTCCTCACCGAACGGGGCCTGGCCGCCGCCCTGCACGACCTGTCGGGTCGCTCGCCCCTGCCCACCACCGTGAGCGTCACCGCCGCCGAGGAGGACCTGGCGGCCCTGACCTCACCGGTCGCCACCGCCGTCTACTTCGCCGTCAGCGAGGCGCTGACGAACGCGGCCCGCCACGCCGGAGACGGTGCCGCCGCCACCGTGCAGCTCGACGTCGGCCCCCAGGGGCTGTGCGCCGTCGTCACCGACGACGGGCGGGGCGGAGCCGACCCCGCCCGTACCGGTTCCACCGGGCTGGCGGGCATGACCCAGCGTCTGGAGTCCGTCGGCGGGCGCCTCGACGTCGACTCCGCCCCCGGGGCGGGCACACGCCTGACCATCACCGCTCCGCTCAGCCCGCCCTGGGCCGAGGGCACCGCCCCGGCCGCGCACACCCCGGCCGGATGAGGTGGGGCAGGATGACCCCATGAGGATCCTGCTCGCCGACGACGCCGCCCTGCTGCGCGAGGGGCTCGCCGGACTGCTGTCCGCCGCGGGGCACGAGGTCGTCGCCCAGGTCGCTGACGCCGACGCCCTGCGCGCCGAGGTCGCCCGTCTGGCGCAGGAGGGACAGCTGCCCGACGTCGTCGTCACCGACGTGCGCATGCCGCCCACCGGGACCGACGACGGCCTGCGTGCGGCCGTGGACCTGCGCGCTCACCACCCGGGCCTGCCCGTCGTCGTCCTGTCCGCCTACGTCGCCGGCCCCTACCTGCGCGACCTGCTCGGCTCGGCCTCCGCGCCCGACGGCGGGGCCGGGGCGGTGGGCTACCTGCTCAAGGAGCGGGTCGGGCGCGTGGACGACTTCCTGCGCAGCCTCGACGTCGTGGCCGCCGGAGGTGTCGTCGTCGACCCCGAGGTGCTGGCCAGTCTCATGGGCGCCTCCACCCGGCCCACCGCCCCGGTGGACGCGCCCGCCCCCGCGGGCGTGACCGCCGAGGCCGACGCCACACGGGTCGCGCGCCTGACCGAGCGCGAGCGCGAGGTGCTGGCCCTCATGGCCGAGGGCCTGTCGAACACGCAGGTGGCCCAGCGCCTGGTCCTGTCCGAGGGTGCGGTCGCCAAGCACGTGGCCAACATCCTGTCCAAGCTCGACCTGCCGCCCGGGGAGGACAACCGTCGCGTGAGGGCGGTCCTCACCTGGCTGCGCGCTACTGCCTGACGCCGCCCGGGGGCGGGTGCGCGCCGTCGGCCGACGCCCCGGGGCCGCGCTGCGGGGCCGCGCTGCGGGAACTGCGGGGGCTGTGGGCAGGCGCCTCAGGCGGTGAAGAGCTCGCCCGGAAGGTCCGCGAAGCCCCGGGAGACGGCCGCCGTGCCGTCACTGCGCAGCAGGGCGAAGTCGTAGCGTAGGCCCGCCCGGGCCAGGTCGGCCGGGTCGGTGAGGAACAGGGCGGTGGCCAGGCCGTCGGCCGTCGCGGCGTCCTGCGCCACCGCCCACGTGGCCACCGGTACCCGTGGGCCGGCCACCGGCAGCCCGGTGACGGCGTCCAGCAGGTGGTGCAGGCCCGGACCCCAGGTGCGCCGCTGCGTGCCCGAGGCGCACAGGGCCCCGCGGGTGAGCGTGACGACGCCGACGACCCTGCCGGCGCCGGTGGAGCGGTGCGCGCCGGGCTCCTCCAGTCCCAGGCGCACGGGCGTCTCGGAGCGCACGAGCAGGTCGCCCGAGCCGTCGACGACGTACTGGCCGACACCGCCCTGCGCGAGCGCCTGGCCGACGAGGTCGACGAGGAATCCCTTGCCGACGGCCCCGACGTCCACGAGCGCGGGACGCTCCAGGACCAGGCGGTCGCCCTCGTGGCGGGCGTCGCGCCCCCACACGGGGCGCCCGCCCACGGCCCCCAGGCGGGCCAGGGCGCCGTCGCGCACGAGCAGGGTGCAGCGCTCGTCATAGCCCAGCGCGACGAGGTCGGAGCCGACGAGGGGGTCCAGGCGCCCGGCGGTGGCCGCGTGGAGGCGGTCGTAGAGGTCGAGCATGCGCGCCGAGCCAGCAGGCAGGTCGAGGACGACGGGACCGCTGCTGCCCGCCGTCGGAGGGCAGGACGCGCCCTCAGCGGCCCGGCGCACGAGGGAGTCGGGGCGGAAGCGGGAGAAGACGCCCTCGTAGGCGTCGACGAGGGCCACGAGCTCGCGGCGCAGCGCCCGGGGCAGCGGCTCGCGGGTGAGGACCCTCCATGTCGTGCCGGTGGCGGCCAGGGACCACGCGTACGGCCAAGGGGTATCCGCTCCGGGCCCCGGGGCGGGAGCGGCTCCGGGCCCCGGGACCGGGCCTGCGTCAGGGGACGGAGCGGGGGCGCAGGGGGAGGGGCTCACCCTCCCAGCATGCCTGCTGCGCACCGGGCGGGCTGCGTCCCACGGCTTCATGACGTCCTGTCGGTTCCTCGGCGGTCACTTTTGACTCCGTCAGAAGGACGGACCTACGCTCGTCAGAGCAGGACAGGCTTGCCTTCGTAGGCGATGGTCCCGCGTCCCCAGACGCCGCGCGTGAGGAACCCGACTCCATGCCCTCCCAGACAACGGCTCGTGCCGCTGCACGCACCCGCACGTCCACCCGGCAGGTGCCGCGCGCCGTCGTCGTGGCCATGACCGTGCTCGTGCTCCTCCTAGGGGTGCTCGGCCCCCTCTCCCCGCGTCCCACGGCCCTGGCCGTCGAGGCCGACACCGACTTCGACACCTGGGCACAGGTCGCCCAGCGCGTCTCCGACGAGCTCGACACCGCGCTGGAGGAGTACGCCGCCGGCGACTACCCCGGTGCCGCCGCCGCCGTCCTCAAGGCGCAGAGCTCGGGCTACGTCGCCTCCAACATGCGCAACGTCGTCACCCAGACCCTGGGCGCCGAGGTCTCCCAGCAGCACACCGAGGCCTTCGCCTCCCTCGCCTCGACGGCGCGCACCGTCGGCAACGACGAGGTGCTGAGCACGGGCGTCGCCGAGCTCGTCGCCTCGCTCACCGAGACCGCGGCCACCCTCGACGCCACCGACGGCCTGCCCGGCCCCCGCGACTACGCCCAGGCCCAGGCCACGCAGATCGCCCAGGACCGCGCCACCATCGACGCCGGGTCCGCCGCGGGCGCCGGCGGGCGCGGCGACCGCACGTGGCTCGAGATCGCCACCGAGATGAACGAGCTCATCGACAAGGGCCTGGCCGAGACCCGTGCGGGCGACGGCCGTGCCGGTGCCGAGCTCGTCAACGAGGCCTACTACGGCTACTACGAGAAGCTCGGCTTCGAGAAGAAGGTCATGACCATCTCCGGTGACCGGGTCTCGCTCGTGGAGTCCACGTTCAAGAACACCCGCAAGGCCATGATCGCCGGGGACGTCGAGGCCGCCGCCCAGTACGTCGAGACCCTCAAGGCCTACCTGCTCGAGGACGCCCGCACGCTCGACGGCGGGGCCGCTGAGAACATCAGCCCCCTCAAGGCCTTCTTCACCGGTTCCTTCGGCCAGGCCTTCCTCATCCTCATCCGCGAGGGCCTGGAGGCGATCCTCGTCGTCGCCGCCGTCATCGCCTACCTCATCCAGGCAGGCATGAAGGAGCGCGTGAGGTACGTCTACGTCGGTGTGCTCGCCGCCCTCCTGGCCTCGGGCGTCGTCGCGGCCCTCTTCACGGCCCTGTTCAGCTCCGCCTCCGCCTACCAGGAGGCCCTGGAGGGCGTCGTCGCGCTCGTCGCCATGCTCATGCTCCTGTTCACCTCGAACTGGATGCTGTCGAAGTCCTCGGTGTCCTCATGGAACCGCTACATCAAGGACAAGACCGAGGCCTCGGTCTCCGACGGCGGCTTCTGGGGGCTGGTGTCGCTGTCCTTCCTCGCGGTCTTCCGCGAGGGCGCTGAGACCGTCCTGTTCTACCAGGCGCTGTTCTCCATGGACCCGGCCGGCAGCGCCAGCATCTGGCAGGGCTTCGCCGCGGCCGCGGCCGTGCTGCTCGTCATCTTCCTGCTCATCCGCTACACGAGCGTGCGCATCCCGCTGCGCCCCTTCTTCGCGGTCACCTCCTTCCTCATGGCCGTCCTCGTCGTCATCTTCGCCGGCGGAGGCGCCCACTCCCTCCTGGAGGGCGACATCATCCCCGCCACATACCTTGAGGGCGTGCCCACCTACGACGTCCTGGGCCTCTACCCCTACGTCGAGACCATCTCCTTCCAGGCCGTCATGGCCGTCGTCGTCCTGGTCCTCGCCGCCGTCTCGGTGCTGCGCCACCGACGCGCCGACCGCGCCCGGCAGGAGGACTGAGCGGCCCGCGGGCCGCGATCCGTTACCGTCGACATACCGTCCGTCCGTCACTGACCGTCACGTCCTGTCACCTCCTGTCACCTCCTGTCACTGTCCGCCACCGTCAGAACCAACCACAACCACGAGAAGGACATCCCATGCGCTCCCACAAGCTTGTCTACGGACTCGCGGCCATGACCCTGGTCGGCACCCTGGGCCTGGCCGCCTGCGGCTCCTCCGAGACCACCACCACCGCCACGGCCGGGGCCGACGGCGCCACCGCCGCCACCGACACCGAGGGCGACGGCGAGGCCGCCTTCACCGAGTACCCCATCGGCGAGGACCAGGAGATCTCCTCCGGCGGCACCCCGCAGATCAACGTCGCCCTCGTCTACTTCCAGCCGGTGGACATGGAGCCCGCGGGCTCGGCCGGCCTGGCCGCATCCGCCGCCAACTTCCACATCGAGGCCGACATCTCGGCCCTGGGCAGCAACACGCTCGGCTACCCGGAGGGCTCCTTCATCCCCGGCCTGACCGTCACCTACAAGATCGTCGACGCCGCCACCGGCGAGGTCGCCAACAACGGCGCCGCCGAGGGCACCTTCATGCAGATGAACGCCTCCGACGGCCCGCACTACGGCGCCAACGTCGCCCTTCCCCAGGACGGCACCTACAACATCATCATCGGCGTCTCCTCCCCGGAGGAGGCCGGATGGGTCCTGCACGTCGACCCCGAGACCGGCGTCAAGGGCCGTTTCTGGGAGGCCACCGAGCTCACCTGGGAGAACTGGGAGTACACCGTCCAGGAGTGGTGACACCTGCCACCGCCCCCGAGCGGGCCGCACGCCCGCGCTCGGCCCGCGCCGCGATCTGATTCAAGCGATCTGATTCACTGGCGCCGTGACGCCCGCCTGGCCAGGCCAGGGGCGTCACGGCGCCAGCGGCACGCCGCCCACGAGGCGGACCACCTGCACAACCGACAGCAAGGAAGAGTGATACGGACGTGCTCGAACGATTCGTCTCCGTCGTCGGAGGAGCGACCCTGCCGTTCCTGCTGTACGCGGCAGCAGCCGTCATCCTCGCCCCGGCCCTCATCGAGGGGTGGCCGCGCCGCTCGCGCCAGCGTCTGGCCGCCGCCCTGGTCGGCACCACGGGCGCCGTCGTCTTCGCCGCCCTGCGTGCGCTGGCCGTCCTCACCGACCGCACCGCCGTCACCGTGCCCACCCTCGTCGTGTGCGTCATCGCCGACGCCCTCCTGCTGGGGTGCGTCATGCTGCTTGTGCGCCGTCCCCAGTGGGGCGCCGACGGACTCCTGGGCGTCCTCGCCCAGGTGGCGGCCTGCGTCGCCCTGGCCGCGGCCTTCTTCCGCGCCGTCCCCGAGGTCGTCCTCCAGCTCACCGCCTTTATCGAGCCGGGTGAGGAGGTCGTCTCCTCCGAGATGCTCCTGCGGGTGCTCGGCTTCGCGGGGGCCTGGGCCTGCGTGGCCGTCCTGTCCTTCCTCTACTACCGGGCCGCGCGCCGCGCCCCCGTGGTCCTCACCCGTGCCAGCCTGGCCCTGTTCATCGCCGTCGTCACCGCCGTGCACCTGCTGCAGCTGCTGCGCCTGCTCAACGGCACCCGGCAGATCCGCGTCACCGGCAGCGTCTTCAGGTTCCTGTCCTGGAGCGCCAACAACTTCGAGGGCGTCATCCTGCTGACCGCCGCCGCCATCTGGCTCCTGCCCCTGGCTGTCGAGCTGGCCCGCGCCATCGGGCGCGCACCCGCCCAGGCCAACCCGGCCCGGCTGCGGACCGTCAAGGCCGAGCGGCGCCGCTCACGGCGCTGGGTGCTGGCCTCCACCGGTGCCTTCGCGGCCCTCGTGCTCACGCGCACCGTCGCCGTCGCCAAGGTCAACGAGGTCCCCACGCTCTCCGAGCCCGAGCCCTACGAGCTCGCCGCCTCCGGCGCCCGCATCCCCACGAGCCTGCTGGCCGACGGGCACCTGCACCGCTTCTCCTACACGGCCTCCGGGGGCACCGAGGTGCGCTGGATCGCCCTGCTCAAGAACGGCGGCGCCTACGGCGTGGGCCTGGACGCCTGCGAGTCCTGCGGCCCCTCCGGGTACTTCGAGGCCGACGGCAAGGTCATCTGCAAGCGCTGCGACGTGGCCATCAACCCCGCCACCGTGGGCTTCAAGGGCGGGTGCAACCCCATCCCCATCGACTACACGGTCGAGGAGGGCACCATGCTCATCTCCACCGAGGTCCTTGAGGCCAGCGCCGAGGTGTTCGCCTGATGTTCCTCCTGCGCCTGCTGCACCGCTCCTTCACCCGCCAGCTGCGCCGACGCTCCCTCATCGGCCTGACGGTGGCGCTGTGCGCCTCGATCAGCGTGGCCATGCTCGGCGTCGTCTTCGACGTCGGTGACAAGCTCAACGCCGAGCTGACGGCCTACGGCTCCAACATCACCGTCCAGCCCAAGGCCGACGCCGTCGTGGCCGACCTGTACGAGACCGAGGAGGAGGCCGAGGCCACCGCCTTCATCGACGAGAACGCTGTGACGGCCATCAAGACGATCTTCTGGTCCTACAACATCGTCGACTTCGCCGCCCAGCTGAGCGCCCACGTGGACGTCACCTCCGCCACGGGCGCCCAGGCCCAGGACCTGGCCGTCGTGGGGACCTGGTTCAACAAGGAGCTCGCGCTGCCCACGGGCGAGAGCGTCGTGGCGGGCGTGACGACCCTGCGCTCGTGGTGGACCCTGACGGGCGCGTGGCCCTCGGACGAGGCCGACGAGGCCGTCGTCGGCTCCGCCCTGGCCGAGCGGCTCGGGGTGAAGGTCGGTGACGTCATCACCCTCGGCACGCCGCTGGGCCAGCGCTCCCTCACCGTCACCGGCGTGTACACCTCCGGTGACGACGACGACGCCACCCTCTACGCGCCCCTGGCGGTCGTCCAGGAGCTGTCCGGGCACGTCGGACAGGTCGAGCGCGTCGAGATCAAGGCCCTGACCACCCCCGAGAACGAGCTCTCCCGCAAGGTCTCGCAGAACCCTGCCATCGTCTCCAGCTACGAGTGGGAGACCTGGTACTGCACCGCCTACGCCTCCTCCATCACCTACCAGATCGAGGAGGCCATCCCCGGGGTCGTGGCCAAGCCCGTGCGTCAGGTCGCCGCCGTCGAGGGCAGCGTCCTGGAGAAGACCCAGGTCCTCATGATCCTCATGACCGCCCTGTCGCTGCTGGCCGCCGCCCTCGCGGTCGCCTCCCTGACCACCGCCTCCCTGGTGGAGCGCACCGGCGAGTTCGCCCTGCTCAAGGCCGTCGGCGCCTCCAGCGCCTCGATCAACCGCCTCATCCTGTCCGAGACCGCTGTCATCGGGGCCATCGGCACCGCCGTGGGGGCCCTCGTGGGCTCCGGCCTCGCCCAGCTCATCGGCAGGATCGTCTTCGACTCCTCCATCACCATGCGCCCCATGGTCTACGTCCTTGTCGTCCTGCTCGTGGCCCTCGTTCTCGTCGTCGCGACCGCCTCGTCGATGCGCTCGATCCTGCGGATCCAGCCGGCCACGGCCCTGCACCGGAGGTGAGCGCCGTGACCAACCGCCGCATGTTCTGGGCCATGCTCCTGGGCGCCCTGCTGCGCCGCAAGGGGCGTGCCGCCGCCGCCATCGGCTCCTCCGCCGTCGGCGCCGCCACCCTGTTCTGCCTGGCGGCCGTCTGCCTGGCGGTGCCCGCGCAGATGAGCGAGGAGATGCGCCAGTACGGCGCCAACGTCATCCTCGTGCCCGTCGCCTCCACCACTGACGCAGGCTCCGAGGCGACGGCCGACGCGACGACGGACGCAACGGCCGAGGCCGCCCCGGCGCGCCTGGACGAGTCCGCGCTGCAGGCCGTCGAGACGGTCATCGCCTCCGCCTCCGCCGGGTCCCAGGACGGGTCCCTGCGCAGCGCCGCCTACCGCTACGAGACCGTGCGGGTCAACAAGACCGCCTACCTCATGGGCGGCATCAACGTCGAGGACACCCGGGCGCTCAACGGCCACTGGGAGGTCGACGGCGCCTGGCCCGCCGAGGGCGAGGTCCTGCTCGGCACCGACGTCGCTGAGTCCACCGGCCTGGGCGTCGGGGACATGGTCACCGTCGAGTACCTGTCCTCCGACAACCTCACCCTCGGCTCCGTCGTCTCCTCCGACGGCAGCTCCCAGACCCAGGGCGAGCGCCGCTGGCGCGTCGTCGGCACCGTCGACACCGGTGGCCGCGAGGACGACATCATCTACGTGCCGCTGGCCTCCCTTGAGGAGCTCACCGGCACCGCCGACGTCGGCTACGACGTCGTCGAGCAGTCCGTGGACACCAGCACCGTCAGCGCCTCGCAGGTCGTCGACGCCGTCAACGCCGCCGGGGTCACCGGGGCCGACGGTACCGGCGTGCGCGCCCAGGCGGTCTCGAAGATCACCAGCGGCAACACGCGCATCATCGCGATGCTCAACACCCTGTTCTGGGTGGTGGCCGTCGTCGTCCTCGCCCTCACGCTCGTGGGCGTGTCGACGACGATGACCGTCATCGTCTCCGAGCGCAAGAAAGAGATCGGCCTGCGCAAGGCCCTGGGGGCCTCCGCCAGGTCCATCGGTGCCGAGTTCTACACCGAGGCGGGCGTCATGGGCCTCGTCGGCGGCCTCCTGGGCACGGGCGTGGGCTACGCCCTGGCCTGGGCGGTCGGCGTCGGGGTCTTCGAGCGTCCCATCGCCTTCTCCTGGTGGCTGGCCCTGTGCTCGCTCGCCCTGTCGGCCGCCGTGGCGGTCGTCGCCTCAAGCGCGCCGGTGCGCCGCGCCGTCCGCATCGACCCCGCCGTCGTCCTCAGAGAGGAATGAGATGACCGACACCACCAGCGCGCCCAGCGCCCAGACGCAGGAGACACGGCCCCTGGTCCAGCTGCGTCACGTCTCCAAGATCTACGGGGAGCTGCACGCCGTCGACGACGTCACCCTGGACGTGCCGCGCGGCCAGTGGCTCTCCCTCGTCGGCTCCTCCGGCTCGGGCAAGACGACCCTCATGAACATCATCGGCTGCATGGACACCCCCTCCGAGGGCTCCGTGCTGCTCGACGGGCGCGAGCTCGGCCGCCTCAACGCCGCCCAGCTCACCGATATCCGCAAGAACGTCATCGGCCTCGTCTTCCAGCAGTTCCACCTCGTGCCGCACCTGACCGCCGTCGAGAACGTCATGGTGGCGCAGTACTACCACTCGATGACCGACGAGAAGGAGGCCCTGGCGGCCCTGGAGAACGTCGGCCTGGGCGAGCGGGCCCACCACCTGCCCTCCCAGCTCTCCGGCGGCGAGCAGCAGCGCGTGTGCATCGCCCGGGCCCTCATCAACCACCCCGAGATCGTCCTGGCCGACGAGCCCACCGGCAACCTCGACGAGGCCAACGAGCAGCTCGTCCTGGACATCT
>CALEXZ010000163.1 GCA_937926195.1 uncultured Actinomyces sp.
CCTCGATCTCCTCGGGGGTGGAGAAGGACTCGTACAGGTAGCCGGCCTCGAGCAGCTCGGCAGCGACCTGACGGTACAGGTCCATGCGCTGGGACTGGCGGTAGGGCTCGTGCGGGCCGCCCTTGCCGACGCCCTCGTCCCAGTCCAGGCCGAGCCAGGTGAGGGAGTCGAGGATGGCGTGGAAGGAGTCCTCGGAGTCGCGGGCGGCGTCGGTGTCCTCGATGCGGAAGACGAAGGTGCCGCCGGTGTGGCGCGCGTAGGCCCAGTTGAACAGGCAGGTGCGGACCATGCCCACGTGCGGGGTCCCCGTCGGGGAGGGGCAGAAGCGCACCCGGACCGGTGAGGATCCGACGGCGGGAACGGCGGGGGCGTCAGGAGCGTCAGTGGCAGTCATGATGGGCTCAGCGTAGCGCCCGCCGGGCACCGCTCCCCGACCGGCTCGTGGAGCCCGCGGGCGCGCCTATGCTCAGGCCGTGACGTGTGCGCCTCTCTCCCCCGACGCCCGGGACGGCGAGTCCTGGGGACCTGCTGCCTGGGACGCCCTGAGCGCGGCCGAGCTGCGCCGGCGAGGCTCTATGAAGTGGGACGTCGGCCCTGACGTCATCGGCGCCTGGGTCGCCGAGATGGACCTGGGCACGGCCCCCTCGGTGACGGCCGCGCTTGAGCGGGCGGTGCGCGACCACGCCTTCGGCTACGCGCCCCGGGCCTGGGGCGAGGCGCTGCGCAGCTCCACGGCCCGCTTCCAGCACGAGTCCTACGGCTGGCAGGTGCAGGCCGATGAGGTCTCGGTGCTGCCGGGTGTCCTGTCCGCCCTCAGGGCCGTCATCGCGCACCACACCCCCGCGGGCAGCGCCGTCATCGTGCCGACACCCGCCTACATGCCCTTCCTGACGATCCCCGGTGACCTCGGCCGTGAGCACGTCGAGGTCCCCGCACTGGGCGGGGGCGCGGACGGGACGCGCTGGGCCCTTGACCTGGAGCGCATCGAGGCCGCCATGGTGGCGGGCGCGGGCCTGCTGGTCCTGTGCCACCCGTGGAACCCGGTGGGGCGGGTCCTCACTCCCGAGGAGCTGGACGCCGTCGCCGCCCTGTCCTCCCGCTACGGGGTGAGCGTCTTCGCCGACGAGATCCACGCTCCCCTGGTCCTGGACCCGGCCCTGTCCCACGTCCCCTACGCCAGCCGTCCGGCCACGGACCCGGACCTGACCTTCACGGCGACGGCGGCCTCCAAGGCGTGGAGCATCCCGGGCCTCAAGTGCGCCCAGCTCGTGACCTCGGGCGGTGCCCGACGCCGGTGGGAGGCCTGCGCCGTGTCGCGCCACCTGGCCGAGGACGCGGCCGGCATCGGGATGCTGGCGACGGTCGCCGCCTACGACGAGGGACGTGAGTGGCTCGACGCCGTGTGCCGCTACATCCACGCCACGGCCGGGGAGGTGACCCGGGTCCTGACCGAGGCGGGGGTGGGTGTCACGCGTCCGCAGGCCACGTACCTGTCCTGGCTGGACATGAGCGGCACGGCGGCCGCCCGGCGGCCGGGCCGCGTCCTGCGTGAGCGGGCCCGCGTGGCCCTGAGCGACGGCGCCGACTTCGGCCGTGGCTTTGAGTCCTTCGTCCGTCTCAACCTGGCGGCGCCTCGCCCCCTGGCCCTGGAGGCCGCCTCACGCATCGCCGGGGCGCTCGGCTGAGGCGGGGTCAGCGTCGCACGACGGGGTTGGAGAAGGAGCCGATGCCCTCGACCTCGACCTCGACGCGCTGGCCGGCGCGGATCTCCCCCACTCCGGCGGGCGTGCCGGTGAGCAGGACGTCCCCGGGCAGCAGGGTGAAGACGCTGGAGACGTAGGCGACGAGGTGGGCGACGTCCGTGATCATGTCGCGGGTGCTGCCCTCCTGGACGAGCTCGCCGTCGACATGGGTGCGGATGAGCGCGTCGGCGGGGTCGAAGACGCCGTCGCCGGGAGTGCGCCCCGGCTCGGGGACCTCGATCCAGGGGCCCAGCGGGCAGGAGGTGTCGAAACCCTTGGCCCTGGTCCAGGTGGCGTCGCTGCGCTGGGCGTCGCGGGCGGTGACGTCGTTGGCGACGGTGTAGCCGAGGATGACGCGCGCGGCGTCCTCGGGACGCAGGTCCTTTGCCAGGGACTTGATGACGACGGCGAGCTCGGCCTCGTAGTGGACCTCCTGGCTCCAGGAGGGCAGGACGATGGGGGCGTCGGGTCCGATGACGCAGGTGTTGGGCTTGAGGAAGACGATGGGCTCGGCGGGCGGCTCCGTTCCCATCTCGGCGGCGTGGGCCGCGTAGTTCTTGCCGATGCCGATGACCTTGGAGCGGGGGATGACCGGGGAGACCAGACGTGCGTCGGCCAGGGCGACGACCTCGCCGGTGGCCTCCGGGACCTGGTAGAGGGGGTCGCCCTTGAGGACGATGAGGTGTCCCTCGGACTCGCCCGAGGGGGCCGGGTCGCCGTCGGCGAGGCCCTCGACGATGCCGTAACGGAGCTCGTCACCGGTGGAGAAGCGCGCGATCTTCATGGCCTGAGCCTAGTGGCCCGCCCGCTGGGTCGACGCACGGCGCGGGCCCGCGCCGTGGGGGACGGTCGAGCCGTCTTGACGGAGACGGTCCGCCTCAGCCGGCCGAGTGCTCGGCGTCGGCGCTCCACACGTCACCGGGCAGCTCGCCGGGCAGGTGCGGGTTGTCCGTGGCGACGAAGCGGATGTGGTCGATCTCGCCGGCCTTGAACGCCCGGTTCTGGGCCTCGAAGTCGCGCAGGGCGCCGAAGGCCCACTTGCCCAGGGCGAGGATCGCGACGATGTTGATGATCGCCATGACGCCCATGGCCACGTCCGAGAGGTTGATGACCAGGTCCAGGGAGGCCAGTGCTCCGACGGCGGTGGCGACGAGGACGATCGTGCGCAGCCCGTAGTGCGGCTTGGGCCGCCCGTCCTTGGACGGGCGCAGGAAGTCCATGTTGATCTCGGCGTAGGTGTAGTTGCCCAGCAGCGAGGAGTAGGCGAAGACGAAGATGATGGCGGTCATGAGGTACTTCGTCCACCCGCCCAGCACGGAGGCCATCGAGCTGCTCGTGAGCGTGGCGGCGGCGCCCGCGCTGGCGGTTGCGGGGTCGTAGACGCCTGAGAGCAGCACGATGAGCGCGGTGGCGGTACACACGATGATCGTGTCGACGAAGACACCCATGGACTGGATGAAGCCCTGCTTGACGGGGTGGGAGGTGGTGGCGGTCGCGGCCGCGTTGGGCACAGAGCCCTCACCGGCCTCGTTGGAGAACAGACCGCGCTTGATGCCGTTGATGGCGGCGGCGTACAGGCCGCCGGAGACTCCCGCGAAGGCCTGGTTGAGCCCGAAGGCGCCCTGGAAGATCTCCCGGAAGGCGAGCGGGATCGCGTCGACGTTGAGCACGAGGATGACCAGGGCCAGGCCCGCGTAGACGAGCGCCATGACCGGGGCGATGACCTCGGCGACGCGCGCGACGGGCTTGATGCCGCGGAAGATGATGGGGCCGGTGAGGGCCACGAGGAAGGCGGCGCTCACCCACGGGGACACATCGAAGGTGTCCTGCAGGTTCGAGGAGATGGCGTTGGCCTGGGTGGCCTCGTAGGCGAAGCCGAAGACGAAGGTGATGATGACGGCGAAGACGCAGCCCCAGGTGCGCGAGCCCAGGCCGCGCTCGATGTAGTAGGCGGGGCCGCCGCGGAAGGTGCCGTCGGGGTGACGGACCTTGAAGACCTGGGCGAGGGTGGACTCGACGAAGCCCGTGGCCATGCCGACCGTGGCCACCACCCACATCCAGAACACGGCGCCGGGGCCTCCCAGCGTGATGGCCAGGGCGACGCCGACGATGTTGCCCGTGCCCACGCGTGAGGCGAGACCGATCGCGAAGGCCTGGAAGGAACTGATGCCCTCCTCGTGGTGGTGGGCGCTGGAGCGCGAGCTGAAGACCGTGCGCACCATGGCGCCGAACAGGCGCACCTGGACGCCGCGGGTGCGCACGGTGAAGTACAGGCCGACGGCGATGAGGATCCACGCGAGGAAGGACCCGTAGAGCTGGTCGGAGACCGAGGAGAGCCAGGCGGTGGCGTCGGCGACGAGGCCGGAGGGGCGTGGGCCTGGGGCGGACGCGGTGATCTGGGAGGGGAAGGTCATCGCGTCAGCCTAGACAGCGCAGGATGTCACCCCTGTTTCGGGGCGGGGGTCTGGCCCCACACGTCCCCGGCGAGCTCTCCGGGCAGGTGCGGGTTACCGGTGGAGACGAAGCGGATCTCGTGGGCGTCGCCGGCGGCGACCGCCCGGCGCTGGGACTCCCAGTCGCGCAGGGCGCCCACCGCCCACCTCGACAGCAGGGCGAGGGCGATGAGGTTGATGACGGCACCCAGGCCCAGGAGCACGTCGGCGAAGGTCCACACGGTGGTCAGTGCCGTGCCGCCGCCGATGAAGGCGCAGGCCACGGCCCCCACGCGCAGCGCGGTCGTCACCCACGGGACGCGCGTGAGGTAGTCCAGGCACACCTCGGCGTAGGAGAAGGCCCCGAGGATGGTGGAGTAGGCGAGCACGAGGATGAGCACGGTCATTGGCCAGCTGGTCCAGCCGCCCAGCACGGAGGCGATGGCGCTCTGGGTGAGCGTGCCCGACAGGTCGGCGCCGTCGGCCCCGGTGACGCCCGCCTGGTAGACGCTCGGGTCCTGGGCCCCTGCCACGAGGATCGCCAGGGCCGTGGCGGTGCAGATGAGAAGCGTGTCCACCAGGACGCCGAAGGACTGGATGAAGCCCTGCTGGACGGGGTGGCGCACGGTGGCGGAGCCGGCCGCGCAGGCGGCGCCGCCCAGCCCGGCCTCGTTGGAGAACAGGCCGCGGCGCACGCCGTTGAGGACGGCGGCGGTGACCCCGCCTGCGACACCCGCCAGGCCTGCGCGAAGACCGAAGGCCCCCGAGATGATCTCGCCCAGGGCGGTGAGCGTCTGGGAGGGGTGGGTGAGGAGGATGAGGGCGACAAGCGCGAGGTAGGCCAGGGCCATGAGCGGGGCCATGAGCTCGGTGACGCGGGCGATGGAGCGCAGACCCCCCAGGAGCACGGGGGCCACGAGGGCGGCCACGAGCGCCGCCCACACCCAGGGGCTCACGGTGCCGCCGAAGCTGGAGGACACGGAGGCGCCGACGGCGGCGGTCATGGCGTTGGCCTGGACCATGGGCATAGCCAGGCCGTTGGCGACCATGAACACGACGGCGAAGACGCCGCCGACGACGGGAACCCTCAGCCCGCGGGAGATGTAGTAGGCGGGGCCGCCGCGGTAGGAGCCGTCGCCGCGGCGCACCTTGAACACCTGGCCCAGGGTGGCCTCGGTGAAGGCGGTGGCGGTGCCCACCAGGGCCACGACCCACATCCAGAACACGGCTCCCGGCCCGCCCAGGACGAGGGCGAGGGCGACGCCGACGATGTTGCCGGTGCCGACCCGGCAGGCCAGGCCGACGGCGAAGGCCTGGAAGGAGGAGATGCCGCCCTCAGCACCCGAGCGCGAGCCGGCGACGGAGCGCAGGACGGAGCCGAGGTGGCGCAGCTGGACGCCGCGGGTGCACACGGTCAGCAGGATGCCTGCGCCGATGAGCAGCCACACCAGCACCGTGCCGAACAGCCAGTTGGACAGTGTCCCCAGGAGGTTGTTGAGCAGGTCCATGCCTCAGGCCTCCCAGACGCCGTCGACGGTGCTGGCGGGCAGCAGCGGGTTGCCGTGACCGTTGAAGACGGGGGTGGTGCCCGCCGCCTTCTGCGTCTCCCAGTCCCGCAGGGCGCCCACGACCCAGCGCGACAGCAGGAGGATGACGACGAGGTTGATGACGCCCAGGACACCCAGGGCGATGTCGGTCAGGGCCCACACGACGGGCAGGTCGAGGACGGTGCCGGCGAAGGCCGCGGCGGTGAGCAGCAGGCCGAGGGCCTGCTCGGAGCGGTGCTCACCGCCCAGGTAGTTGACGTTGACCTGGGAGTAGGAGTAGCAGCCCAGGACGGTGGAGAAGACGAGGACGAAGATGAGCACGATCATGGGCCAGGTGGTCCAGGTGCCCAGGTGCTCGACGACGGCCTGCTGGGTGAGGACGGCGCCCACGAGGTCGGCGTTGCCCGGCTGGTAGGTGTCGGTGGCCAGCAGGATGAGGAAGCCGGTGGCGGAGCACACGAGGATCGTGTCGACGAAGACACCGAAGGACTGGATGAGCCCCTGCTGGACCGGGTGGGTGACGGTGGCGGTGCCGGCCGCGTTGGGGACGGTGCCCAGTCCGGCCTCGTTGGAGAACAGGCCGCGGCGCACGCCGTTGACGACGGCGGCCACGAGGCCCCCGGCGACCCCGAAGAGCGCCGAGTCCAGGCCGAAGGCACCCTTGAAGATCTGGACGATGACGTCGGGCAGCTCGGTGATGTTGAGGGCCATGACGACGATCGTCACGAGCACGTACACGAGCGCCATGAGCGGGGCGATGACCTCGGTGACCCGGGCGACGCCCTTGAGGCCACCGAGCACGATGGGCAGCACGAGCAGGACGAGGGCCACGCCCACCATCCAGGGCTTGACGGAGGCGACGGTGGCGTGCACGACCCCGGCCAGCGCGTTGGTCTGGACCATGACGACGGTGACGCCGACGCTGACGATGCAGATGGCGGCGAAGACGGCGCCCCAGGCCTTGGAGCCCAGGCCGTTCTTGATGTAGTAGGCGGGGCCGCCGTGGAAGGTGAAGTCGCGCCCGCGTTCCTTGAAGACCTGTGCGAGGACGGACTCGGCGAAGGACGTGGCCATGCCGACCAGGGCCACCACCCACATCCAGAACAGGGCGCCGGGGCCTCCGGCGACGATGGCGATGGCGACGCCGGCGACGTTGCCGATGCCCACGCGTGAGGCCAGGCCGACGGCGAAGGCCTGGAAGGAGGAGATGCCGCCCTCGGCCCCGGAGCGCGAGGAGGTGATGGAGCGGAGCATGGAGCCGAAGTGACGCACCTGGACGCCGCGGGTGAGCGCGGTGAAGTACAGGCCGACGGCGACGAGCAGGACGGCCAGGACGTAGGTGTAGAAGGTGTCGGAGAGGGTGCTCAGGGTCGTGGCGAGCTCCTTCGAGCCCATCGGGGGCCTGAGCGGGGCCATGAGCGCGGTCGTGGCGTGGGTGGCTGCCGAGGCGGCTGTGGGCATGAGGATCACGGCTCCTGGATGGTGGACGTGGACGGTGCGGGTGCCCAGACGTCGCCGGGGACGTCTGCGGGCAGGTGGGGGTTGTCGGTGCCGACGAAGACGGGCTCGGCGACGCCTGCGCGGCGCTGGGCCTCATAGTCGCGCAGGGCGCCAGTTCCCCACCTGAAGAGCCGGACGAGGGCGACGAGGTTGGTGACGGTCATGACCGCCATGGCGATGTCGACGGCGTTCCACACGACGTCGAGGGACAGGACCGCGCCGGCGGTGGCGGACAGCGCGCAGATGACGCGCACGGCCCAGGAGGCCCACCGGTTGCCGCCGGTGATGTAGTCCATGTTGACGTCGGAGTAGACGTAGGCGGCGATGATCGAGGAGTAGGCGAGGACGAAGACGAGCACGGCCATCGGCAGGACGGTCCAGCCGCCCAGGCCGTGGGCGACGGCGAGCGTCGTGAGCGTGGAGGGGTTGACGCCCTCGGCCCCCCAGGTGGCGGGTCCGGCGATGAGGATGACGAAGGCCGTGGCGGTGCACACGACGACCGTGTCGATGAAGACGCCCAGGGACTGGATGAGCCCCTGCTGGACGGGGTGGGTGACGGTGGCGGTGGCGGCCGCGTTGGGGGCGGTGCCCTGGCCTGCCTCGTTGGAGAACAGGCCGCGCTTGGTGCCGTTGACGACGGCGGCGAGGATGCCGCCGCCCAGGCCGCCCACCAGTGGCTCGGGGGCGAAGGCGGAGCTGAGGATCCAGCCGATGACCTCACCGAACTGGTGGAGGTTGCGCAGGCAGATGACGGCCACGAGGAGGACGTAGATGAGCGCCATGATCGGGGCGAGCCACTCGGTGACGCGGGCGACGGCACGGATGCCGCCGAAGACGACGACGGCGGTGAGCACGAAGACGAGTCCGGCGACGACGAGCTGTGCGGCGCTCAGGCCGCCGAAGCCCGGCAGCGTGGAGCCCTGGCTGCCGAAGGCGGCGACGAGGGTGCCTGCCACGGCGTTGGACTGCACCGAGGTGATGATGAAGCCGCAGGTGACGATGGAGATGACGGAGAAGACGACGGCCATGGGCCGCGAGCGCATGCCCCGGGCCATGTAGAAGGCGGGTCCTCCGCGGTAGGTGCCGTCCTCGGAGCGGACCTTGAACACCTGGGCGAGGGTGGCCTCGAAGAAGGCGGTGGCCATGCCGACCAGGGCGACGACCCACATCCAGAAGACGGCGCCGGGCCCGCCCATGAGCAGGGCGGCGGCGACGCCGAAGACGTTGCCGATGCCCACGCGGGCGGCCAGGGAGATGGCGAAGGCCTGGAAGGAGGAGATGCCGCCGTCGGCGCTGGCACGTGAGCCGAGGACGGCACGCAGCATGCCGGGCAGGTGGCGCACCTGGACGGCGCGGGTGACGACGGTGAGGAACAGGCCGGTGGCGATGAGCGCCCACATGGTCACGTGGGAGGTGATCCAGTCGGCGATGACGAGGAGCTCGTTGGCGAGCGCGTCCATTTCACATGTGCCTTCGAAAGGGAGCAGGGTGTCCGGCGCATGCTCTCACACACCGGCGTCCGGGCTCGGGGCCGTCCGCATACTCGTCGGACCCGTGTGGGAGCATGGCGGCATGACCCCACCCCCGGAATCCGGCCACGTCCCGGCTCTCAACGCGGTCCTCGACTCGCTCATCCCGGCCGAGGACCCCGAGCGTGTGCCCGCGGCGGAGGACACCTACCTGGCCTTCACCGAGTGGGCCGAGTCGACGGGGCGGGCGCTCTACCCCCACCAGGACGAGGCCTTGTCCCAGATCCTCCAGGACCGTCACGTCATTGCCGCCACCCCGACGGGCTCGGGCAAGTCGATGATCGCCCTGGCGGCGCACACGGCCTCGCTGGCGCGCGGGGGGCGCTCGTACTACACGGCGCCGCTCAAGGCCCTGGTGAGTGAGAAGTTCTTCGAGCTCGTGGGCCTGTTCGGGGCGCGCAACGTCGGGATGGTCACCGGGGACACCTCGATCAACGCCGACGCCCCGGTCATCTGCTGCACGGCGGAGATCCTCGCCAACCAGGCCCTGCGGGAGGGTGAGCGCCTCGACGTCGACACCGTCGTCATGGACGAGTTCCACTACTACGCGGACCCGCAGCGCGGCTGGGCCTGGCAGGTGCCGCTGCTCGAGCTGCCTCAGGCCCAGATGGTGCTGCTGTCGGCGACGCTGGGGGACGTGTCCTTCTTCGTGCGCGACATGCAGCAGCGCACCGGGCGCGAGGTCGCCGTCGTCGACGACGCCGAGCGTCCCGTGCCGCTGGAGATGGAGTACGTCGTCGAGCCCATCGGCGAGCTGCTTCAGCGTCTCGTGCAGCAGGGCAAGGCGCCGGTGTACGTCGTCCACTTCTCCCAGAAGGAGGCGATCGAGCGGGCGACGGCGCTGCTGGGCGTGGACCTCGTGCCCAAGGAGGGCAAGGCGGCGGTCGCGGCGGCGCTGGGCTCCTTCCGCTTCGGGCCGGGCTTCGGCGCGACGCTCTCGCGTCTGCTGCGCTCTGGCATCGGCGTGCACCACGCCGGGATGCTGCCGCGTTACCGGAGGCTGGTCGAGCGCCTGGCCCGTATGGGGCTGCTGAGCGTCATCTGCGGCACGGACACCCTCGGTGTGGGCATCAACGTGCCCATCCGCACCGTCGTGCTCACGAGCCTGGTGAAGTTCGACGGCGCCAAGGAGCGTCACCTCACCGCCCGCGAGTTCCACCAGATCGCCGGGCGGGCCGGGCGGGCGGGCTTCGACACGCGCGGCTACGTGTGCGTGCAGGCGCCCGAGCACGTCATCGAGAACGCCAAGGCCCTGGCCAAGGCGGGCGACGACGAGCGCAAGCGCCGCAAGATCGTGCGCAAGAAGGCCCCCGAGGGGCGGGTGAACTGGACGGACAAGACCTTTGAGCGGCTGCGTGACAGCGCCCCGGAGACGCTCACGAGCCAGTTCCAGGTGACGACGACGATGGTCCTCAGCCTCATGGAGCGTCCCGGGGACCCGGTGGCCCATATGGCGGACCTGCTGGGGCGGGTGCAGTGCACGGCCTCGGAGCGGCGGGCGAACGTGCGCCAGGCGGTGGCGATCTACCTGTCCCTGCGCACCGCCGGTGTGCTGGAGCACGTGTCCTCCGCCCGGGCCGCCGCGGACGGCCTGCCGCGCCTGCGCCTGGCCGTGGACCTGCCCGACGACTTCGCCCTCCACCAGCCCCTGGCGCCCTTCGCCCTGGCGGCCATGGACCTGCTGGGGGTGGACTCCCCCACGCACACGCTCGACGTCGTCAGCGTCGTCGAGGCCACCTTGGACGACCCGCGTCCGCTCCTGTACGCCCAGCAGCGTCAGGCCCGCGGCGAGGCGGTGGCGGCGATGAAGGCCGAGGGCATGGACTACGACGAGCGGATGGAGGCCCTGGAGGAGGTCACCTGGCCGCGGCCCCTGGCCGAGCTGCTCGCCCCCGCGCTGGAGATGTACCGGCAGGCCAACCCGTGGGTGGCTCAGTACGAACTGAGTCCCAAGAGCGTCGTGAGGGACATGGTGGAGAACGCCATGACCTTCTCCGATCTCGTCTCGCGCTACGAGCTGGGCCGCAGTGAGGGCGTGGTGCTGCGTTACCTCACGGACGCCTACCGGGCCCTGCGCCAGGTGGTGCCCGAGGAGCACCGCACCGAGGAGGTCGTGGCCGTCATCGACTGGCTCGGCTCCCTCGTGCGGGCGGTGGACTCCTCCCTGCTGGACGAGTGGGAGGCCCTGGGTGCCGCCCAGGCCGGCCGGGCCGAGCAGGGCGCGGCGCTGCTCCACGGGGACCGCCCCGGGCAGGACGACTCCTCGGGTGCGGAGCGGGCCTTCGGGGCGGACGAGGACGGCCGGGTCGCCTTCACCCGCAACCTGCACGCCCTGCGGGTGGCGGTGCGCAAGGAGATGTTCCGCAGGGTCGAGCTCATGGCCCGCGACGACGTCGAGGGGCTGGGGAGGCTGGACGGGGCCTCCGGCTGGGACGCGCAGCGCTGGGACGAGGCGCTGGCCCGCTACTGGGAGGAGTACGACTGGATCGCCACGGACACCGCGGCGCGCGCCGCCGCCCTGGCGCCGCTGGACGAGGCGCCGGACGAGCAGGCACTGGCGGTGGCAGGCGTCTCGCAGCGGCTCATTGAGGCGCTGGAGCGCTCGGGCCGCAGGGTGTGGCTGGCGACCCAGGTCATTGAGGACCCGCAGGATGACCACGACTGGCGCCTGTGCGCCCTGGTGGACCTCACGGCCAGTGACGAGGCCGAGCGGGTCGTGCTGCGGCTGCTAACGGTGGGGCCGCAGCGGGGCTGAACGCGGTGGCCGCGCACCCGCACGGTGGCGGGAGCGCGGCCACACGGGCACGGCCCGAAGGGTGCGGGTCGCGGGGCGCGGTCTCAGAGGATGCCGCGGCCGGCGACGACCTGCTTGCCGAAGGGGAAGCAGGTCACGGGGATCATCTTGATGTTGGCGACGGCCAGCGGGATGCCGATGATCGTCACGGCCTGGGCCCCGGCTGTGACGACGTGGCCGATCGCGAGCCACAGGCCCGCGATGATGAACCAGATGACGTTGGAGATGCCGCTCATCGCACCGGCCCCGGGGACGGGGACGACGTCGCGCCCGAAGGGCCACAGCGCGTACCCGGCGATGCGGAAGCAGGCGACGCCCGCGGGGATGGTGACGATGAACACGCAGGCGACGATGCCCGCAAAGATGTAGCCGAGGAACAGGGCCCATCCACCGAAGAGGACCCAGATGACGTTCAGCAGTGTCTTCATGGGGCTATGTCTACAGGATGGTGGCCCGGCGACGTGCCGCCGGATCACCAGAAGACACGCTGGGCGATGGCGTCGGCGAAGTTGGTCATCGCGTCGGACGAGGATGTGAGGTAGAGGCCGGCGTCGATGAGCGAGACCTCCATGAGGTAGAAGCCGCCGTCGCCGTCGGGGACGACGTCGACACGGTTGAACAGGAGCTGGATATCGCGCCCGGCCGTCTCCTTGACGACGCGGTGGATGGCCTTGCGCACGCGCTCGCCCCACAGCCACTCCTGCTCGCTGGGCTCGCGGGCGCGCACGATCTCCTCGTGCGCCTCCTCCTCGTCGATGGAGCGGAAGGAGGGGTGCAGCATCGGGGCCTTCTCGACCGCGTGCGACAGCACGCCGTTGAAGTACACGAGGGAGACCTCACCGGTGCGGTCGACCTCGTCGAGGTAGCGCTGGACCATGACGGTGCGTCCGCGGCTGAGGTGGTGGACGGCGTCGTTGATGGCGTCGGCGCGCGAGCCGGCGTCGATGGCGGTGTAGCGGCCCGTGCCGCGCCCGCCGGAGGAGACGGCGGGCTTGACGACGAAGTCGCCGTAGGCAGGGAAGCGCGTGTGGACCTGGTGCTTGGACAGCTGCTGCTCGGGCTCCATCCAGGTGGTGGGGATGACGGGCACCCCGTAGGAGGCCATGCGCTGGAGGTAGTGCTTGTCGGAGTTCCAGCCGACGACGCTGGCGTGGTTGAGCAGACGCGGCACGGTCTGCGACCAGGACAGGAAGGACCTGTAGTTGCGGCGCTTGGCGTAGTCGCGCACGGAGCGCAGGACGACGACACCGGCCTCGCCCCAATCGACGTCGGGGTCGTTCCACACAGCGATGCGCGGCTCGATCCCCCGCTCGCGCAGGGCGTCGGGCAGGCCCTGGTCGTCGGCGTCGAGACGCGGGTAGGCGGCACTGGTCGCGAGGGTCACGATCGGGGTGGTCACCGCACCACGGTACCGCGACCACGGGCCCGCGAGGGAGGATCGGCCGGCGGAGCCCCCTGTCCGTCTCACCCACGGAGCACAGCCTGAGACTTCCCGCACACTTGGGGTGTTTGGGGGGTTGACGATTGGACTCGGGGCCGCCACCACCGTAGAGTGCTCTTTCGTCGCCGGGCGCTCGCGCCTCAGACACATGCCTCCTTAGCTCAGTTGGTTAGAGCACCTGACTCTTAATCAGGGTGTCCAGGGTTCGAGTCCCTGAGGGGGTACCACGGGTCCAGCTCCTCGGAGCGGTTCCCACAACCAACGCCTCCTTAGCTCAGTTGGTTAGAGCACCTGACTCTTAATCAGGGTGTCCAGGGTTCGAGTCCCTGAGGGGGTACCACG
>CALEXZ010000164.1 GCA_937926195.1 uncultured Actinomyces sp.
GGGACTGGAAGGCGGTGGGCTCGCCGCGCTTGGCCTGCTCGATCTCGATCTCGAGCAGCGGCCTGAGCCAGGTGTCGACCAGCTTGCGCGGGCAGTGGTCCGTGTGCAGCGCGAAGGTGATCGGGTACAGGTCGGCGATCGTGTAGGCGTAGGCGGACATGGCCAGGGAGCCCTTGACCCTGTCGGCGCGGGAGGAGCCGGACCAGTAGGCGGCGCCCCCGTTGGAGACCTGGACGATGCCGTCGGACTCGGCCTCGGTGAAGCCCTGGAGGGCGGCGGAGAGCGTCTGCGATGAGGTGACGTTGATCGCGGGGATGGCGTAGCCGCCGGCCTTCGCGCGGTCGAGCATGTCGGCGTAGGACTCCGGGGTTGCAATGGCCACTGGGTGCCTCCTGATGTCATTCAAAGTGCAGTGGTGCGGTGCCGATTCTTCCACGGAAACCAGGTCGCGGGAACCGGGCGATGGTCCCGGGTCACCTACCGCCCCTGAGCCGCCGCCCGCACGGCCCGCGCCCGGCGACGTCGCGGCGGCTCGTCCCGGCAGCGCGCCGTTGTCAGTCCGGGGCTTGGCCTGCGTGCTGGAGGACCCAGGTGTGCATCGCCACCGCGGCGGCCGCCGCGACGTTGATCGACCGGGTGGAGCCGTACTGGCCGATGCGCAGCAGCCGGTGGGCGCCGTCGAGCAGCGCCGGGCTGATGCCGGCCCCCTCGGAGCCAAAGACCATGAGGCAGCGCTCGGGCAGGGAGGCCGTCTCCAGGGGCTCGGCGCCGGGACCGTTGTCGACGGCGACCACCTCGTAGTGCTCGGCGACGGCCCAGGCCAGCAGGTCCGGGGCGTGCTCGTGGTGGCGCACGTCGAGGTAGCGGTTGGTGACCATGGCACCGCGCTTGTTCCAGCGCCGTCGGCCCACGATGTGCACGGCGCCGACGTTGAAGGCGTTCGCGGACCTCACGATGGAGCCGATATTGAGGTCCTGGCTGACGTTCTCGATGGCGACGTGCAGCGTGTGGGCGCGCCCGGCCAGGTCCTCACGGATGGCCTCGGTGCGCCAGTAACGGTAGCGGTCGACGACGTTGCGCCGGTCCCCCTCGCGCAGGAGCACGGGGTCGTAGCGGGGGTCGCGCGGCCAGGCAGCCTCTCCCCCGGGCCAGGGTCCGACGCCGACCTCCCGGACGTCGGCCGGACGGTCCTCCTCCGGCTCCAGCGGGGCGTGACCAGGGTGGTTGGCGCTAGTCACGGGAGCCGTCCCCGAGGGCGCCTCGTCGTAGAGCTGCATCACGCTCAGCGGGTCGCCGGTGAGTAGTTCCCTTCAGCGGCGCATAGTCCCGGTCCGTGCCCCGGCTGCTGATGCTGAGCGTGATCCCGATGCGGAGCGGTGCCTCAACGATTCGCCGCATCTCGTCAAGAGCGCTGTCTCTAGACTGGAAGAAGGTACGGGAGGACATGCGGGCGACCAACTCCTGGCGGTTCTTCTCGGTGATGAGGTCCATGATGAGGAGCCGCTTCTTCAACGGGTCGACGGGCACATGGTCGGGCTCAGTCGTCCTCACCGAGGGGGCCCGGGCGGAAACGCTCGGCATGCACCCGGCCGACGCGACGTGCTGCGAGGATCACCAGGGGAAGCCGGACCGTCCGGTTGTAGCCGGAGGCAAGCCGGTCGTAACGCTCCCCGACGGTCTCGGTCTCGTCCCAGGCGCGGCCGTAGGCACGCTGAGCGGCCCTCACCGGCATCGCCACAGTCGAGGTCTCGGCGGCGAGCACTCGGTCGAGGGCCGTGACCATGTCGTGCAGGCGGGCCTCCCGCCGAGCCCGTTCCTCCGGGCTGCCCGTGCGTGCGACGTCGTTGATCGCGTGCTCGATGAACTCGCGCCGACGCTCAGAGAGCAGATGGTGCGCGTCGGTCACACTCACCAGCTCCTCGGCGGCTGCGTGGTGGCGCACGAGCACTGTCTCGAGCTGGGCCCAGGCGGCGTCAACGGCGTCTGCGGCCCGCCGCAGACGCCGGACCGCCAACAGCCACAGGCCCGCCAGGGCGAGCGCCAGAACGAGGACGGCCAGCGACACCTCCCCCGCGGTCAGCTCGAACACGCTCTACCCCAGCCCCAGGTCGGCCAGGTCCAGCGCGGCGAGGTACGGCAGGCCGGCGGCCTCGATGCGCTCACGGGCACCGGTGTCACGGTCGACGATGACGGCCACGGCGAGCACCCGGGCCCCGGCCTGGCGCAGGGCCTCGACGGCCTCCAGCGGGGAGCCGCCGGTCGTCGAGGTGTCCTCCAGGACGACGACGCTGCGCCCCGAGACCTCCGGACCCTCGACGCGCCGCCTCATGCCGTGGTCCTTGGCGGCCTTGCGCACGACGAAGGCGTCAAGGTCGAGGCCGCGCGAGGCGGCGGCGTGGAGCATGGCGGTGGCCACGGGGTCCGCCCCCATGGTGAGGCCGCCGACGGCGTCGACCTCCTCGGTGCTGTACCCGGCCTCCTCGAGCATGTCGATCATGACGTGACCGATGAGGGGCGCGGCCTCGTGGTGCAGGGTGGCGCGGCGCATGTCGACGTAGAAGTCGGACTCGAGGCCGGAGGCCAGGGTGACCTTGCCGTGGACGACGGCGAGGTCGCGGACGAGCTGGGCGAGGCGGGTGCGCTGAGGGTCGTTCGTGCTCACCCCACCAGGCTAGGTGAACGGCGCCGGGGGCCGCACCCGACGTGCGGTCCCCGGCGCCGTCAACCGGCTCAGGCCAGCGGGACTCAGGCCAGCGGGACGCAGACCTCGGTGACCAGCTCGGCCTCGCTGACCTCCTCGGGGCTGTTGAGGTAGATGGTGAAGACCCGGGTGCCGATGTCGTCGCCGCAGGCGACGCGGAGCCCCTCCTCGGCCAGGCGCTGGCCGAGGAGGGTGTGGGCCTCGGCGATCCGGGCGTAGGGGCCCACGACCCGGGCGACGAGGCAGTCGCGCGCGGCCAGCTCCACGCGCTCCAGGGGTGCGCTGACCTCGGCGTCGGCGGGCACGGTGACGAAGACCGACAGGTCGACGTCGTGCTCGGTGTACTCGACGTCGTGCTCGACGACGCCGCACGGCCCGTCCGGCTCCAGGCCCTGGGCGGTCAGAAGAGGGACGAGACGCTGCCACAGCTGGGGCTCGTCGCTGTAGGTCGGCACGGTGCCGCGCAGGGTCGCGACGCTCATGGCAGGCACGGTACGGCGGGTGACGGTGATGGACATGGTGGGCTCTCCTTCGTTGAGCATGCGGGTGACGAGGGCCAGCCGCCCCTGGACCGCGCTCAGCTCCCCGGCGAGGACCTCGCGCTGAAGCTCCAGCGCACGGGTCCAGGCCGGGGTGCCGCGGGCGGCGAGGAGGGCGGGAATGGCGGAGACGCCGACGCCGATGTCGCGCAGCCTGCGCACGTGTGCCGCGTCCTCGAGCTGTGCCGGGGCGTAGCGGCGGTGGCCCGTCACCGGGTCCACCTGCGCGCGGGGACCAGGACGCCGTGGGCGTCGTAGTGACGCAGCATGCGCACGGACAGTCGCGCCAGGGAGCTGAACTCCCCGATACTCAACAAGGTCGTGGTCTCGGCCATGGAGGGAGCCTGTCGCCTCACACCGTGGCAGGTTCAAGCACCCGCCTCACCGCCTCAGCCCAGAGCGGCGAGGGCGACGTCGTAGTCGGGCTCGTCGGTGATCTCGGTGACCTGCTCGGTGTGGCGCACCACGCCGTCGGCCCCGATGACCACGACCGCACGCGCCAGCAGTCCGGCCAGCGGGCCCTCCGCCATGGTCACGCCGTAGTCCTCCCCGAAGGAGGAGCGGAAGGCCGAGGCGGTCACGACGTCGGACAGGCCCTCGGCGCCGCAGAAGCGCGCCTGGGCGAAGGGCAGGTCCTTGCTCACGCACAGGACGGTCGTGTTCTCCAGGCCGGCGGCGCGCGTGTTGAACTCGCGCACGGACTGGGCGCACACGCCGGTGTCCACCGAGGGGAAGATCGACACGATGACGCGGCGCCCGGCCAGGGAGGCGCTGGTGACCTCGCCCAGGTCGGCACCGACCAGCTCGAAGGCGGGGGCGGCGGAGCCGACGGCGGGCAGCTCGCCGACGGTGGAGACGGGGGACTCGTGGAAGGTGAGAGAAGCCATGGGCCGATAGTCCCACGCCCGGCTCTCGGACCGCCAGGGCGCTCACCCGAGAGTGAAAGCCCCTCGCCCCTCAGTACCGGGTGCGGCGGGTGGCGTGCCCGGCAACCCGGCGCACGAACCAGCGGGGGCTCACGCGCAGCAGCGCGTTGGCCACCTGGTAGCGCACCGACGGCGTGCAGATGACCTGGCCGCGACGCACCGCCGCCAGCGCCTGGCGGGCGACGTCGTCGGCGTCGAGCCACACCGCCTCGGGCCAGGCCCGCTCGTCGATGCCCGCACGGCTGTGGAACTCCGAGTGGGTCAGCCCCGGGTTGAGCACGGTCGCGCTCACGCCGGTGCCGCGCAGCTCGCTCGCCAGGCCCTCGGTGAAGGTCCGCACCCAGGCCTTGTGGGCCGCGTAGGTGCCCATCGCCGTCAGGGCCGTCACGCTCGCGACATTGAGCACCGCGCCGTACCCGCACTCGACCATCCCCGGCACCGCCGCGTGGGTGAGCTCGAGGACCGAGCCCACCATGACGTCCAGCGCCCGGCGCTCCTGGGCGAGGTCACCGCCGACGAAGGACTGCCCGACGGCGAAGCCGGCGTTGTTGACCAGCAGGTCCACCGGCCGGAGCGCCACCTCCTGCTCCGTGTGGGGCCGGTCGGCGGCCGGGGCGGAGGAGCGTGTTCCCTCGGGCAGGCTCACCCGCAGGCGCTCGGCGACCCGCTCACGCCCCTGGGCGGTGGACAGGTCCGCGGCGAGGACCTGCACCCCGACCCCGGCGCACTGGTGGAGCTCGTGCGCGACCTGTGCCAGGCGCTCGGCGTCGCGGGCGACGAGGACAAGGTCGTGCTGGCCGACGGCGATCTCACGGGCAAGAGCGAGGCCGATGCCGCTGGTGGCCCCGGTAACGAGTGCGGTTCCCATGGGCCAAGGCTATCGGCGGGCAGACGACGGCGCCCGTCGCGTCCCCATATCGCGACGGGCGCCGTCCGCGGGCGTCCCCGGCCCCTCAGCCCTTGACCGCGCCGGCGGCGAGGCCGGCCTGCCAGAAGCGCTGAAGGAACAGGAACAGGACTATGAGCGGCAGGACGCCGAAGAGCGCCCCCTGGAGAACGGCCCCGTACACCGGGTCGAAGTAGGACATCATGCCGTACAGGCCCAGCGTCACCGGCTTGAGCTCGGTGTTGTTCGTGACCATCATGAGCGGCAGGAGGAAGTTGTTCCAGGTGGCCACGAAGATGAACAGGAAGATCGTCACCATGGCCGGTGCCAGCAGGCGCAGCACCATCGTGAAGAAGATGCGGAACTCCCCCGCACCGTCGATGCGGGCAGCCTCCAGCAGCTCGTCGGGCACCGAGCTGGAGGCGTACATGGTTCCGAGGAACACGCCGAAGGGGCTCACGCAGGAGGGGATGATGATCGACCACACGGTGTCCGTCAGCCCCAGCGTGTGCATGACGATGTACAGCGGGATCGTCAGCACGGAGATCGGCAGCAGCAGGCCCACCATGACGCTGCCGGACAGGACCGTGGCCCCCCGGAAGCGGAACTTGCTCATGCCGTAGCCGGCCATGACCGAGATGAGGGTGCCCACGACGCCCGCGACGGTCGAGTACAGCAGGGAGTTGCCCACCCAGCGCCAGAACATGTTTCCGGTCCAGCCCATGAGGGCGGAGTAGTTCTCCCCGACGGCGTTGCCTGCGAACCAGAAGCCGTTGGAGGTGAGGATGTCCGAGTTGGACTTCGTGGCGTTGACGACGACCCAGTAGATCGGGAAGACGAAGTACAGCAGGACCATGACCATGACGACCCAGGTGATCGTCCTGGCGAGGCGGCTGGGCTCGAGGGCCCGGGCGTGGTCGGAGGTCGAGGGGTAGTAGACGCGCCCGTCGGGCAGCGTCGCCGTGCGGCGACGGCGTGCGTTGGCGGCGCAGACCGACGGGCCGGCCGCGACGGCGGCGGGGGCGTCGGCCGAGGACGTGGCGCTGGAGGTGGTGCTCATGTCGTCGCTGCCTCTCACTTCTGGAGCCTGCGCTGGACGAGGGCGTACACGGCGGCGAGGAGGCCGGCGATGAGCGCCATGACGATGGAGATGGCCGAGGCCGTGTGCGGGTCACCGGGAGAGACCATCATCGTGTTGTAGGCCATCATCATCGGTGTGTAGCTGTCGCCCATCCAGGACTGGCCGGTGCTCATGACCGTCGGCTCGTTGAAGAGCTGGATCGTGCCGATGATGGACAGCAGGACCGTGAGCAGGGCGGCGCCGGAGACCATGGGGATCTTGATCCTCGTGGCGATCTGGAGGCCGGAGGCGCCGTCGAGGCGGGCGGCCTCGTACAGCTCCTGGGGGATCGCCTGCAGGGCTGCGAGGAAGACGAGCATGTTGTAGCCGGTGAAGGTCCACGTCGTCATATTCGCCATGGAGGCGAGGATGACGTTCTTGCTGAAGAAGCTGACGCCCAGCCAGTCGCTCAGCGGGGACAGCTGCGGGCTGTAGAGGTAGAGCCAGACCATCGCGGCGACGACGCCGGGGATCGCGTAGGGAAGGAAGTAGCCCAGGCGCAAGACGGTCACGCGCTTGACGAGGTAGGAGTCGAGCAGGAGGGCGAGCACGAGGGCCGAGATGATCATGACCGGGATCTGGAAGGCCGCGTAGACGACGACACGGCCGATGCCGGTCCAGAAGGCCGCGTTGGTGACGACGGCGACGAAGTTGTCGAGCCCGACGAAGCTCGTGACGGTCTCGCCGCCGCCGTACAGGCCTCCGCCGGACACCTTGGTCTGGAAGAAGGACTGGTAGACGGACACGATGATCGGCACGACGAAGGTCGCCGCGAAGAACAGGGCGAAGGGTGCGGCGAAGGCCCAGCCGAACAGGTTGTTGCGTCGTTGGCGCGCCTTGATCGCGCGCAGGTTCGCGGCCGTCGGCGCGGCCGGGGTGGTGCTCATGGCTCGGGCTCCTCGGTGGTGGTGGTGCGGACGAGGGCGTCGTCGTCGGGCCGGTGGCGGCAGGCCCGGGGCAGGGGGCGCCACGGCGTCGGCCCGCCCTCCCGGCCGGGACCGGAGGGCTCCGGCCCCGGCCTGAGGCGGCCCGGTGGGGCGCTGAGTGGCGACCTCGTGGATCAGCGCCCCACCGAGGTCACTTGGCGACGGTGAGGCCCGCGGACTCCAGCGAGCTGACGGCCTCCTCCTGGGCGGCGGTGAAGATGTCGGCGACCTTCGCGGCGCCGGTGGCGACCTCGCCGCCCTTGGTGTTGAGGACCGCGACGACGGAGGTCCACGTCGGGCAGTACGGGAAGTCCTCGTTCATGGTGTCGTTGGCCTCGGCGAGGAAGCCGTAGACGTCCTGGCCTCCCCACAGCTTGGACATGGCCTCGGGGGTCTTGGGCTTCTCCGTGGTGGCGGCGACGACGAGGCCCTGGGAGACGAGGTCGGCGACCTGGGTGTTGAACCAGTTGGCGAACTTCAGGGCCTCGGCCTTGTGCTTGCAGCCCTTGATGACGGCGACGGCGGAGCCGCCGTCGGAGCCGGTGACCTGCTCGTCGCCGAGCCTGGGCAGGTAGGTGACCTGCCACTGGCTCTCCTTGACGCCGAGGTCGCCGAGCATGAAGGCGGGCTCCCAGGCGGCGGCGACGGTGCCGATGAGGGTGCCGTCGGTGAGCTTGGCGCCCCAGTCGTCGCCCCAGCGGCCGTCGGACAGGACGAGGGCGAGGCCCTCGTCGATGAGCTCCTGGTGGACGGCGGCGACCTTCGCGGTGGCCGCGGAGTCGATGTCGACCTTCCAGGCCTCACCCTGGGCGGAGAACCAGGTGGCGCCGGCGGCAGCGGCCTGGCCGGACATCTGGTAGGCGGTCTCGTCGGACTGCCAGGTGGTGATGTACTTGCCGGCGGCCTTGGCGACCTTGGCGGACTCCTTGAGCTCGGCCCAGGTGGTGGGGGCGGTGATGCCCAGGGCGTCGAAGGCGGCCTTGTCGTAGACGTAGACGAGCGGGCCGGAGTCCTGGGGCAGGCCGACGACGATGTCGCCGAGCTTGCACATGCCCATCGTTCCGGCGGAGAAGTTGGCCTCGTAGCCGCCCTCGGCGATCTCCTTGGCCACGTCCTCCAGGTCCCCGGCGATCCACTCCGAGCCGATCTCGGCGTAGCCGACCTGGGCGAGGTCGGGGGCGTCACCGGCCTGGACGGCCTGGTGGATCTTGGCGTAGGACTCGTCGGCCTTGCCGTCGAACTTGGTGGCCGTGACGTGGATGCCCGGGTTCTCCTTGTTCCAGCGGGCGACGATGTCGTCGACCTTCGTCATGCCCTCGCCGTCGGGAAGGCGGTGCCAGTAGGTGATCTCCACGACGTCGCCGGAGTCGGAGCTGGAGCCCGAGCCGCAGGCGGCCAGGGTGGCGAGGGTGGCGGCGGCGAGACCGCCGCCGAGGACCTGGCGGCGGGTAGCAGTGGTGGCCTTCATTGGGAACCTTCCTGTGATCATGGGACGCGCATCCTTGCGCGCATCCACTCGGCGCTGAGGAGGGCGCCGATGTCAAGAGTGAATGTAGGACATCAGTCGTCTGACATGCAAGCCATTACTTCGGGTCTCGAAATATTGGGAGTCTGGGTGCCGTGCCCCCGCCCGCCGCCGAGCCGCTAGCCTCCTGCCATGCGTCTGGCCACCTGGAACGTCAACTCCCTGCGTACCCGCGTCGCGCGCGTCACCGCCTTCCTCGAGCGCTGGGACATCGACGTCCTGGCCATGCAGGAGATCAAGTGCCGCCCCGACCAGCTCCCCCGTGAGCCATTCGAGGCCGCGGGTTACGAGGTCGCCGCGCACGGCCTCAACCAGTGGAACGGCGTCGCCATCGCCTCACGCGTCGGCCTCGACGACGTGCGGACCAGCTTCGCCGGACAGCCCGCCTGGGCCGCCAAGGACGGTGAGGCGCCCGTCGTCGAGGCGCGGGCACTGGGCGCCACCGTGGGCGGTGCCGCGGGCCACGAGCCCGTCCGGCTCTGGAGCCTGTACGTGCCCAACGGCCGCAAGCTCACCCACCCCCACTACACCTACAAGCTCCAGTGGCTGGCCGCCCTCACCGAGGAGGTCACCGGCTGGCTCGCCGCCGACCCCGCTCAGAGCCTCGCCCTTGTCGGAGACTGGAACGTCGCCCCGCTGGACGAGGACGTGTGGGACATGTCCGTCTTCGACGGCGCCACCCACGTCTCACAGCCCGAGCGCGACGCCTTCGAGGCCCTCGCCGAGGCCGGGATGATCGAGGCCACCCGCGCACGCGTGACCAACTACACCTACTGGGACTACCAGAAGCTGCGCTTCCCCCGCAACGAGGGCATGCGCATCGACTTTGTCTACGGCTCACCGGCCTTCGAGGCCCGCGTGCGCTCCGCGGCCATCGACCGCGACGAGCGCAAGGGCAAGGGCGCCTCCGACCACGTGCCC
>CALEXZ010000165.1 GCA_937926195.1 uncultured Actinomyces sp.
AGTAGGACTCGACGGCGCGCTTGAGCTCGCGGTCGGGGCCGATGCGGGGGTAGCCCAGGACGAGGGCGTCGGCGAGGGGCTGGGCGGCGGGGGTGGTGGTCATAGTGGTTCTGTTCTCCTGGTGCGTGTGACGTCAGGTCGGCGGGGACGGGGTCGTGGCTGAGGGCGGGCACGGCCGACGGGGCCGGGACCGCCTACGGCATTCGGTGCCCGCCGCCGGGGACCGCGTTGAGGTAGGAGCGGGCGATGTCGTGCTGGGTGCGCAGGTCGGGTGAGGAACCGGCGAGGATCCCGCCCACGCGCAGCTGGCTGACGACGTCCAGGGCGGGGCGCGCGCGGTTGAAGGTGTAGAGGTGCAGCCCCGGGGCACCGCCGTCGAGCAGGTCGGTGGCCAGGCGCAGCGTGGCGTCGATACCGCGGCCGAAGAGCTCGACGCCGTCGCTGCGGTCCAGGAGCCGCCGCAGGTCGGAGGGGACCCGTACCCCGGTGAGGGCCTCCAGGCGGGTCAGACGCCGCAGGTCGGTCAGCGGGATGAGACCGGGAAGGAGCGGCAGCGTGATCCCGGAGTACAGGCAGGCGCGCTGGAGGGCGAGGTAGTCCTCGGCGTCGTAGAAGACCTGGGTGACGGCGCTGTCCGCGCCGGCGGCCTGCTTGGCGGCGAGGACCTCGACCTCACGGCCGTGGTCGGTGGCCGCCGGATAGGCGGCGACGGCGATGTGCACGTGGCGGGCGCCGTCGTCGAAGTACTCGGCCTCGACCTCGCGGATGAGGCTCACGAGGTCGCTGGCGTGACGCAGCTCGCCACCGAGGTCCTCGGGCGAGGCCCCGGCGGGCGGGTCCCCGCGCAGGGCGAGGAAGCGGCGCACCCCCATGTCGAGGAAGCGGCGGACGATGTCGGCAACCGTGTGCGCCCGGTAGCCGATGCAGGTCAGGTGCGCCATGAGGGGGACCTGGCTGGTGGACAGGACGTGGGCGATGACGTCCTCCGCTGCGTTGCGCTGGCGCACCACCCGGACCGTGCCGTCGTCGTCGGTGACGAAGGTGGGCCGGTAGGTGACGGACACGAAGTCGGGGCAGGTACCCAGCAGACGGTCCAGGGCGGCCCAGGTCTGGGAGGAGCTGCGGCCCGGGCGCGGAGGGAAGAGCTCCATCGACAGGCTCGGCAGGGACGGTGCCGCCTGCGCGGCGGGGGGCTGGGGGGCGTCCCCCGCACGGGGGCTGCGCGGCTGGGCAGGTGAGTCGGTCACAAGAACTCCATCGGTCCTGGCTGAAGCACCCGCCGTGATGGGGTTGCTGCGGCGTCAAGGAGCCAGGTCTCTCGGCCGCTCTGGATGGACGCGAGGGACCCTACCCGGGCAGCGGCGAGGGGCGCAATCCTCGTCCACGACTGTGGACACGCCGCCGGGTTCCGGAGCCGTTCGGGCGGGTCACGCTCGCAGCGCAATCGTGTCCAGGGGCTCTCATGCCCCTCCCGCGGTGTCTCACCCCTGGCTTAGGTTGGAACCTATGACTGAGGTTCGTATCGCTACCTCCCGAGGCGTGACGCTGGCGGGCACGCTCATGCTCCCCGAGGGCGCCGCCGGGCTCGACATCGAGGCCGTGCTCGCCCAGGTGGAGGCAGGTACGCCCGCCCCCGTGCGTGAGGAGGCGGTCATCGTCCTCGCCCACGACTTCCTCACCGACCGTCACGGGCTGGACCACCGCCTGGACATCCTGGCCGCCCACTACCGGCGGGCCGGCTGGGCGACCCTCCAGTTCGACTTCTCCGGGCTGGGCGCCTCCGACGACGACGTCGTCACGCTGGGCGGGCAGGTCGAGGACCTGCAGGCCGTCACCGGCTGGCTCGAGATGCTCGGCTTCCGACGTACCGGGGTGCACGCCAACGGGTTCGGGGCGACGGCCCTGCTGCTGGCCCGGCCTCAGAACGTGCAGGCCGCCGTCCTCGTCGGCGCGGTGGTGGGACCGCAGTCGATCCTGTGGGAGAACGTCTTCTCCCCCGAGCAGCTCGACGAGCTCGCGGCCCACGGGCACACGCGCCTGGTGGACGACAACCCCAACGAGCGCGAGTGGGACGTGCTGTCGAAGCAGACGCTGGCGGACGTGTCCCTCCAGAGCCCCGAGCGCACGATGGAGGGCCTGCCGTGGCCCGTCCTCATGCTGCACGGCGCGCTGACGGACGAGTTCCCCGACTCGGCCGCGGCGGCGACCGAGGGCTTCACCCTGCTGCGCCACGGCAGCCAGCTCGTGCAGGTCCACGCCGAGGACCCCCAGGACGCCCAGGAGCAGGTCGCCCGGCTCGGACGCGAGTGGTTCGAGCGGCGCCTGCGCTAGCGGGGCACGAGGGGGTCGGTGCGGCTGCCGCCTGGGCGGCGCGTCAGTCCTGCGCGAGGGTGACGAGCAGCGCCCGGTGGTCGGAGCCGGTGATCTCGACGAGCTCGACACCGGTGCTGGTCCACGTGGCCGTGTCCACAAGGACGTGGTCGATCGCCGCCCCCAGCAGCGGGGTGCGCGTCGACGTCGGCCAGGTCGACAGGCCGCCGGCCCCCGCCTCGAGCGCGGCGTCGGAGCACCCGCCCAGGTCCTGCATGAGCGCGTGGTCGACGGTCGCGTTGAGGTCGCCGGCGAGGACGAGGCCCGTGGCGGGGCTCGCGCACTGGGCGACGGCCTGGCGCACCGACTCCTCCCACGCTCGCATCGTGCTCTTGAGGGGGGCGACGGTGTGGACACCGAGGATCGTGGGGCGCTGGTGCCCGTTGAGCATGGCGTCACCCACGGGCTGAAGGAGCACGGCACCGTGTCCCAGACCGTCGGGGGCGGGGACCTGCTCGTAGTCGCCGATGGAGGCGCTCACCAGGACGGTGGTGGCACCGGGGTCGCCGTCGAAACCGGTCGACGTCGACGAGCTCGTCGGCGTGGGGGAGGCGGTGGGGGTCGGCGAGGCAGAGGCCTCCGCGGAGGCCGAGGTCGAGTCCGTCTCGTCCTCGGAGACGAAGGGCCTGTAGGACAGGCCGTCCTGCTCGAGCAGGGTGAGCAGGTCGGCCGCGTCCCCGGCGTGGGTCTCCGGGAGGACGACGACGTCGGGGGTCGACTGCCGGATCGCGATGGCCAGCTCGACCATGCTGGCCCGGCCTGCGTAGGTGTTGAAGGCCAGGACGGTGAGGTTGCCGTCCCACGCCTCCTCAGCCGCGTCGGGGGCCGAGACCGCGAGAATGTCCGTGGTGTCAAGGCCACGGCCCCACAGCACCCCGGTGTGGGCTCCGGCGACGAGCAGCAGGACGAGGGCGATGACGCCGGTGCGCCGCCCGCCCTCGTGACGCAGGACGCGGGTGAGCGCGGAGACGGCGACGACGAGGCCGACGAGGACGAGGACGACGACGGCCCCGCTGCGCAGCGCGACGGCCTGGGCGAAGGGGTAGCGCAGGCTCAGACGCAGGTCGTCGCTGAGGAAGCCCAGCAGGTCCGGGGCGAGGGAGAGACAGGCAAGCAGCGAGATGACGACGGCGACGCACCAGCCGGTGGCGTGCTGCACCGTGCGCCAGGTGCTGCGCGTGGCACCGGCGGGGGCATGCCCGGCGGGAGCGGGCTCGGGCGTGGGCTGCTCGACGGGAGCGGGCTCGGGCGTGGGCTGCCCGGCGGGAACCGGCTGGGAGGGGGCGCCCGGGACGGTGGCGTCGTCGGGCTGGGGGGTCGGGTCGGTCATGGGATCATGCTCTCTCATCTGACGACTCCCTGGTGACCACCTGGGAGCCTGAACCCGTGGATTCCGCGGTTGCTGTGGGTGCCCAGGGTCGCACGAGCCAGTAGGACCACCGGGGACCGGGGCTGCGGAGGTAACAGGGTTGCCAGAACCGCCTCGGATCACCTGTGCCCGTACGGATCACCTGCGGTCCGACGGATCACCTGCGGTCCGACGGATCACCTGCGGTCCGACGGATCACCTCAGGGACGCCCCTAGGTTGTCCAAGGCGCCGCAGGTTGTCCAACGAGCAGCAGGTTGTCCAACGAGCAGCAGGTTGTCCAACGAGCAGCAGGTTGTCCAAC
>CALEXZ010000166.1 GCA_937926195.1 uncultured Actinomyces sp.
GCACCATCCCGCACCTGGTCCAGGGCGAGGACTCCGCCGGAGTCGTCCTCCTGCGTCCGGCCTCCCCCGGTACCGGTGTTATCGCCGGCGGCCCGGTGCGCGCCGTGCTGGACTGCGCCGGCATCCACGACATCCTGTCGAAGTCTCTCGGTTCCTCGAACGCGATCAACACCGTCCACGCGACGGTCGACGCGCTCAAGCAGCTCGAGCAGCCCGAGGGCGTCGCCGCCCGCCGTGGCCTGCCGCTGGAGGACATCGCGCCGCAGTCCATGCTGCGCGCCCGTGCCGAGGGCGAGGCCGAGAGGCGCGCCGAGGCCGAGAAGAAGGAGGCCGAGAAGGCCGCTGAAGGAGTTGAGGCGTGATGGCTGACACCGCCACCAAGCAGCTCAAGGTGACCCAGGTCCGCTCGGGCATCGGCGGTACCCGCCGCCAGCGCGAGACCCTGCGCTCCCTCGGCCTGCGCAAGATCCGCCAGTCCGTCGTGCGCGAGGACAACCCCTCCGTGCGCGGCATGATCGCCACGGTGGCGCACCTCGTCACCGTTGAGGAGGCCTGAGATGGCTGACACCAAGAACACCGAGGAGAAGGTGCAGGTCGTCAAGCTGCACCACCTCCGTCCGGCCCCCGGCTCCAAGAAGGCCAAGACCCGCGTCGGCCGCGGTGAGGGCTCCAAGGGCAAGACCGCCGGACGCGGCACCAAGGGCACCAAGGCCCGCTACCAGGTGCGGGCCGGCTTCGAGGGCGGCCAGACGCCCCTGCACATGCGCCTGCCCAAGCTGCGCGGCTTCCGCAACCCCAACCGTGTGGAGTTCCAGCCCGTGAACGTCGGCCGCATCGCCGAGCTGTTCCCCCAGGGCGGCACCGTCACGGTCGAGGACCTCGTGGCCAAGGGCGCCGTCCGCGGCGGCCAGCTCGTCAAGGTCCTGGGCAGCGGCGACATCACCGTCAAGCTCGACCTCACCGTCGACGCCTGGTCCGCCTCCGCCAAGGAGAAGATCGAGGCCGCCGGCGGCACGGTCAGCGCCCGCTGAGCGCGCCGCAGCACCCGCTGCGCACGGGCCCCGTCACCACCCAGGTGGTGACGGGGCCCGTTCTCGTCGTCGGAGCACCGGTGCCCGAGCACCACCCAACGTGACCTATCCCCGGTCCCGTGAGAGCCCCGCCAGGTTCAGGCTCGCAGCGGTGCACGGTAGGCTGACAGACGGTGCTCTCCCGGCACCGGCCGTCCCCCACGCCCTCACACCGCGGGGCCACGGGTCCGACGGCGACTTCCGTGCCCAGCAGCGACAACAGGAGTACGAGTGCTCACTGCGTTCATGCAGGCGTTCCGCACGCCCGACCTCAGGAGGAAGCTCGTCTTCACCCTGGGCATCATGGCTCTGTTCCGTCTCGGCTCCGTGCTGCCGACCCCCGGGGTGAACCTGGGCAACGTCCAGACCTGCGTCGGCCAGACCGAGGACGCGGGGCTGCTGGGCCTCATCAACGTCTTCTCCGGCGGCGCCCTGCTGCAGCTGAGCGTCTTCGCGCTGGGCATCATGCCCTACATCACGGCCTCCATCATCATCCAGCTGCTGCGCGTCGTCATCCCGCGCTTCGAGGAGCTGTACAAGGAGGGGCAGTCGGGCACCGCCAAGCTCACCCAGTACACGCGCTACCTCACCATCGGCCTGGGAGTGCTCCAGTCCTCCACGATCGTGGCCACCGCCGCCTCCGGGACGCTGTTCCCCACCTGCACGGTCTCGGTGGTCCCCGACGCCTCGCCCATGGACCTGGCCCTCATGATCATCACGATGACCGCCGGCACCGGCCTCATCATGTGGCTCGGTGAGCTCATCACCGAGAAGGGCATCGGCAACGGCATGTCGCTGCTCATCTTCACCTCGATCGTCGCCCGCATGCCCCAGAACCTCTTCTCCATCGTGGGCAACAACGACGGCGTCACGAAGTTCCTCATCGTCCTGGCCGTCATCCTCGCGGCCACCGTCGCCGTCGTCTTCATCGAGCAGGCCACCCGACGCATCCCCGTGCAGTACGCCAAGCGGATGGTGGGGCGGCGCCAGTACGGCGGGTCGACCACCTACATCCCGATCAAGATCAACACGGCCGGCGTCATCCCCGTCATCTTCGCCTCCTCCATCCTGGCGATGCCCCAGCTCGTCGCCCAGTTCGGCAGCCCGGAGGCCGGATGGGTGCGCTGGGTGAGGGACAACCTGGCCCAGACGGACACGATCTACCTCGTCTCCTACGGCGTGCTCATCCTCTTCTTCGCCTTCTTCTACACCGCGATCACCTTCAACCCGGAGGAGATCGCCGATAACATGAAGAAGTACGGCGGTTTCATCCCGGGCATCCGCGCGGGTGAGCCCACCGTGAGGTACCTGTCCTTTGTCATCACCCGTGTGACGGCCGCCGGGTCCCTGTACCTGCTCGCCCTGGCCCTGCTGCCGACCGTCGCGGTCATCTGGCTCGGCCTGTCACAGAACCTGCCGTTCGGCGGCACGACGATCCTCATCATGGTCGGCGTCGGCCTCCAGACGGTCAAGGAGATCAACTCCCAGCTCCAGCAGCGCCACTACGAAGGGTTCCTCTCATGAGCGCACGCATGGTCCTCCTTGGTCCCCCCGGTGCCGGCAAGGGCACCCAGGCCGCTCGCATCTCCGAGCGCCTGGGCGTCCCCGCGATCTCCACCGGCGACATCTTCCGTGCGAACGTCGCCGGAGCCACTGAGCTCGGCGTCCTTGCCAAGTCCTACATGGACAAGGGCGAGTACGTCCCCGACTCGGTGACCAACGCGATGGTCAAGGACCGCATCGCCCAGGACGACGCCGCCCAGGGCTTCCTCCTCGACGGCTACCCGCGCACCGAGGCCCAGGTCCACGAGCTCGACGCCATGCTCGGGCAGGCCGGGCTGGGCCTCGACGTCGTCCTGGAGATCACCGCCGACGCCGAGGTTGTCGTCGCCCGCTTGCTCAAGCGGGCCACCGAGCAGAACCGTGCGGATGACACCGAGGACGTCATCCGTCGGCGCCTTGAGGTCTACGCCGAGCAGACCGAGCCGCTCGCCGCCCTCTATGCCGACAAGGGCCTGCTCGTGTCCGTTGACGGTATCGGCGAGCTCGACGAGGTCACCGATCGCATCATGACCGCCCTCGCCGGCGCCGGCGTGAGCGCCTGACACACGAGGACGGCGGGTCGACCCACTCAGGGCGGCCCGCCGCCGTCGTACCCGCGGCCAGACACCGACCACCACCACCGCCGCTGGAAGGACACCACCGTGCTCGGACGCGAGCAGATCCAGATCAAGACCCCCGACCAGGTGCGCCAGATGCGCCGGGCAGGGCTCGTCGTCGCCGACATCCACGCCGCCCTGCGCGAGGCCGTGCGGCCCGGTACCACCACTGCCGAGCTCGATGCTGTGTGCGCCCAGGTCATCGCCAGCAACGGCGCCCACTCGAACTTCCTGGGCTACTACGACTACCCGGCCACCGTGTGCACCTCGGTCAACGACGAGGTCGTCCACGGCATCCCCGGTGGGCGCGTCCTTGAGGAGGGTGACCTCATCACCTTCGACTGCGGCGCCTACGTTCTGGACGAGGACGGCACCCAGTGGCACGGGGACGCCGCCTTCACGACCGTCGTCGGCGGGCACTACGCCAGCGACTCCGACCGCCTGCTCGACACCACCACCCGCGAGGCCCTGTGGGCCGCCATCGCGGCCGTCGCCCGCGCCGCGGCGGGGGAGGGCACCGGGCGCGCCGCGCGTCTCAACGCGGTGGGCGACGCCGTGGAGGCGGTCGTCGACGCGGCCGCCCGCGAGCACGGGCACAGGCTGGGCATCCTCGAGGACTACGTCGGCCACGGGATCGGCACGTCCATGCACATGGCGCCCGACGTCCTCAACTACTCCGTCTCACGCAAGGGGCCCCGCCTGCGCCCCGGTATGGTGCTCGCCATCGAGCCGATGCTCACCGCCGGCTCGCCGCGCGTGCGTGAGCTCGACGACGGCTGGACCGTCGTCACCGAGGACGGCTGCCGGGCCGCCCAGTGGGAGCACACGGTCGCCGTCGTCCCCGGTGGCGTGTGGGTCCTCACCGCCCCCGACGGCGGCGTCGAGGGCCTGAGCGCCTACGACATCGAGCCCCGGCCGCTGCGCTGAGACGCCCGGGCACGGCACGTGCCTCGCAGGCGGTGGGGCGCGCCCGCTGCCCGTACCGGTGGCCGGTCTCTGCGGCTACCCTTCGCCCCATGGCTGACACCGTCGTCCCCGAGCACCCGACCGCACCGGTGCTCATCACCCCCGCGCCCCGCAGCCTGGAGGTCGGTGGCCCGGGCTTCACCCTGCGCCGCCACACCCCTCTCGTGTGCCAGAGCGGCGCGGAGGAGGCCACCGAGATGCTCGCCTCGCGGCTGCGCGAGGGGCTGGGCTGGGCGGCCAGCGCCGATCTCATCACCCTGCCCCTGGCGCAGGAGGTGCCCGCGCCCGTGCCCGGCGCCGTCTCGATCCTGCTCGACGCCCCCCAGCAGGTCGGGCGGGAGGGCTACACGCTCACCGTCGCCCCCGACGGCGTCGTGGCGCGCGCCACCACGAGCCTGGGCGCCCTCAACGCCGTGCGCACCCTCCTGCAGCTGCTGCCGGCGCGGGTCATGGACCCCGACGGCGCCGCCTGGGGGCGCTCGCACCCCGACGACGCCCTGGCGCTCCTGCCGGGTCTGCGCATCGAGGACGCCCCCCGCTGGGCGCACCGCGGCGTCATGATCGACGTCGCCCGCAGCTTCCTGCCTGTGGAGGAGCTCCTGCGCGTCATCGAGGCCGTGAGCCTCCTCAAGCTCAACGTCCTGCACCTGCACCTCGTCGACGACCAGGGCTGGCGCCTGGAGATCACCAACGGGGGCCGCAGCGAGGACGACCCCCACGACTACACCCGCCTGACGCAGGTCTCCGGGCGCACCGCGGTGAGCCTGCCCGCCTGGTCCGGCCGGCCGGGACGCCCGGGGTGGTACACCCAGGAGGACTACCGGCGCATCCTCGCCTTCTGTCGGGCGCGCGGCATCGAGGTCGTCCCCGAGATCGACGTGCCGGGGCACGTCGGTGCCGCCCTGCACGCCCTGGAGGGGCTGTGCACCCCCGGCAGCTCCCACGAGGCCAGCGCCGAGGCGCCCACGGCGGCCGCTGACGCCAGCATCGTCGTCGGCTTCTCCTACCTTGACCCCCACGCCCCGGCCACACGCAGCTTCCTGCGCCACGTGCTCACCCAGGTCATGGACCTCGACCCCCAGGGCAGGCGCGTGCACCTGGGAGGGGACGAGCCCTGGGCGATGGCCGAGCGCTACGGCATCGGCCCCGGCTCGGCCTACGCCGAGCTGCTGTCCTACGCCTGCCAGGTCGTGCGCGCACGCGGCCGGGTGCCCATCGGCTGGAACGAGGCCTGGTCCGCCCGCCCGCAGGCGAGCCCGAGCGGCGCGGGGCAGGCAGCCGCGGCCATGCAGCTGCAGGTGTGGGACGTGCGCGGCGAGGAGGCCGCCCGGGGGCAGGAGCTGGCGGCCCGGCAGGGTGCCCGTTTCATCATGTCGCCCTGCCACCACGCCTACCTCGACATGATGTGGGACGAGCAGGCACCCCTGGGCCTGGACTGGGCCGGTGTCGTCGACATCGCCGCCGCCCGGGACTGGGACCCCGAGGCGCTGCTGGAGGCGGTCGGGCAGGAGTGTATCGAGGGCGTTGAGGCGACCCTGTGGGCGGAGACCGCGCGCGGGGTCGAGGACGTCGAGATGCTCCTGCTGCCCCGCCTGCTGGGCACCGCCGAGGTTGGCTGGTGCGAGCCGCTGGCCCGAGACCCCCGGGAGCGGGAGCGGGCGGTGGCGGGCTTCATGCGCCGCTGCGCCGCCTACGGGGGCCGCCTGCGGGCCGCGGGCACCGCCTTCGCCCTGGTGGCCGGCGTTCCCTGGCGTGAGGGGGGACCCGACTACGGGGCGGTCGTCGTCGAGCAGGAGGCCGAGCGGCGCCACCGGGGCTGAGCACCTCGCCCGCCCGCCCCGCCGCCGGCGGCGGCGGCCGGGCCCTGTGGTCGGAAACACCGTGACTGTGCCCGATCTCGCGTGGTGAGCGCGCCTCGCCCTGCCGTATTGTTGGGGTCCGGTGCGCCCTCCGGTCCCCACATCTGATAACAGCAGGGGGAACGGGGTGCGCGTCGTCCGACGGCGACGTCGTCGGAGGAACTCGAGCGAGAAAGCACCGACGGAGGAACATGGCTAAGAAGGACGGCGTCATCGAGGTCGAGGGATCGGTCGTCGAGGCCCTTCCGAACGCGATGTTCCGGG
>CALEXZ010000167.1 GCA_937926195.1 uncultured Actinomyces sp.
GCTCCGACACCGCCGAGTACGGCGACTACGTCTCCGGCCCGCGCGTCATCACCCCGGACGTCAAGGAGCACATGAAGGACGTTCTCACCGACATCCAGAACGGCTCCTTCGCCAAGCGCTTCATGGAGGACCAGGCCGCCGGTGCCCCCGAGTTCAAGGAGCTGCGCGCCAAGGGCGAGAGCCACCCCATCGAGACCGTGGGTCGCCAGGTGCGCTCGATGTTCGCCTGGCGTGCCGAGGTGGACAAGGACTACGTCGAGGGCTCTGTCGCCCGCTGAGCACCGGCGACGACGCGCCCGCTGCCAGGGCGCATCCTGCCGCGCCGGTCGGGGCGTCTTCTCCAGGGGGAGGGGGCGCCCCGACCGGCGTCGTCGTGCCGGGCCCGTGCGGCTGAGACGGTCAGGACGGGCTGAGCCGCTGCGCCGGGCCCGAGGACGAGGGTGTCCCCGTGCGGCGGAGGACTCCGCCGCACGGGGACACCCGTAGCACGCTGTGGAGAGTGAGGGACTCAGCCCTTCTTACCCTGGGAGACCAGCTCGGTGGTGTTCTGCGCGACACGGATGAGCGCGACCGAGGACTCCAGGCCCATACGGACGAGGACGACGTTGATGACGACGGGGATCCAGCCGAACAGGATGATGAGGAACCCCATGGTGCTGTCGTAGTAGAAGCCCATGAGCATGTAGGCCAGCCAGACGAGGATGCTCACCGCGATGAGGACGACGTAGATGATCTTGGCGAAGGTCAGGGTGACGTAGTTCGAGAAGGAGAGGTCGAACAGCGCCTTGAAGAAGCCTGCGCCCTGGGACGCGGTCGGTGAGTAGCCGGGGGCCTGCTGCTGCGCGCCGAAGGAGGGGGGCGTGTAGCCCTGGCCCTGGGGCTGGGCGTCGTAGGTCGGGGGCGTGTAGCTCTGTCCCTGGGTGGAGTAGGCGGAAGCCTGGGAGTACGACGGCGTCGGGCCGCCGGCGGAGGGGGCAGAGGGGTAGGCCTCGTAGCCGTTCGGGTTGCTCGGCTCGGGGACGGGAGGGTTCTGCATATGAGGTCTCCTTGTCAGGACGACGACGGATTCGTCGTGCTGGTGCCATGCTAGAGGGCCGGACCATCGCGCGTCGTGGGAAACGGTGGGGCGAGATCCCTCACGAACCCCGGTTTCCTGCCCCTCACCCCGTTCTAGTGCCAGGATGCGGACGATATGTCTCGCGATGTGACGTGGGTCGTAGCCTGGTGCCATGACTCAGCCTCCCAGCACCCTCAAGCTCGCAGTGATCCCCGGTGACGGCATCGGCAAGGAGGTCGTCCCCGAGGGCCTCAAGGTGCTCAAGGCCGCTCTGGCCGGAAGCGGTGTGACGGTCGAGACGACGACCTTCGACCTCGGTGCCGACCGCTGGCACCGTACCGGCGAGACGCTCACCGACGAGGACCTGGCCGCCCTCAAGGAGCACGACGCCATCCTCCTGGGCGCAGTCGGTGACCCCAGTGTCCCCTCCGGCGTCCTGGAGCGCGGGCTGCTGCTGCGGCTGCGCTTCGCCCTCGACCACTACGTCAACCTGCGTCCCTCCCGCTACTACCCGGGCGTCCCCACACCGCTGGCCGACCCCGGCGACATCGACTTCGTCGTCGTGCGTGAGGGCACGGAGGGCCTGTACTGCGGCAACGGCGGCAGCGTGCGCCTGGGCACCCCGCAGGAGATCGCCACCGAGGTCAGCGTCAACACCGCCTACGGCGTCGAGAGGGTCGTGCGCTACGCCTTCGAGCAGGCCCAGGCACGCAGAAAGCACCTCACCCTCGTGCACAAGCACAACGTCCTCGTCCACGCCGGGCACCTGTGGCGGCGCGTCGTCGAGTCCGTCGGAGCCGAGTACCCCGAGGTGAGCGTCGACTACTGCCACGTCGACGCCGCCACGATCTACATGGTGACCAACCCGGCGCGCTTCGACGTCATCGTCACCGACAACCTCTTCGGCGACATCCTCACCGACGAGG
>CALEXZ010000168.1 GCA_937926195.1 uncultured Actinomyces sp.
TCCGACGGCTTCGGCGTCGTCCACCGCAAGCAGGCCTCCGTCTACGACGTCGCCACCATCCTCCCGGCCGCCGCGGGCCTTCTCGTGGGCAAGGAGATCGAGTCCCTGTCCAAGGCCGTCACCAACCCCGAGCGCCCCTACACGGTGGTGCTGGGCGGCTCGAAGGTCTCCGACAAGCTCGGCGTCATCGCCAACCTCCTGTCGAAGGCCGACCGCCTGCTCATCGGCGGCGGCATGGCCTATACCTTCCTCGCGGCCCAGGGCCACGAGGTCGGCACCTCCCTGCTCGAGAAGGACCAGATCGACACGGTCAAGGGCTACATCGACACCGCCAAGGCCAACGGCGTCGAGCTGCTGCTGCCCGTCGACACCGTCGTCGCCCCGGTCTTCGCCGCCGACGCCCCTGCCACCGTCGTGCCCTCCGACGCGATCCCCGCCGACCAGATGGGCCTTGACATCGGCCCCAAGACGGCTGAGCTCTACGCCAACGCCATCGCCACCTCCAAGACGGTCGTGTGGAACGGCCCCATGGGCGTCTTCGAGTTCGAGGCCTTCTCCGCCGGCACCAAGGCCGTCGCCAAGGCCATGAGCGAGTCCGAGGCCTTCACCGTCATCGGCGGTGGCGACTCCGCCGCCGCCGTGCGCACCCTCGGCTTCGACGAGTCCACCTTCTCCCACATCTCCACCGGTGGTGGTGCCTCCCTTGAGCTCCTCGAGGGCAAGGTCCTGCCCGGCGTCTCCGTCCTGGAAGGCTGAAACAACAATGACGAACCGCACCCCGCTGATGGCGGGCAACTGGAAGATGAACCTCGACCACCTCGAGGCCAACCACCTCGTGCAGGGCCTGGCCATGGCCCTGAAGGACGCGGACTACGACTACGCCCAGTGCGAGGTCCTGGTCATCCCGCCGTTCACGGACATCCGCACCGTGCAGACGATCGTCGAGGCCGACTCCCTCGACATCAAGTACGGCGCCCAGGACGTGTCGATCCACGACAACGGCGCCTACACCGGTGAGATCTCCACCGCCATGCTCGACAAGCTCGGCGTCACCTACGTCGTCATGGGCCACTCCGAGCGCCGCGAGTACCACAACGAGTCCGACGAGCTCGTCGGTGCCAAGGCCCGCAAGGTCCTCGACGCCGGCATGACGCCGATCCTGTGCTGCGGCGAGGCCCTGGAGGTCCGCAAGGCCGGCACGCACGTCGACTTCGTCCTCGGCCAGGTCCGTGCCGCCCTGGCGGGCTGGTCCGCCGAGGACGTCGCCAAGATCGTCATCGCCTACGAGCCCATCTGGGCCATCGGCACCGGTGAGACCGCCACCGCCGCCGACGCCCAGGAGGTCTGCGGCGCGATCCGTGAGGCCCTGCGCGCCGACTACGGAGACGCCACCGCCGACGCCACCCGCATCCTGTACGGCGGCTCCGCCAAGCCCGACAACATCAAGGAGCTCATGGCTCAGAGCGACGTCGACGGCGCGCTCGTCGGAGGCGCCTCGCTCAAGGCCGAGTCCTTCGCCGCCATGGCGGGCTTCTACGCCTGACACACCGCTCACGCGGGCAGCTCCCTCAGGAGCACGCCCCACTGTGCCGGTCGGGGGCCGGGACACCTCACACCCGAGGTGACCCGGCCCCCGCCGCGTCCCAGGCGACCGGTGGGGTAGAGTCCCATGCGGAACCTTGCCCCGTCACAAAGGACCCCGCAGCATGACCATCCTGGAGATCGCCCTCAAGATCCTCCTCGTGCTCTCGAGCTTCTTCCTCATTGCCACGGTCCTGCTGCACAAGGGCCGTGGTGGCGGGCTGTCCGACATGTTCGGTGGCGGTGTGTCCTCGGCTGCCGGGTCCTCCGGCGTCGCTGAGCGCAACCTCAACCGCATCACCATCGGGGTCTGCATCGTCTGGCTCGTGGCCATCGTCGGCCTGGGCCTCGTCACCAAGCTTGCCTGAGCCGGTCCGCGACCCCGACGGCGTGACGGCCGACGCCCTGGCCCGCGCCCAGCGCGGCTACCTCGCCCACCTCAGGGTGGAGCGCGGCCTGAGCCCCAACACGCTCAGCGCCTACGAGCGCGACCTGGGACGCTACACCGCCTTCCTCAGGTCCCGCGGCGTCACCGACCCCGGAGCCGTCACCGAGCCGGACGTCGCGGCCTTCCTCGAGGCGATCCGTTCCGGTGCCGACGGCGGCCGACCCCTCGTTCCCTCCTCCGCCTCGCGCACGGTCACCGCCGTACGCGGCTGGCACAGGTTCCTCCTGGCCGAGGGCAGGACGACGATCGACCCCTCCGCCGCCGTGCGGCCCCCGCAGGTGGGCAGGCGCCTGCCCAAGGCGCTGAGCATCGACGAGGTCCAGGCGCTGCTGGCGGCGGCCGCTACCGACGACAGCGTCACCAGTCTGCGGGACCGCGCCCTGCTGGAGCTGCTGTACGCGACCGGTGCGCGCATCTCGGAGGCCGTGGGCCTCGTCGTCGACGACCTCGACCGGGAGTCCGGCTGCCTGCGGCTGTTCGGCAAGGGCCGCAAGGAGAGGATCGTGCCCATGGGCAGGCTCGCCTGGGACGCGCTGGACGCCTACCTCGTGCAGTCCCGGCCCACCCTGGCCGCCCGCGGCAGGGGAGTGCCCGAGGTCTTCCTCAACACGCTCGGCCGCCCCCTGTCCCGTCAGTCGGCCTGGGGGGTGCTGCAGCAGGCGGCGGCGCGCGCGGGCCTGCCCGAGGACCTGCACGTCTCGCCGCACACGCTGCGCCACTCCTTCGCCACCCACCTGCTCGCAGGCGGGGCGGACGTGCGTGTCGTCCAGGAGATGCTCGGCCACGCCTCGGTCACCACGACTCAGATATACACAAAGGTCACCGTTGACCACCTGCGCGAGGTGTACGCTACCAGCCACCCTCGTGCTTTCGGATAGGCTGCCCACGTGAGTACCTCCAGCACGACGGACAACCAGCAGCCCGGGCTCATCGACCTGCCCGCCGAGGATGCTGAGGACAACGCCTTCCCCGTGCCGGCGCCCCTGGAGTCACACGGACCCGCACGCGTCATCTCCATGTGCAACCAGAAGGGCGGCGTCGGCAAAACGACGACGACCATCAACCTGGGGGCGTGCCTGGCCGAGTACGGCCGCAAGGTCCTCATCGTCGACTTCGACCCGCAGGGCGCCGCCTCGGCGGGCCTGGGCATTAACGCCAACGAGCTCGACGCCACCATCTACGACCTGCTCGTGGCGCCGCGCCCGGACGTGCGGCCCATCATCCACTCCACGTCCACGCCCGATCTCGACATCGTGCCGGCGAATATCGACCTGTCCGCCGCCGAGGTCCAGCTCGTCAACGAGGTGGCCCGCGAGCAGGCGCTGTCGCGCGTGCTGCGTCCCGTCCTGGACGACTACGACGTCGTCCTCATCGACTGCCAGCCCTCCCTCGGTCTGCTCACCGTCAACGCGCTCACCGCCTCCCACGGCGTCATCATCCCGCTGGAGACCGAGTACTTCGCACTGCGCGGTGTGGCACTGCTGGTCGAGACGGTCGACCGGGTGCGTGACCGCCTCAACCCGCGTCTGCAGATCGACGGCATCCTCGCCACCATGGTGGACCCGCGCACCCTGCACTCGCGCGAGGTCCTGGAGACCCTCACCAAGGCCTTCGGCGACCAGCTCTTCGACACCCAGATCCGGCGCACCATCAAGTTCCCCGACGCCTCCGTGGCCGCCGAGCCGATCACGATCTACGCACCCACCCACTCCGGCGCCCACTCCTACCGCCGCCTGGCGCGCGAGCTCATCGCCCGCGGCGATGTCGCCTGAGTCCCTGCCCCTCAACGCCGACGGCGAGGCAGCGTCCGAGCACCCCGGCACCGCGGAGGAGACGAGCGGGCCCGCACGCGTGCCCGGCTTCAACGTCGCCCTCGAGCAGTTCGAGGGCCCCTTCGACCTCCTGCTCACCCTCATCGCCCGCAGGCGCCTGGACGTCACCGAGCTCGCCCTGGCGGAGGTCACCGACGAGTTCCTGGCGCACATGCGCGCCGACTGGGACCTGGGCCACGCCAGCGAGTTCCTCGTCGTCGCCGCCACCCTCCTGGCGCTCAAGGCCCACCGCCTGCTGCCACGTGACAGCGAGGAGGACGACGACGAGGACCTGGAGCTGCTGGAGGCCCGCGACCTGCTCTTCGCCAGGCTCCTGCAGTACCGGGCCTACAAGCAGGCCGCCGCCTACCTGGGTGAGCGCGCGCAGGCCGCCCAGCGCTGCCATCCGCGCGTCGTCGGCCTCACCCCGGAGCTGGCGGCCCTCCTGCCCCGGCTCGTGTCCACCCTCGGCCCTGAGGACCTTGCGCGTGCGGCCGCAGCCGCCCTGTCACGGCCCCACGACGAGGGCGTCCAGACCGTCCACCTGCACGAGGCCGTCCCCGTGGGGGAGCAGGTGAGCCTCGTCGCCCTGCGTCTGCGGCTGCACGGCACGCTCACCTTCACCCAGATCGTCGACGACGCCGAGCGCACGGCCGTCGTCGTCGCCCGCTTCCTTGCGCTGCTCATCCTCTACCGCCAGGGAAGCGTCGAGCTCGACCAGGACCAGCCGATGGGTGAGATCACGGTGACCTGGTGTGCCGGCCAGGAGGACCTGACAGGCATCATGGCCCCAGATGTCGAGGAGGAGTTCGCATGAGCGAGACCAGCAACGGCCGGACCGTCTCCCGGCTCGACCGCCTGCTGGGCGTCACCGGGGCCCAGCGCGCCGACACCCCGGTGTCCGCGCGCGCCACGGAGGTCTTCTTCGAGCAGTCCTCCCTCAGCGCCGTGCCGGACACCCAGCTGCGTTCGGCCGCCGAGGCGGTCCTCGTCGTCGCCGACGAGCCGGTGACGAGTGCCGCCCTCGCCGAGGCCCTGGGTGTCGAGGAGAGCGAGGCCGAGGCCCTGCTGGAGTCCCTTGCCGCCGAGTACGAGGGGCGCGCAGCCCCGGGCGCCCCCGCACCGGCACCACGCGGCTTCGTCCTGCGCCGGGTGGCCGGGGGCTGGCGGCTGGCCTCAGCACCCGCCTTCCACGACCTGGTCGAGCGCTTCGTCGTCGGGGGAGCCACCGCCCGCCTGTCACAGGCCGCGCTTGAGACCCTTGCGGTCATCGCCTACCGCCAGCCGGTGACCCGCGGGCGGGTTGCCGCCGTGCGCGGCGTCAATGTCGACAGCGTCGTGCGCACCCTGCACGCCCGGGGCCTCATCGAGGAGGCCGGGCAGGAGCCCTCGGGCGCCTTCCTGTACCGCACCACCCGTGAGTTCCTCGAGTTCGTCGGACTGGACTCGCTCGACGAGCTGCCCCCGCTCGCCCCTTACCTCCCCGACGCCTCCGCCCTTGCCGAGATCGACGACGAGGCCGGCGAACGCGCCGCCGACGCCACCCACCGTAGGAGCCCCGCATGACCCCCGCACACCGAGACCAGCGCCGTACCCGTCCCTCCCGGCGGGAGGCCGGCCACCTCAGCGAGGCCGAGCTCGTGCCCACCGGCGAGCTCGGCGCCGAGGAGTTCTACGACGAGGACGACCTTGAGGAGCTCGACGAGGAGGCCGACGCCCAGCTGCTGGCCAGCTTTGACGCCGAGGCCATCGGCGAGGACGAGGAGACCGAGATCCTCGCCGCCCGTCGCCGCGGTGCTCGCGGGGGCGAGGCCGACCCCCACGTCGAGGGCGGCGAGCGGCTCCAGAAGGTCCTCGCCCACGCGGGCGTGGCCTCCCGCCGCGCCTGCGAGAGCCTCATCGCCAGCGGGAGGGTGAGCGTCGACGGCGTCGTCGTCACCGAGATCGGGGTGCGCGTGGACCCCCAGGCCCAGGAGATCCGGGTGGACGGTACCCGCATCCTCACCGACCCCGACGTCATCACCGTCCTGGTCCACAAGCCTGCGGGCGTCGTCACCACCATGGAGGACCCCGACGGACGCCCGACGGTCGCCCAGATGGCCGAGCGCTACGTCGCCGAGCACGCCGACGAGCTCGAGCACCCCGAGTCGGTGCGGCTCGTGCACGTCGGACGCCTGGACGCCGAGACCGAGGGCCTGCTGCTCATGTCGAACGACGGCGAGCTCGCCCACAGGCTCATGCACCCCAGCTACGAGATCGCCAAGACCTACGTCGCCATCGTCGAGGGCGAGGTCGAGCACTGGGTGCCGCGCAAGCTCCGGCGCGGCATCGAGTTGGAGGACGGCCTCGCCCAGGCGGACCGCGTCGTCGTCAAGGACTCGGGACCGGCCGGCTCCATCGTCGAGATCACCCTCCACTCGGGGCGCAACCGCATCGTGCGGCGCATGCTCGACGCCGTCGGCCACCCGGTGACGCGCCTGGCGCGCACCCGGCTCGGCCCGCTCACCATCGGTGCGCTGCGCCCCGGGCAGATGCGTAGGCTCACCGGTGAGGAGATCGCCGCCCTGCAGAAGGAGGTGGGCCTGTGAGCGCCCGCCACGGACAGCCGAGCAACCCGCACGCCGCGGTCTCGACCGCTGGCCCGGTGCTCGTCATCGGTACCGGCCTGCTGGGCACCTCGCTCGCCCTGGCGCTGACCGCCGCCGGCGTCGAGGTCCAGCTTGAGGACACCTCCCCGACCTCACTGGCCCTGGCCCGCGACATGGGGGCCGGGCAGGTGCGGGACGCATCCTGCCCGGAACCGACGCTCGTCGTCGTCGCCACCCCTCCCGACGTCGCCGCCGCCGTCGTCCTGCGTGCGCTCAGCTCCCACCCGCGGGCCACCGTCACCGACGTCGCCAGCGTCAAGGACCGGGTGCGTGCCGAGGTCCTCGCCCACGCGGGACGGGACACGCGCCGCTACGTCGGCTCCCACCCCATGGCGGGGCGCGAGCGCTCCGGTGCCGCCGCCGCCGACTCCGACCTGTTCGCCGGACGCCCGTGGGTCATCGTCGCCGACGGCACCGAGCCCACCGCCGAGCTGTGCGTGCGCAACCTCGCCGTCGACGTCGGCGCCACCCCCATCCGCATGGGCGCCGCCGAGCACGACGCGGCGGTCGCCGCCGTCAGCCACGTGCCCCAGCTCATGTCCTCCCTCATGGCGGCCCGCCTGGAGTCGCTGCCCGAGAGCGCGCTGGCGCTGGCCGGGCAGGGGCTGCGCGACACCACCCGTGTGGCGGCCTCGGACCCGCGCCTGTGGGCCGCGATTCTCGTGGGCAACGCCGGGCCCGTGTCCACGCTGCTGCGTCAGGTGCGTGAGGACCTCGACACCCTCATCAGCGGCATCGAGCAGGCGGCGACGGACCCCGCCGGTGAGGAGGACAGAGCCCACGGCGGGGTGGAGACCATCGCCCCGGGCGCCGTCGGGGCGGTCATGGACGTCATGGGCCGGGGCAACGTGGGACGCTCACGCATCCCCGGCAAGCACGGTGGCGCGCCCCGACGCTACGCCGAGGTCCAGGTCCTCGTGCCCGACGCCGCAGGCTCGCTCGGGCGCCTGTTCTCCGACGTCGGTGAGGCGGGGATCAACATCGAGGACTTCTCCATGGAGCACTCGGCCGGGCAGAGCGCAGGCGTGGCCGCGCTGTCGGTGGTGCCCAGCGCCTCCCAGGTGCTCCAGGAGGCCCTGGACGCCCGCGGCTGGCGCGTGGTCGTGGTGGGCTGAGGCGTGCGCGTGCTCATCATGGGCTGTGGCGTCATCGGCGCCGGCTACGGCCTGCTGCTCAGCCGGGTCGCCGACGTCGCGGTCCTCACCCGCCCCGAGCGTGCCGCGCAGCTGTCCCAGGGGGTGCGGGTGACACTGAGCGACCCGCCGGGTGAGAGACGACGCACCGCGACCTTCCGGCCCCGGGTGCTCACCGAGCCCCCACAGGGGGCGGACACACCCGACCTCGTTCTCGTCACCGTGGACCGCACCCACCTGGCGCACGTGCTGCCGACGCTGCGACAGCTGGCCGGGCGGGCTCCCATCCTGTTCATGCTCAACCACTGGGACCTGGAGGGCGAGCTCGACGGGACCCTGCGACGCAGCGACTACCTGGTGGGCTTCCCGGGCCAGGTCGGCGGCGGACGAGGACCGGGGACCGTGGAGGCGACCCTGTTCCCCCGCGGGACGGTCCTGGAGAAGGGCGAGGGCCCCCGACGCCCCCAGGCGCAGGCGGTCGCGTCACTGCTGGGGCGCGCGGGCCTGCGCGTTGAGCGCCAGGCCGACATGTCCGGCTGGCTCGCCGTCCACTACCTCCAGCAGTCGGTCACCCCGGGGGCCCTGGCGGAGGCCGGGGGCTATGACGCGCTCGTCTCCGACCGGCGGGCGCTGCGCCGCATGGTGCAGGCGCTGCGCGAGGGGCTGGCGGTGTGCCGGGCGCGGGGCATCCGCACCGGGAGGATCGCCCCGGCACCGGCCCTGTCCCTGCCGACCGGCCTCGTAGCCGGGGGACTGGGGCGGATGCTCGGGCAGGAGAGCACCCGGCGCATGGTGCTCGGGCACATGGCCCACGGCCTGCCCGAGTGGCGCGCCGGCCTGTACGAGGTCGCCGAGAGCGGTCGGCGCCTGGGAGTCGACATGCCTGTGTGGTGGGACTACGAGCAGCGCCTGCTGAAGGGGGAGTGACACGCGCCCCTCTGCGGGCCGGGCGTGCACGATCTCATGGGCGCCGCAGCGGGTGACGCCCGCGGTGTCATGGCAGGCTTAGCCGCGGATCGTCACCGCACCCCGCCCGGGGGTGCCCACCAGGAGGCTGCCCATGGGAATTGTCGTCGCCATCGACGGACCGAGCGGATCGGGTAAGTCCACCGTCTCCAAGCGCGTCGCCGCCGAGCTGGGTCTGGCCTACCTCGACACGGGTGCCATGTACCGTGCCGCAGCCTGGTGGTGCGAGCGCACCGGCATCGACCTGGGCTCCGGCGAGGTCGATGCCGACGCCGTCACCCGCGCCGTCAAGACGATGCCACTGGACATGGGCCTGGACCCCGAGGCCCCCGGCGTCGTGTGCGACGGTGTCGACATCGCCGAGGCCATCCGCGAGCCGCACATCGCCGCCGTCGTCTCCACTGTGGCCACGAACCTCGACGTGCGCGCGGAGATGGCCCGCCTCCAGCGCGAGATCGTCCACGCCGAGTCGCGGGGCGGCGCCTCCTCCTTCTCCGGCGGCTCGGGCATCGTCGCCGAGGGCCGTGACATCACCACCGTCGTCGTGCCCGACGCCGACGTGCGCCTTCTCATCACCGCCAGCGAGCAGGCGCGCCTGGCCCGCCGGGCGCTCGACCTTGAGGCCGCAGGCAAGGACGTGGACGCCGCCGCCCTGCGCGACCAGGTGCTGCGCCGCGACCGCGACGACGCCACCGTCTCGCAGTTCCTCACCGCGCCCGAGGGCGTCACCCTCGTCGACACGAGCGACATGGACCTGCCCGAGACCGTCGAGCACGTCATCGACCTCATCGAGACCGCCGTCGATGAGGCGGCCGCCCGCGACGCCGAGGACGACCTGCGCGCCCAGGCACTGCGTGCCGGCCTGGAGGACTACGAGCTCGACGAGGAGGACCTGGCCCTGCTGGAGGGCGACGAGGTCCCCGAGGCCGAGGAGGGCCTTGAGTCCGGCCTGCCGGTCCTGGCGGTCATCGGCCGGCCCAACGTCGGCAAGTCCACGCTCGTCAACCGGGTGCTTGGCAGGCGCGTCGCCGTCGTCCAGGACACCCCGGGCGTGACCCGCGACCGCGTCTCCTACCCGGCCGAGTGGGCCGGACGCCGCTTCACCATCGTCGACACCGGCGGCTGGGAGCTGGACGTGCAGGGCCTGGACTCCGCGGTCGCCACCCAGGCGGAGGTCGCCGTCGAGATGTCCGACGCCGTCATCCTCGTCGTCGACGCCACCGTCGGCATCACGGAGACCGACGCGCAGGTCGTGCGCATGCTGCGCCGCAGCGGCAAGCCGGTCGTCCTGGCCGCCAACAAGGTCGACTCGCCCGCCCAGGAGGGGGACGCCGCCGCCCTGTGGAACCTGGGGCTCGGCGAGCCCTACGCCGTCTCCGCCCTCCACGGGCGCGGCTCGGGGGAGGTGCTCGACGCCGCCATGGCGGTCCTGCCGGAGGTCTCCGCCGTCGCGGGGCCCAGCCCCGAGGAGGGGTCCTTGCACCGCATCGCGCTCGTCGGGCGGCCCAACGTGGGCAAGTCGAGCCTGCTCAACTCCATCGCCGGCAACGAGCGCGTCGTCGTCAACGAGCTCGCAGGCACCACCCGCGACCCCGTGGACGAGGTCATCGAGCTCGACGGGCGCCAGTGGCTGTTCATCGACACGGCCGGTATCCGCCGCCGCGTGCGCCAGACCCGCGGTGCCGACTACTACGCCGTGCTGCGCACCCAGGGCGCGATCGAGAAGGCGGAGGTCGCCGTCGTCCTCCTTGACGCCTCCGAGCCCGTAAGCGAGCAGGACGTGCGCGTCATCCAGCAGGTGGTTGACGCCGGGCGCGCCCTCGTGCTCGTCAACAACAAGTGGGACCTGGTGGACGAGGACCGCCAGAAGATGCTCGCCTGGGAGACGGAGCACGACCTCGCCCACGTCGCCTGGGCGCCGCACATCAACCTGGCGGCCCGCACCGGCTGGCACACGAACCGGCTCGTGCGCGCGCTCGACGCCGCCCTGGAGGGCTGGACCACGCGTATCCCCACCGGACGGCTCAACGCCTTCCTGGGGGAGATCCAGGGCGCGACCCCGCACCCGCTGCGCGGCGGCAAGCAGCCGCGCATCCTCTTCGCCACCCAGGTGCAGACGGCACCGCCGCGCATCGTCCTGTTCACCACCGGCTTCCTCGACGCCGGCTACCGGCGCTTCATCGAGCGCAGGCTGCGCGAGGAGTTCGGCTTCGTCGGCTCCCCGGTCCAGATCGGGGTGCGGGTGCGCGAGAAGCGCGATCGCAGGCGCTGAGACTGGCGGCGGGCCTGGAGCGGGGGCTGAGCCTGACGTCAGCTGGCCGCGAAGAAGAACAGGATGCTGACAAGGAAGGCGGGTACTGAGGCCAGCGCGGTGACGATGACGGCCAGCCAGGCGTCCGCGGACGATGGAGGCGGGGTGTGGCCTCGTGCCCGCCAGAACCTGCGCACGGTACGCAGCTGCCAGACCAGGAGCAGCACCATCCCGATGGCCATGACGATCGTGATGGGGTTGTAGACGGTGGTCGTCGTCGTGCAGTGCCACGGCTGTGCGCAGTCACCGGGGACGATCCGCACGTTCCTGCTGGCCATGACGAGCGCCGTCAGGGCCTGACAGGCCATGACGGCGGAGATCGCGGCGACCACGAGGAGGGTCGTGTGGCGCGGGTGGCTCGCAGGCTTCACGGGGCCGGGCTGCGACGAGGGCGACGGGGTGGTGGGGACCATGCGGGCACCGTAGGCCCGGTCGTGGTCCCCGGCCATGGGGACACCGGTCCTGAGAGCGCCGACGACGCCGGGCTCAGCGGATCGTGCAGGCCAAGTCCTTGAGCCTCACACGGTGGCAGGTCCTACGGTGGGAGACATGATCGACCACATCTCGCTTCCCGTCACCACGCCCGCCGTCTCCACCGACTTCTACACCCAGGCGCTGGCCCCGCTCGGCTACACCGTCGTCATGGAGCTGGGGCCCGTGCGCGCCCTGGGCGCCGCGGGGGAGTCGGGCCAGGCCGCCCCCGAGCTGTGGCTCGTGCCGGACCAGCGGCCCACGACCATCCACCTGGCGCTGGCGGCCGCGAGCCCGCAGCAGGTGGACGCCTTCCACGCGGCGGCGCTGGCGGCGGGCGGCCGGGACAACGGCGGCCCCGGCGAGCGCGCCCACTACCACCCCGGCTACTACGCCGCCTTCGTCCTGGACCCCGACGGTCACAACATTGAGGCCGTCTGCCACAACGGCCCCGTGGGGCAGGTGCCGGCCTGAGCGGGCTGCCGGCCGGCACCCGCCGGTCGTCTCAGGCGGGGGACCCGGAGTCCTGGGCTGCTGACTGCTCAGCCGCCCAGGCGGCGACCCTGCGAGCGCTCTCCTCCTCGGAGATGTCCTCGACGCGGGTCATGACCGACCAGCGGACCCCGAAGGGGTCGAGCAGGGACGCGTAACGGTCTCCCGAGACGAAGGTGGCGGGCTCTTCGCGCAGCACGGCACCTGCGTGCTGTGCGGCCTCGGCGACGGCGTCGACGTTGGAGCAGTACAGCCCCAGCGAGTAGCACGAGCCCTCCGAGGGCGCGGGCACGAGCCCCATGCCGGGCAGCGGAGCTCCCAGCTGCAGTTTGCCGTGACCGAAGTCGAGCTCGGCGTGCGCGACGACGCCGTCCATCTCGGTGACGTCGACGACCCTGGCGCCGAAGACGTCCCGGTAGAAGGCGATGGCGGCACGAGTGTCCTCGATGACGAGGAAGGGTGTGAGGCTGGTCGAGCCGTGCGGCCTGCCGTTGGAGGTGTACTGACCGTTCGCCCCGGTACGGTGGTCGTTATGTGTGTCCATGCCGCGAGGCTAAGAACGAGCCGCCGCGCGGCGCTTGTAGATTCGCGACAGCCTCGGTGGGTCGGGGCGTGAGCGTGTCCGACCGCCGCGGGGTCCTCTACCCGTCCCGGCTGCCCTCCTTCCACCGGCAGGCGGCACCTGAGGACCTTGCCCACCTGCTGCGCTGGGTGTGGCTGCCGCGCTGGGACCTGCCCGCAGGCGAGAGGCTCGTCCAGGAGGTCCTACCCTTCCCGGCCTCCAACCTTGTCGTCGAGCCCGCCGGCACGAGCCTGCGCGGCCCGACGACGGGCGTGTCCACGCGCGTGCTCGAGGGAAGCGGGTGGGCCGTCGGGGCGCTGCTGCGGCCCGCGGGTCTGAGCGGCCTCGGGATCGAGCCCGCCTCGATCCGCGACAGCGGGTGCCCGTTTCCCGACGCCGCCCTGCACGGCGGTGTCGTGGAGGCCATGGGGTGCGCGAACCCGGAGGAGGGCAGGCAGCAGGCGGCAGCGCTCATGATCGCGTGGCTCGCTGAGCGTGCCGGGGACCCCGACGCCGCCGCCCTGAGCGCCAACGACGTGGAGGACCTTGTCGCGGGGGAGCGGTCGATCGTGCGGGTCGAGCAGCTGGCGCAGCGCCTGGGGATGTCGGTGCGCGGCGTGCAGCGGCTGACGCAGAGGTACATCGGTCTGGCGCCGTTGGCTGTCATACGTCGCTACCGTCTGCAGGAGGCGGCGCTGAGGCTGCGTGAGGAGAGCGGGTACTCCATCGCCGAGGTCGCCGCCGACCTGGGCTATGCCGACCAGGCGCACCTGAGCAGCGACTTCCGAAAGGTGCTCGGCCTGAGCCCCGGCGCATACCGGGACCGGCACGACTAGGTGCTAGGAGGCGTCCTCGGGCTCGTCATCGGAGGAAGGACGCTCGGCCGACGCTGTGCCATGGTGGCTGGGCTTATCCAGCGGACATGAGGCAGAATCCACCCACGAAGAACGAGGAAACTGAAACCATCGTGGTGTCGAGCATCGTCATCCCGACCTTTGGCATCGCCGGAGGGTGAGCGACCGTGTGGGCCGTACCGCAACGGTTTGGGCCGGAGAGCCGAGCCCGGCCACGAAGAGCCCAGTCCGTCCGGCGCGGAGACACCCTGCCGGGAGTTATCCGCCCAGCGGAGGACCGGCTAGGAGCTGCTGGCGTCGTCGGAGGGTATGTCCGTCGCGGGGGAGCCCTCCTAGATGACCTCGCCCTTGTCATTGAAACTAGCCCACCGGGCTCCTTTCGGCAGGCCGGTCTCATGATCCACCAGCTTGTGTGGAATACCAGTCGGTGGTGCTGCTCGGTTGAAGGTCGCGCCCTCGAAGCTGGTGTCGGCGTTGAAGGTCGCGCCCTCGAAGCTGGTGTCGGCGTTGAAGGTCGCGCCCTCGAAGCTGGTGTCGGCGTTGAAGGTCGCGCCCCAGAAGATGGTGTCGGCGTTGAAGGTCGCGCCCCGGAACGTGACGTGGGCGTTGAAGGTCGCGCCCTCGAAGCTGGTGTTGGCGTTGAAGGTCGCGCCCCTGAAGATGGTGTCGGCGTTGAAGGTCGCGCCCCTGAAGCTGGTGTCGGCGTTGAAGGTCGCGCCCCTGAAGATGGTGTCGGCGTTGAAGGTCGCGTCCCAGAAGCTGGTGTCGGCGTTGAAGGTCGCGCCCCTGAACGTGACGTGGGCGTCGAAGGACGCACCTTGGAAAGTGGCGAAGGTGTGAAACCTCGCGCCCTGGAAGGACACGTCGGACGCCAACGTCACGCCTGTGAAACTAACGGATTCAGTGATCACGGCGTCATGAAGGTCGATGGTGCAGTCGCACCAGAGCTGATCGTCATCGACGTCCTGAGTGACTGCGTCGTGAGTGGCCGTATTCTCCCGGCGTTTGCGCAGATGCCTGCTGAGAACCTCCAGGACCGTCGACTCGACAGCGCCGTCGTTGCTCACGTACACCTTCTCGGACGTGGTCTCGCCATCGTCAGCATTCGTGTCGGCGACCGTCTCCCATGTCCCGCGCGGAGTGCGTAGGTAACCGCAGAGGATGTTGACGACACGCTGTCGGTAGTCGCCCCGGTAGGTGTCAGCGACGTCGGCGAGCGCGTACACCCCGGCGATCCTCACCTGCGGGGACTCGCTTCCCAGCTGCTGCACGGCGTTGAGCAGCTTCTGCTCGGCCTTCTCCTGCTCGACGTCTTTTCTGGCGAGCTCTGCGGCTCTCTCGGCGCGCTCGGCGCTGGCACGCTCGCGGTACTTGATGACGAGGTATCCGGTTCCGCCGATGCCACCGATGGTGGTCAGGGACACCTTGACGACCTCTAACGGGATAGCGTCGGCTCCGGCGCTGCGCCAGTTCGTCAACCACCGGTCCGACCAGAGTGCTCCCTGTCCCCAGAGCCATCCAAGCGCCGTGAAGACCACAAGAGCCAGGACGACCCACAAGAAAATGGCCCCGAAGAGCGGTAGTGCTCCTATGCGATCCGCGACGTAGCGCTGGAAACTGCGAAGACGTGCTCCTATGCGGTCCTTGACGGAACGCAGGAAACCGCGGCAAGACCTTGCGGCCCGCTTGCTTTTGGATGTGTCGGCCTTCTCGCCGCGCTTGCTTCTCACGGTAGCATAATACCGATCAACTGGTCTCCGGGAGCCGCTACGGCTGGCGCTAGGTCGGGTACACAGAGACCGTCGTGCCTGCTTCCACGTCAGGGTGACGCACACGGTCCCAGTTACGGGCACAGACCTAGGCCGGGAGCACCTCGATGACGTTGCCCTTGTCGTCGAAACGCGCCCACGAGGCGCCCGGGGGCAGGCCGGTCTTCTCGAGCCCCAGGTCCGGTGGGAAGGCGATGGCGATGCCCGGATCACGCCTGGCGCGGTCGTTGAACAGGCAGTCGGTCATGGCAGCGCCAGGGGAGAACACCGCGTCAAGGAAGACGGCGTCGCCCGCGAAGGACGCGCCCTGGGGCTCGCCCCCGTAGAAGCACGCCTCCTGGAAGTACGCACCCCGGGCGAAGACCGTCCCCACCAGGTCCGGAGGTGCGTCGAAGCTGGTCCATTTGAAGTAGCTGTCACCCTGAAACCGGGCGCTGCGGAACGAGATCGCGTCCTCGAAGACGGCCAACGCGAAGACAACGTCGTAATGGAACAGCGTGTTCGAGAACGATGTCGTGGCACCGAACATGGCGTTCTCGAAGGTGGCCATCGACCGGAACTCGGCACCCGACAGGTCGGCCGTGTCGTGGAAACGGACCCCGAGGAACACGATGTCGTCGCTCAGGCGAGCGTTCTTGAACGAGGCCCTGCCCATGAAGTCCGTCGCCCTGAACAGGCAGCCGCGAGCGAACTGGGCGTCCTGGAAGGTTGCGGCGGCGTCGAAACGGGCTCCCCAGAACTCTGCCCGCTCCCGGAACGAGGCGCCCGCGAAGGAGACGGTTCCCTGGAACCAGGCACGATCGAAGTCGGCCAGGAAGAAGGAGGTGCGGGTGAAATCCGCACCCTCGAGAAGCCTCGCGTCGCTCAGACTCATCTCACCGTTGACCGTCAGGTGGTCGAAGTCGACCCGTTCGGACAGGATCGCGCCGTCCAGGTTGAAGCGGCACTCGCACCACAGCTGATCGTCCTCGACCTCCTGGGTGACGGCCTCGCAGGCCCCGGTGGCGTCGCGGCGCCGTCTCAGGTGCCTGCGCATCTCCTCCAGCACCAAGGACTCAACAGGCTGGTCGAGACTGACGAAGGTCGTTGTCGGCCCCACCCCGTAGGTCCCGCCCGACGGGTCGACGTCGTACGTGTAGGACCCTCGCTGGCGGCGCAGGTAGTCGCACAGGGCATCCACCACACGCTGCCGGTACGTCCAGCGGTAGGTGTCGGCCACCTCGACGAGAGCACGGACTCCCTCCAGCTTCTGCTCGACCAGGCGTCCGGACATCTGCGTCATCGCCGCCTCGAACCGGTGGTCCGCCTCCTCGGCCTCGGCCGGGGTGAGCCCACTCGTCATCGTGAACTGCTGCGTGCCCGCCCACCGGCGCAACCTGATGAGGAGGAACCCGGAGACCACGACGACGAGCACCGTCGGCACGAGCACCATGAGGGTGTCCAACGGAGTCGCGGGGGCGCGCTCGCCCTGCCACGCGGCCAGCAGACGCTGCGACGTCCACAGTCCGCCATCGCCGGTGACCCATCCCGCGAGCGTGAACACCGCCAGGACGACGGCCGCCCAGACGAGGACGGCACGGAGGAGGGGCAGGCTCCCGAACCACAGGGCCACCCGACGTGTGAGATGCCGCCCTGCGTCTGGATCACCGCTACTCGTGGACATCTGTGTCCCTTCCTGTGCGCCCACCGCCGGCACCGGCATCGTATCGACCGTGCGCCCGCCCGGCGGTAGCCACGTCCGGCTGGGAGCGGAATCGCCCGTCGGCACGGACCCCGGCCGAACACCCCAGAGCACGACAGACTGACGACGGCGACCACGGGACGGTGCCGGTGCCTCACCGCTAGGCTACTGACATGCTGACTCCGGTTGACCCCACCACCACACCCGCCTGGACGACCCTCACCAAGCTGCACGCCGACCTGCGGCCGGACCTGCGCACCTGGTTCGCCCAGGACCCGCAGCGAGCCGAGCGCTTCTCCTACGAGCTCGGAGACCTCTTCGTCGACCTGTCCAAGAACCTCCTGACCGACGAGGTGCGTGACGCCCTCGCCGCCCTGGCCGAGCAGGTCGACGTCCCCGGCCGCCGCGACGCCATGTACGCCGGCGAGCACATCAACGTCACCGAGGACCGTGCTGTCCTGCACACCGCCCTGCGCCGCCCCGCCACGGACACGCTCACCGTCGACGGCCAGGACGTCGTCACCGACGTGCACGCGGTGCTCGAGCGCGTCTACGCCTTCGCCGAGCGCGTGCGCTCGGGGGAGTGGACGGGCGTGACCGGCAAGCGCATCGCCACCGTCGTCAACATCGGCATCGGCGGCTCCGACCTCGGCCCCGTCATGGTCTATGAGGCCCTCAAGCCCTACGTCCAGGACGGGCTGGAGTGCCGGTTCATCTCCAACATCGACCCGGCCGACTGCGCCGAGAAGGTCAAGGACCTCGACCCCGAGACCACCCTGTTCATCATCGCCTCCAAGACCTTCACGACCCTGGAGACGCTGACGAACGCGCGCATGGCCCGCGACTGGTTCCTCACCGCGCTCACGTCCCGCGGGGTGAGCACCGACGGTGCCATCGCCAAGCACTTCGTCGCCGTGTCCACCGCCCTGAACAAGGTCGCCGAGTTCGGCATCGACCCGGACAACGCCTTCGGCTTCTGGAGCTGGGTGGGCGGGCGCTACTCCGTCGACTCCGCCGTCGGCACGGTCCTCGCCGTGGCCATCGGCCCGGACAACTTCCGTGACTTCCTCGCCGGCTTCCACGCCGTCGACGAGCACTTCGCGACCAAGCCCCCGGCTGAGAACGTCCCCATGCTCATGGGCATGCTCAACGTCTGGTACGTCAACTTCTTCAAGTCCGCCACGCACGCCGTCCTGCCCTACGCCCAGTACCTGCACCGCTTCGCCGCCTACCTGCAGCAGCTGACCATGGAGTCCAACGGCAAGAGCGTGCGCTGGGACGGCACGCCCGTGACCACCGACACCGGTGAGGTCTTCTGGGGCGAGCCCGGCACCAACGGCCAGCACGCCTTCTACCAGCTCATCCACCAGGGCACCCAGCTCATCCCCGCCGACTTCATCGCGGTGGCCAGGCCCGCCCACCCCGTCAAGGACGGGGACGTGGACGTGCACGAGCTGTTCCTGTCCAACTACCTGGCCCAGACGGCCGCCCTGGCCTTCGGTAAGACCGCCGAGGAGGTGCGTGCCGAGGGCACGTCCGAGGAGATCGTCCCCGCCCGTGTCTTCGCGGGCAACCGGCCGACGACGTCGATCCTCGCCCCGGCGCTCACCCCCTCGGTGGTGGGCCAGCTCATCGCCCTGTACGAGCACATCACCTTCACCCAGGGCATCGTGTGGGGCATCGACTCCTTCGACCAGTGGGGCGTCGAGCTGGGCAAGAAGCTGGCCCTGGAGATCGCCCCGGCCGTCCAGGGCGACGAGGCGGCCCTGGCCGCACAGGACTCCTCCACGCAGCAGCTCGTGCGCCGCTACCGCGCCGCGCGCTACTGAGAGGGGAGTGAGCCATGGAGGAGATGAGCGCGCAGGAGCTGCGTGAGCGCATCACGTCCGGGGACGCGCCCGGTGGCACCTACACGCTGCTGGACGTGCGTGAGCCCTCCGAGGTCGCCGAGGAGGCGATTGACGGGTCCCTGCGGATCCCCCTGGGGGAGGTCGTCGCACGGATGGGCGAGCTCGACGCATCGCGCGAGACTGTGGTGCACTGCGGCGGAGGCACACGCTCCGCCCGCGCCATCGAGGCCCTGCGAGCGGCCGGGTACGAGGGGCGGCTCGTCAACTTCGCCGGCGGCATGAGGGGGTGGAACGCCTCCGCCTGAGCGCGCGGGACACCTGAGGTCGGTGGGCGGTGACGGGTGTCACCGCCCACCGATTTCGGTGCAGGGGCCCCGATGGGCTAAGGTTCTTCTCGTTCCGACCGGACGCAGTCCGCGAGGCACGGGCTGTGGCGCAGCTTGGTAGCGCACTTGACTGGGGGTCAAGGGGTCGTGGGTTCAAATCCCGCCAGCCCGACGTTGGAACCGCAGGGCCACGTGCTCTGCGGTTTTCTGCGTTCCCGAGGCGATCCAGGGCATCGGCGCCCCAACAAGGTTAGGCTTAGCTATGCGATTATCCCTGAGCTACGGTCCGCGTCCGCGCGCGGACGAGGAAGGAAACCCAGTGTCGAAGAAGAGCGCCCTCGCGCCATTGGTCCCCGCAGTGCTGAGCCTGCTGCTCGTCGCAGGGGGGACGACCGTGTTCGCCGCGTGCGACCCCAAACCCGACGGCTCGTGGATGCAGTGCCACAGCTGCCAGAACACGGTGGCGGCCGGAGCCGGGGGGCTGGCCCTGCTCTTCGGGGCCTCCGCGTTCGTCAAGAACCGGTCCCTGCGGCTCGCCCTCCAGACGCTCGGGGTGGTCGGCGCCGCCGTCACGTTCTTCATCCCCGGCGGCATCTGCCCCATGTGCATGATGCGCACCATGCGCTGCTACACGGTGTTCCAGCCCTTCGTCCGGATCATGAGCGTCCTCGTCGCCGCTGGCGGCGTCGGCGC
>CALEXZ010000169.1 GCA_937926195.1 uncultured Actinomyces sp.
GGGCGCGCACGGTGCGCACCCACGGCAGGACCGCGGCGGCGGGCGCGGCGATGAGGGCGATCGGCAGGATGGTGCCCAGTGAGGGCACGAGCACCGCGATCGTCACGCAGACCAGCCCCATGACCGTGACCTCGGCGGCGCGCGGGCTCAGGCCCGAGGCCCGATGCCCCACGGGGTCGAAGGCGTGGAAGGCCAGCCGCGGGCCGATGGTGAGCACCAGCAGCAGGGTCAGGGCCAGGCACACGCCCGCCGTCCAGGCGTCGGCGGCCTTGACGTTGAGCAGCGACCCGGCGAGGAAGCCGTCCACCTTGAGCGGCAGGGGGGCGAACCAGGTACTCAGCAGGTAGCCCAGGGCGAAGCCGATGGACAGCACCGCCCCCGCGGCCGCCTGCGCGGAGACGCCGGGAACACTCCGCAGCCACCGGGCCAGGGCGAGCATCGGCACGCACATGAGGGCCGCCCCCACGAGCACGGACACCGACAGCACCGCGTAGCCCGCCCGCACGCCCCACAGCGTCGGGGCGGCCCAGGCGGCGGTGACGACGCCCGCCACCGCCCCGGGGAAGGTCGAGTGCGTGAGGGACTCCGCCAGGAAGATGCGGCGCTCGATGAGGGCGATGGCGCCCACGGCCCCGGCGAGCACCCCCACGAGGAGGGCGACGGTCACCGGCAGGGCGAGCAGCTGCCAGGAGACGGTGGTGCTCATCGCTCCTCCTCGGCGTCCTGGGCCCCCGCCCGCTCGGCGGCACCCCGCTCTGCCCTGAGGGCCGCGGACACGCGGGCGCGGACGGCACCGGTGAGCCGGACGGCGCCGACGGCCGCCACGAGCGCCAGGGCCATGACCATGATGACGGCCGCCTGGGGCGAGACCGGCCGGGGGGCCGGGGCGATGGCCAGCAGCAGCCCGAGCCAGCCCCCTGCGACCCCCACGAGGAGCGCGGTGAGCACCATGCCCCTCACCGTGCGGGCGAGCACGCGTCCGGTGGTGCCGGGCAGGGTGAGCATCCCGATGACGAGCAGGGTGCCGACGGCCGTCGCGGCGGCGACCACGACGGCGGCGACCGCCGCGTTGAGCGCCAGGTCGAGGGCGAGCACGCGCAGCCCGGTGGCCCGGGCCCCGACGGGGTCGAAGGCGGTGGCGACCTGGCCTCTCCAGGTCAAGCACACGAGTACCAGTGCCAGGGCGCTGACGACGACAGCCTGGGCCAGGCGCAGGTTCGTCACCTCCAGCAGCCTGCCGAACATGAGGGCCTCGAGCTGTCCCGACATGTCCCCGCTCGCCAGCAGGACGACCATGCCGACGGAGAAGAAGCCGGTGAGGACCACGGCGGTGCCTGCCTCGGAGGCGTCGCGCCGCGAGTGGTGGTCCACCCAGGTCAGGGCGGCGGCGGCCAGCGCCCCGGCGGCGGCCCCGGCGGGCACGATCATGTTCGTCCCTGCGGTGACGGCGCCGACGACGATCCCCGGGAAGACGGCGTGGACGAGGGCCTCGGCGTGGAACTCGGCGCGGCGCAGGTTGACGAGGGTGCCGACGAGGGCGCAGACGCAACCCAGGACGACGAGCAGGACGAAGGGACGGAAGAGGAAGGGGGCCGTGGCCAGGGGGGCGATGCCCGGCACGCCGGACAGCGCCGCGCGCAGCGTCTCGACGAGGGCCGTCACCGCCCTCGTGAGGGCGTCCGTACCGGCGCCGTTCATGCAACGCCCGCGCTCTGGCGGCCCACGTCGGCGCGGGCGGGAGGCTCGAGCACCGCGGCGGTCCCTGTCAGCGAGTCGGCCGTTGCTGGCGAGTCGGCCCCCGTCGGCGCCGTGCTCTCCGGCGCCGCGGTCTCCGGCGGCGCGGCGGCGGGCAGCGCCAGCCCCAGCAGGCGTGCGGCGTGCTCGCGTCCTGCGCCGTAGGCCTGCTCGACGAGCTCGGGGACGAGCACCTCCTCGCGCGGCCCGAAGCCGACCTGGTGCCCGGCCAGCAGGGCGACCTGCTCACAGACCTCGCGGGCGAGGACGAGGTCGTGGGTGGACACGACGACGGCGACACCGTCGGACTTCAGCCCCGACAGGATGGACAGCAGGGCGTCCCGGTTGGGCTGGTCCAGGCCGTTGAAGGGCTCGTCGAGCAGGACGAGCCGGGGCTGGGAGGCCAGACAGCGGGCGAGCAGCACGCGCTGCTGCTGGCCGCCGGAGAGCTCACCGAAGCGGCGGTGGGCGACGTGGGCCAGGCCGACGGCCTCCAGGGCCCGGCGCGAGCGCTCGCGCTCCCTGCGTCCCGGACGCCGCAGGGGTCCCAGGGCGGAGATCGTGCCCATGACGACGACGTCGAGGGCCGTGACGGGGAAGGTCGGGTCGAGGTCGGCGACCTGGGGCACGTAGCCGATGCTTCCCGCCGCGGCGCGTCCGGGAGCCTTGCCGTTGACGCGGGCGGTCCCCCCCACGATGCGGACCATGCCGAGCAGCGCGCGCAGGAGCGTCGTCTTGCCCGAGCCGTTGGGGCCGACGAGGGCCAGCGCCTGGCCCGCGCTCAGCGTTCCGGTCACGCCCGTGAGCACCGGGTCGCGCCCGTAGGCCAGGGCCAGGTCCTCCAGCACGACGGCGGTGGCGCGCTCGGCGCGGGCGTCACCGGGGACCTCGACGATGGGCGAGGGCGTCCTCGGTGCTGCGTGCGGCTGCTCGGCGGTGGTCATGCAGTGTGTCTCCGGGCTCAGGGTGTGACGACGTCGGTGGGGGTCCAGGTGGCCAGCGCGTCAGGTACGTCGGCGACGGTACCGCCCCAGGCGGTGGTGAGGTTGGTGACGTTGTGCAGGATGGAGCCGATGTAGGTCTCACCGTCGGAGCCGGGCTCACCGAGGGAGTCGCCGTAGAGGGCCTCGTCGCCGATGACGGCGCGTACCCCGGCAAGGGCGGCGACCTTCTCGACGGACTCGGGGTTGTTGGAGTTCTCCGCGAAGATCGCCACG
>CALEXZ010000170.1 GCA_937926195.1 uncultured Actinomyces sp.
GAGGATGTCGGGGTAGGTGGTGGGGGTGCCGAAGGTCATGAGGGTGCCGTTGGGCAGGGTCTCGGTGCGGGTGGCGAGCTGGCGGGCCCGGTCGTGGTGGGGTGAGGCGGTGGCGAAGTACATCTTCCAGCCGGGCACGTACTGAAAGGGGGCAGGAGCGCCGCCGTACATGTCGTGTCCCAGGTCGAAGCGGCCGAGGGCGCCGATGGTGGGGTTGAGGACGGTGGCGCTGGTGCGCATGAGGGCGTCGGCGAGGTCCTCGCTGGCGTCGATGGCCGCGCTCAGCTGGGCGCCCCCGTCTAGGGAGATGACCATCTCACGGGGGTTGGGCAGGCCGAAAGTAAGGGATACCCCTGCTTCCTGTCCGTTGATGGTGCCGACGAAGGCGGGGAAGCAGGTGAAGAAGGGGAACTCGGACGTGGCCTGTTCGCGCTGGATGCGGGTGGTGAGCTGGTCGAGGGTGATGGGTGGTGAGGCGTAGGCGTGTGTGCGGCTGCGGTTGGTGGGGCGCCACAGGGACAGGGAGGCGTCCAAGGGCGTCAGGGCCTGCATCCAGGTCCAGATGAGCTGCGCGTCCTCGGTGAGGCCGGAGGCGCGAAGGGCTCTGAACTTGACGTACCAGGTCATGGTCGGGTTCCTCCCTGTCGGGTGCAGGGGTCAGGCCGGCGGGGTGTAGACGAGCTCGATCTCGGCGGGGAACTCGCCCCACTTCTGTAGTTGCTGTAGGCGCTCAACAGCTCCTCGTTCGGCGAAGTGCCACTGGATGGGGGTGCCGGGACGAGTGTTCTGGACGGCGGCAACCTGTCGCCATGCTTGAGCGAATAGACGCCTTCTGGCGCCGACTGCCCATCTCTTCGTGAGCAGCTTCTCCCATGTCAGTCCCTTGGCGTCGATGAGGTGGGTGCCGTCCCAGCCGTCGAACTCGACACCGTCCACGATATAGGAGTCCTGGACGACGACACCGGTGACCTGCTCCTCGTACAGCTGGGCGCGGGGAGAGCCGTAGTTGCGGCCCGGTCCCCATGCTCCGGGGCCGTTCGCTGTGTCTCCGTGCCGGACTGTGCGGACCCCGGGGTAGTGCTTGCCGTACTCCAGGTCGCGCGGTCCCCCGGCAGCTGCAGCACCGGTCTCGTCCTGCAGGAACTCTCGTACGGAATGACGACGCTCGGCGAGGTACAGGCGCCAGGCCCGGCGGTCCGTGCGCCACAGGTGATAGGCCGTACGGATCTCGCGGTAGGAGTAGTAGGCCGCGCGCCCGAGCTGGCCCCCGATATAGCCCAGCGCCCCGCCGGCCAGGCTCGTCACCGCCCACAGCAGGACGTCTGCCGCGATCTCGCCCGGCGTGTGGGTGCTCAGGTAGGCGCGTACCGCCCCGCGCGGGTCGCGTACGAAGGCGGCCGAGCCGCGCAAGGAGGCCATGAGCGAGGCCATGCCCATGCCGACGTTGAGGGCCATGCCCAGCGTCCCCCCGGACAGGACGACGATCGCCCCGGCGGCCAGCAGGAGCAGGGCCCTGTGCTGCCAGTCCAGGGAGTCCCACAGGTCGGCCAGCGACTCCAGGACGCCGGCGAGCCACTGCGTGCCGGTCTCGCCGAGCTCAACCGCAAGGTCACCGGTGAGCGGCACGGCCGCGAAGAGCACCAGCAGCCCCAGGGCCATGGCGCAGGCCGCCGCCAGCCTCGTGCGCCACCACTGCTCGACAGGCGGGTCGAGCTGCTCGCGGGCCGCGTCCTGGCGGCCCAGCCTCAGGCGCGTCGGCACCTCGACCAGCAGGTCGGGTCGACGCGTCGAGCACGCCTCGTACAGGGTCATGAGCACGGCCCTGCCCTCCAGGGCGGTGGTGGAGACCAGGTCGACGACGTCGGCCGCCACCGCCCGCCACCCGCTGCCGTCGAGCCTGAGCCAGGCCGACCTGCCCAGGCGGTGCCAGGTGGTCCAGCGCCAACGCCCCCACCAGCCCCCGCCGTCGTCGTCCTCCAGCGCCAGGGTGTAACCGCTGGCCCACAACGTGCGCGTGTCCATCACCCAGGCGACGGCCAGCATGATGAAGAGCGCCGCAGCACGCCCGTGACCGTGGCCGGTCACGACACTGGTGAGCCGTACCGGCCACCAGGGTGCCTCTCCGCCTGTACGCGACCAGAAGTCGAACAGCGAGGCGTTGCGTCCCATGTGGTCGACCACCGCCACCCACCACCACCATGCCGCCAGCGCGACCCCGCCGGCACGCATCAGCACACGCTGCGCCCCGGTTCGTCGCGATGCGCACCGCCACACCACGAGTCCCGCCCCGAAGCCGGCCGCGACCAGACCGGTGAGCACCCCGTGCCCCGCGTAGTACACGTACTCGCCCGCTCCTCCTGAGACCGGGCTGATGGAGTAGGTCGCCATGCCCCAGCACTCCAGCGCTCGGGCGTCGTCGTAGGGGCACATGAGCGTGCCCAGCAGACCCAGCAGGCCCCCGCGCCCGCCGCCGAGCATGGCCAACCGCCGGGCCATCTCCTCCACCGTGGTGAAGGCGGCGCCGCAGGCCACGCCCAGCACCAGCCAGTCGCTTGCGAGAAGACGGCGAACCCGCCCCGGCGCCAGCAGCCCCAGAGCAGCCAGGGGAACCAGTTTGAGCGTCTCCTCCGCCAGGGAGGCGATGACCACCGACGCCGAGGCGCTACCGACTGCCACACCCGCTTCTTGCGCCAGCAAGGTCGATACCCCGGCCGTCACGGGCGCGAGCATCATCCCCGCCGAGAACACGCCCGAGACCAAGGACCACGACACCGTCTTGGCCCGAACCACACCGGCACCTCACGGCCGGGTCTCCAGGCTGCCCGGTAGCACGCGGGACCCGGGCGTAAACTCGAAGCGACCTCCGGGCCGTGGCGTGCAGCCCGGTCACGCCTCACATCCCTCTGAGCGCCCCGAAGGCAGACGTCACCCGTGTCCACCTCGCCCAGCACCTTCGCGTCCCTGCGCCTGCGTAACTACCGCATGTGGTTCCTCGCCGCTCTCGTGGCCAACACCGGCACCTGGATGCAGCTCATCGCCCAGGACTGGCTCGTGCTGCGGGTGCTCACCGACGACTCCGCCTGGGCCACCGGCATGACGACGGCGCTGCAGTTCCTGCCGGCCATGCTCGTGTCCGCCCACGCCGGGCTCATCGCCGACCGCGTCGACCAGCGCCGCTTCCTCGTGGGGACGCAGACCTTCATGGGGCTCGTCGCGCTCATCCTCGGTCTTGACGTCGTCCTGGGGCAGGCCGCGCTGTGGCACGTCTACCTCTCGGCGCTGCTGGCAGGCCTCGGTGCCGCCTACGACGCCCCGGCCCGCCAGATCTTCGTCGCCCGCATGGTGCCGCCGAGCCACCTGGCCAACGCCGTCGGGCTCAACTCCGCCTCCTTCAACGCGGCCCGCCTGCTGGGGCCCGCCGCCAGCGGGATCGCCATCGCCTGGGTGGGGTCGGGCTGGGTCTTCATCATCAACGCGGCGACCTTCCTCGCCCCGGCCCTGACCCTGCTGCTCCTGCGGGTCGACGAGCTCTACGACGTACCCCGGGCACCGCGTGCCAAGGGCCAGCTGCGCGAGGGGCTGGCCTACGTGCGCTCACGCAGCGACCTGCTTGTCATCATCGTCGTCATCTCCGTCGTGTCGATGCTGACCCTCAACTTCCAGGTGACGATGGCGGCGATGGTCCGCAGCGCCTTCGACCTGGAGTCCGACGCCTACGGCACCGTCTCCTCCGTCTTCGCCGTCGGGTCGCTTGGAGGCGCCCTGTGGGCCGCGCGCCGCAAGGCACCACGGGTGCGCACCCTCGTCGTCGGCTCCTTCCTGCTGGGCGTCTTCAGCCTGCTCATGGCGGCCATGCCCACCTACCCGCTCTTCGCGATGTCGACGGTCCCCGTCGGACTGTGCGTGCTCACGGTGCTCACGAGCGCCAACCAGACGGTCCAGCTGTCCACGGCGCCGGCCGTGCGCGGGAGGGTCATGAGCATCTACATGCTCTTCTTCCTGGGCACGACCCCGATCGGCTCCCCGGTCATCGGGTGGGTCTCGGACCAGTGGGGCCCCCGGGCCGCCATCGCCGTGGGCGGTGTGGCCGCCGTCGTCGTGTCCGTCCTCGCCGGGCTGTGGGCCCGACGGCACTGGCACGTCGGACTCATCTACTCCTCATCCCGGCCCTTCCTGGCCACCGTGGGGCCGCGGGAGCGGGCGCTGCGGGACGGTGGTGAGCGGGCCGACGGCGGTGGTGGCTCGCCTCCTCGGGCACCCGCCGAAGCGGCTGGATCGGTGTCCCGTGACGACGACGATGCTCTGCCCGGTCCTACGCGTTGACGCCTGGATATCCTGCAAGACGTGGCCCGAGCCCCCACGGCCCGACCGCCGTCCGCGCCCGGGACGGAAGGAGCCACCGCCCAGAGGAGGACCCGCCCATGAGTGAGCTCATCGACACCACCGAGATGTACCTCAAGACGGTCTACGAGCTGGAGGAGGACGGCGTTCTTCCGCTGCGCGCGCGCATCGTCGAGCGCCTGGGGCACTCTGGCCCGACGGTCTCCCAGACGGTCGGACGCATGGAGCGCGACGGCCTCATCCGGGTGGCGGAGGACCGCTCCCTGGAGCTGACGGACGAGGGCCGACGGGTGGCGACGGAAGTGATCCGCAAGCACCGTCTTGCCGAAAGACTCCTTCTGGACGTCATCGGGCTGGACCCGCGCCTGGTGCACGAGGAAGCCTGCCGCTGGGAGCACGTCATGAGTGAGCAGGTCGAGGACCGCCTCGCCGAGATCCTCGACGACGTCACCACCGACCCCTTCGGCAACCCCGTGCCCGACCGCGCCGTCGGACACCCTCACCCGGCGGCCGAGGACCTGTCGGCGGACCGGGCGGTGCGCGACGGCGAGGCCGAGGGTGTCGTGCGGCGGATCGGTGAGCCCATCCAGGCCGATGCCGAGCTCATTGCCGAGCTCATTGACGTCGGCATCGTCCAGGGGGCCGCTGTGCGGCTGCGTCGGGTGAGCGGGGGCGTGCGGATCGTCTCCGACGCCGAGGACCCGGTGGTCCTGCCCAACGACGTCGCCCGCCATCTCTTTCTTGCGCGCTGAGCCGCTGTTGACGGCGGGACGCCTCGCGCAAACAAGGTGTGCATGATAAGTGCGATAACGTGCCATGTGCGTACGCCGAGGGTGAAATCGGTGTGAGCCCTGTGATAGGCGCAGGTCACTGTGGTGGCCGCCCGCTTCCCGCCATCGCAACGAAAGGCTCGCTGTCCCGGGCGATGCTGTGACCTGCCCGTGCGGCACCTCGGTGGTTCTGATGTCTGAGGTCATAGGTGAGGGCGCTAGCGTCTAGCCCGCGCACACCAGCACATGGGTGCGTCGCACGAGGGGCGGAGCCAAAACCTGTCGGGGTCCCCGTGTGACACAGACCAGCAACCGGCAGGTCCGGGGGAACCACTCTCCGGCCAGGAGGGCACGCCCCTCCGGGTCTTGGGGTGAAGCCCGCTTCGGCGGGCCGGGCGTCTCCAGCCCGAACCCGACAGCTCACCTCGGCGGCTCAGCAGGAGAACACCATGATCACCAGAACCAAGGCTCGTCACCGGGCCGACGCCCCGGCGATCACGCCGCTGACCTCAGCGGGTCCCGCGACCCGCCGCGGCCTCGCCGTCGCCGCCACCTCCGGCCTCGCTCTGACGATGATCGCCACCAGCGCGAGCGCCGACAACGAGCACGAGGAGATCCTCGCCGCCTCCGCAGGCACTCTTCGGGTCGGTCCGGCCGTTGAGGCGGAGACCCTGGCAACCACCAACGCCGCGATCACCGTCGACACCGACTCCGCCCAGGCCGCCGTCGCGGAGACGGAGAGCGACGTCACCGCCGTCGAGGTCGAGACCGCCGAGCAGGCCGCCGCCCGCGTGGCCGCCGAGGTTGCCGCCGCTGAGGCTGCCGCTGCCGCCGAGGCCGCGGCTGCTGCTGAGGCCGCGGCTGCTGCTGAGGCTGCCGCTGCCGCACCGTCCTCCGGTCCGTCCGCTCCGGTTGTCGCCGGCGCCAGCGCCGGCCAGAGCGTCACCGCGATCGCCATGAGCTACGTCGGCTCCGCCTACGTGTGGGGCGCCGCAGGCCCCTACGCCTTCGACTGCTCGGGCCTCGTCTCCTACGCCTACGGGCAGCTGGGTGTCTCCGTCCCGCACTCGTCCAGCGCGATCCGCTCCATGGAGGGCGCGACGGTCGTCTCCGCGGCCGAGGCCCAGCCCGGCGACGTCATGTGGTGGCCCGGTCACGTCGCGATCTACGCCGGTGGCGGCATGATGGTCTCGGCGGAGTCCGAGTCGGTGGGCGTGCAGTACATGCCCGTGCGCTCGGGCGCCGTCTTCCTGCGTATCGCCGCCTGAGAGCAGCGCGTTGCGCGCGAGGACGGCCACCGGGGCGTACGTCCTGACAAGCTGCCCTCCGTGCTGAGGTCGGGAGCCGCCCCCGCTGTGGGGTGGCTCCCGACGTCGTGCGACCGCTCCCGAGGCCCGGCTGTCGTTCAGGTGCCAATGTAATGCGGTTCACGGCACTGTGTGGGATCTCGTTATGACGCGCTGCGTCCCTTCCGGTAGCGTCTGAGGCGGAAGCCCCTCATGGGGCGACCGCCGGTCCGAGGCTCAGTCCTGCCGCTCGGTCCGGGACCAGCATCCCAGGCAGGAACGGGGGACCCAATCGTGGTACCGGACGTGTCCGGAACCTTGGGGTGAAGCCCGCCTCGGCGGGCCGAGCGTCTCCAGCTCGAACCCGACAGCTCACCCCGTCGGCATCACAGGAGAAGAACCGTCACATGACCACCCGTTCCTCGGCCCGACACCGCAAAGCCACCCGTCCGCTGACACCGCTGTCGAGCGTCGCCCCCTCCACCCGCCGTGGTCTTGCCGTTGCCGCGTCCTCCGGCCTTGCGCTGACGATGATGGCCGCTGGTGCCAACGCCGCCAACGGCACCGAGGTCGCTGACTCTGCCGGCTCGCTCGACACCTCGCTGGGCACGATCTCGGCCGACGTGCGCACCGCCGTCACCACCAACGCCGCCATCTCTGTCAACGACGCCGGTGAGGAGGTCGCCTCCGACGCTGCCGTCGACGTCGAGACCGCCGACGAGGCCGCCGCCCGTTCTGCCGCCGAGGCCGCCGCCGCTGCCGAGGCCGCCGCCGAGCAGGCCGCCCAGGTGCAGACGCCCTCCGCCCAGTCGGCCTCGACCGCCGCCCCGGTCGCGGCCAACGCCAGCGCCTCCGGCATCGCCGCCACCGCCATGCAGTACGTCGGTTCCGCCTACGTCTACGGCACCGCCGGTCCCTCCTCCTTTGACTGCTCCGGCCTGGTGTCCTACGTCTACGCCCAGCACGGCATCTCCCTGCCGCACTCCTCGTTCCGCATCGCGAACTCGGGCGGCACCGTCGTCTCCGCCTCCCAGGCCCAGCCCGGCGACGTCATGTGGTGGCCCGGACACGTCGCCATCTACGCGGGCGACGGCATGATGGTCTCCGCCGAGGACGAGTCCTCCGGCGTGAGGTACATGCCCATCCGCTCCGGCGCGACCTACTACCGCTTCTGAGACGAGCCCCCTCGCCTCAGAACGCCCCCCGGCGCCGTTGACCGGCGCCGGGGGCGTTCTTGTCCGTGCGGGGTGCCACCCCGGGGAGAGAGTGTGTGGGGCACCACAGTCCAGTGTGTGGGCTTGTTAACGAAACCGTGACGTCCAAGCGTCTACTCGGGTAGCGTCACTCCTGGTACCGGCCTCGGCCGGACCGTCGTCGGAGCAAGGCTCAGTCCTGCCGCTTACTCCGAAGGCTCCCAGACAACGGCAGGAACGGGGGAACCAATCCTGGTCCTGGCAGCGTCCGGGACCTTGGGGTGAAGTCCACTTCGGTGGACCGGACTTCTCCAGCCCGAACCCGACAGCTCACCCCGTCGGCACCATCAGGAGATCAACCCGACTATGACCACCCGTCACCGCAAGGCAACACGACCGCTGACCCCTCTGTCGAGCATCGCCCCTGCCACCCGCCGTGGTCTTGCCGTTGCCGCGTCCTCCGGTCTCGCCATGACGATGATCGCTGCGGGCGCCAACGCCGCCAACGGCACGGAGGTGGCAGACTCCGCCGGTTCCCTGGGCGACTCGATGATTACCGCTGAGGTCCGTGCGGCAGTCACCACCAACGCCCCCATCTCCGTCGACGCCGCCGCTGAGGAGGTCGCCTCCGACGCTGCCGTCGACGTCGAGACCGCCGATGAGGCTGCCGCCCGCGTCGCCGCCGAGCAGGCCCAGGCCGCTGCTGAGGCCGCCGCCGCGCAGGCCAGCAACGCTGCCGCCACCGGGACCACGGCTGGCACCGCTGCCCCCGTGGTCGCCGCGGCCAACGCCAGCGGATCGTCCATCGTGGCCATCGCCATGCAGTACCAGGGCGTGCCCTACGTCTCCGGCGGCACCAGCCCGTCCGGGTGGGACTGCTCCGGCTTCGTGCAGTTCGTCTACGCCCAGGCAGGCATCGCGCTGCCGCGCACCTCGTACGCGCAGGGCTCCGCGGGGACGCTCGTCTCCGCCGCCGAGGCCCAGCCCGGTGACATCGTCTACTACGGCTACCACGTCGGCATCTACGCCGGCGACGGCATGATGATCGACGCCGGCACCCCGGCGACCGGCACGGTCTACCGTCCGATCTGGGGCTCCCCGACTGGTTTCGTCCGCGTCGGCTGACCCCAGCCCCTCCCAGCTGCCCGAGGGCCCTGACCGAACGGTCAGGGCCCTCGGCGTGCGCACCGACGACGACGAGAGGAGTGAGGGCGCCTCGGTGCGACGGACGAAAGGAACGAGCCGGACGAAGTGGTTTGGAACACAGCACACCTTCGTTACAGAATGGGACTGTTGGACACCCGACGCCCGCAGAAAGGGGTCGAAACCATGACCGAAGACAAAGTCGTCCTCGTCGGTGTGGACGGATCGCCGGAGTCGCTCGGCGCGGTGGACTGGGCGGTCGCCCGCGCCGCACGTAACGGATGGCGCGTCCACATCCTGTGTGCCTACTCCCTGCCATCGTTCACCACCGCGTCCCTCGACGGCGGCTACGCCGCGCTCGACGACACGGCCATCCGTTCCGGAGCCCAGGCCGTCGTCGACGAGGCGGTCGCCCGCGCCCAGGACAAGGGAGTGAAGGTCACGAGCTCCCTGGAGACCGGGGACCCCGCTGGGGTTCTCGTGGACCTCAGCGACGAGGCCGCTCTCGCGGTCGTCGGCACCCGGGGCGGCGGAGGCTTCGCCGACCGTCTTCTGGGCACCGTGTCCTCGGCCCTGCCTGCGCACTCACGCTGCCCGGCGGTCGTGGTGCCTCGGCACACCGAAGGCGCCGACTTCACGCCGGTCAGGCGCATCGTCGTCGGTGTCGACGGCTCTGACTCGGCTCGCAAGGCCCTGCGCTACGCCGTGCGGGAGGCCGAGGCCTGGGGCGCCGAGCTCACGGCCGTCGCGGCCGTGCCCATGGCGACCGGTGCCGGTGCGCTCGCGTGGCTGCCCGCCGCCGTCGACCGCGAGCAGGTGCTGGCAGACGTGCGGGCGGGGCTCGACCGCGCCGTCGCCGCCGCACTCGAGGGCCACCCCGGGGTGACGGTGCGCCGCCACGCGCTGGATGGCAACGCGGCTCAGCTCATGAGCGAGTTCTCCACCGCCGTCGACCTCGTGGTCGTCGGCTCCCGCGGGCGCGGGGGCTTCTCCGGTCTTCTGCTCGGGTCGACGAGCCAGGGAGTCCTGTCCCACGCCGCCTGCCCCGTCATGGTCGTTCCGTGGCGTGTCAAGGAGGGGGACTTCTCCTCCGAGCGCAACTCGGGCACCCCGTGGGGTCGCGCCTGAGGCCAGGCAGACGGCAGTCACCCGACCAGCCTGGCCTGCCGCGTGCGGGCCAGGTCGGCCGCGCCGCGTTGCGGCGCGCGCCGGTGACACTGGTAGGGTGGCACCAGGCCCTCGTAGCTCAGGGGATAGAGCACCGCTCTCCTAAAGCGGGTGTCGGACGTTCGAATCGTCTCGGGGGCACGCACCACGGTCCCGCGGGACCCCGCCGAAAGGTCAGGGTCCCGCGGGACCGTCCCACGTCTGGGCCCGGCCGGGACACCAGTGAGGCACCAGCGGGGGAGCCCCAGGTGGCGAGGCCTGCCCGTGGGCGCTCGGAGCCTCGGTCCGGTGCGCCGCCGCAGCACGCCACCGCACGACCGATATGTTGTGGGATATGACGCCCTCACTCTTCTCATTCGGCCGCAACCGCCGCGAGACCGTCACGTCCGACGACGTGCGGGAGGGCAGCGCGCTCGTCGCGTCACCACCGGCTGAGACCACCGCGGTAGCCGTTGAGGCCCCCGCCCCGCCCGTGCCCGAGCCGAGCAGCCCGCGCTCACAGGCGGTGGAGGACGCCCTCGCGGCCTGGCGTGAGGAGCTCGTCGATCTCGGCGGTGTCGCCAGCCTCGACGACATCACCCTGCTCGACGGCGTCGTCGACCTCACCGCCGCCCACCCCTCAGGAATCGCCCAGCTGTACGCCGGCCGCGTCACCCACCTGTCCAGCCTCGTGCGTGAGCGAGGAGCGCTCGGGGTCGCCCGCCAGTCCCTGCGCGAGGTCGCAGGCCGCACCGAGGTCCTCGCCCGCCAGTTCGGTGTCGCACCCGTCTACCTGGCCATCGGCGTCGCCTCCTGGACCCAGGACGTCGTGCCGGACACCGACGACGAGGCCCTGGGTCTGGACGGTCACGACGACGAGGACGCCCTCGCTGACATCGCAGCGGCCCCCGCCCCTTTGACTCACAGCGTCAACGCCCCGGTCCTCCTGCGTCCTGTGCGGCTGGCCGCCACCAACACCGACACGGCCATCACCCTCGACCCCTCCATCGAGATCAACCCCGTCCTCACGCGCGCGCTGCGTGATGCGGGCTCCAGCGCCGACGTCGAGGCCATCGCCCGCGCCTCGCTGTCGGCCGAGGGCTTCACTCCCCGCGCCGCCCTCACCCGCATCGGGTCGCTGGGACGCCGGTACCTGCGCGACTTCGTCGTCCACGAGCGCCTCGTCATCGGTGCCTTCGTCCACCCGGGACAGGCCCTTGTGGAGGACTTCGACGCCACGTTGGAGCGCTCACGCGCCTCCGCCCTCGTCGCCGCGCTCGCGGGCGACGAGCCCGCTCGCAACGCCCTGGACGTCGCCCTGCCCCTCCCTGAGGAGACGGACCGCGCCCCTGAGTGTGAGCGTGGCGTCGGGGACCTCGACGTCGCCCAGCTCGCCGCCGTCGAGGCCGTGTCCTCGGGCGCCTCCATCCTTCTGGACGCCCCTCCCGGCTCCGACGTCGCCGAGACGCTGGCGGCAGTGGTCGCCGACGCCGCCGCCTCGGGCCGCACCGTCCTGCACGTGCCCGCCACGAGTGCTGACGGGCACGCTGTCGCGCGTGCGCTGGACGAGCTGGGCCTGGGCGGCATGGTGATTGACCTCACTGAGGACCCGGCCTGGCGACGCCATGCCGCCGAGGCGATCAAGGACTCGCTCGGCGCCCTGCCTCCGGAGCTCGACGTGCCGGCCATCGTCGACCTGCGCGATCGCCTGACGGCGCTGCGTGAGCGTCTGGCCGGCTCCGTCGACGCCCTGCACGAGGTGCGCGAGCCCTGGGGTGTGTCCGCCTACGTGGCGCTCCAGCGGCTTGCTGAGCTCACCACGGGGCGCGCGCGCACCCGTACCTCGGCCCGTGTGAGCGACAACGGTCTGCCGCGCCTGGACGAGGCCGGGCGCGAGCGGGCCCTGCGCCTCCTGCACCGGGCCCACGAGCTCGGCGTGCTGACCCAGGAGACCACCTCCTCCGCCTGGAACGGCCTGACGGTTGCAGATATCGACGAGGCCACGGACGCGCTCAGCCGCATGGCCCGCCTCGCTGACGAGCTACTGCCCGAGCTGTGCGACAACGTCACCGACGTCGCCGCCAGCACCGGCATGACGCGGGCCACGACGCTCGCCGAGTGGTCGGAGCAGCTGGAGGTGCTTGACGGCATCCGTGACAGCCTCGACGTGTTCCTGCCCGAGATCTTCGAGCGCTCGGCCGCCGACCTGGTGGTGGCCACCGCCACCAAGCAGTGGCGTGAGCGCCGATCCGTGCAGATGAGCGCCTATGACCGCCGTCGTTTCACCAAGCAGGCGAAGGACCTCGTGCGGCCTGGACGGTCGGTCGGTGACCTGCACGCCGAGCTGGTCAAGGTCCAGCACCGTCGTGAGACCTGGCGCAAGCACAACCCCGACGGCGGCTGGCCCCGTCTGCCCCAGGGGCTGGACGCGATGGAGGCCACGGCCGCCCAGGCACGTGAGGCCGTCGAGCGGCTCCAGCCCCTGTTCGCCACGGCCGAGGGCTCCCCCGTGCTCATGGATCTGGAGCTGACTGAGCTCCTGGAGCGGGTGCGGGTCCTGGCCGACGACGACGTGACCGCGCAGAAGCTTCCTGAGATCAACCGGGTCGTCGGCGAGCTGGGAGAGCTCGGGCTCGGCTCCCTGCTGGCGGACCTGGTGGCGCGTGAGGTCGCGCAGGAGGAGCTCGACGACGAGCTGACGTACTGCTGGTGGGCCTCCCTGCTCAGCCGGATCCTGCGTGAGGACCGGCGCCTGGCGGGGCTCGACACCGGCGTGCTCGCGGAGCGGGCCGAGGTGCTGCGCGACCTGGACACGATGCAGGTCGACACCCTGCCCGGTCCGGTCGGGCAGGCCTGGGCGAACCGGGTGCGCACGGCGGTCGAGGCGGACAAGCAGCAGGCCCGCTCGCTGTACGTGGCCCTGTCCCGTGAGGACGGTGTGCCGCTGCGCGAGATCCTTGCCGAGCACCCGGTGGCGATGGTCGCCAAGCCGGTGTGGATCGTGCCGCCGACGCTGGTCCCCCAGGTCTTCGACCCGCAGGCCGTCCTGGACCTCGCCGTCCTGGACGCGAGCGCACCGGTGCCCGTCTCCCAGGTGCTTCCGGCCTTTGTGCGTGCCGAGCAGGTGCTCGTGGTCGGCGACCCGCGCCGCGCCACCAGTGGCCTGGCCTCCGAGCTCGGGCCGCTGCTGCCCTCCGTGACGCTGCCGACGACGCGCAACACCCTCGACGCCGAGATCGCTGCCTTCCTGGCGCGCAACGGCTACGAGGGCGTCGTCGAGGCGGTCCCGGCTCCGCCGGGGGCACCGAGCCTGTGCCTCGACCTCGTGGACGGGCGGGGCATGCCCGCCCCGGGGCAGACGGCCGTCGAGTCGGTGCCGGCGGAGGTCGAGCGCGTCGTCGACCTCGTCATCGAGCACGCCCTGACCCACCCGGAGCAGTCCCTGGGGGTCGTGGCCCTCAACGCCCGCCACGCCGAGGTGCTGCGCGGGGCGACGGTGGCGGCGGCCGCCGGATCGCCGGCCCTGGAGAGCTTCTTCGCGGGGGGAGTCACCGAGCCCTTCGTCGTCGTCGACCTCGGTGAGGCCCGGTCACTGCGCCGCGACCACGTCATCATCTCCGTGGGCTACGCCAAGACCCCGCACGGGCGCACGATCCACTCCTTCGGGGCGGTTTCGGGCGCCGGCGGCATGGTCGGCCTGGTGGAGTCCCTGTGCGCCTCCCGCGGCACCACCCGGGTGGTCTCCAGCCTGGCAGCCGAGGACATCGACCCGGACCGTCTGCACGCACCGGGTGCCCGCCTGCTGCGGGAGGTCCTGGCGCGCGCGGCAGGCAACGGCATGGGCGAGATCGTCATGGACGAGCAGTCGCCGGACCGTCTGCTCGTCGAGCTCGCCGAGAGGCTGTGGCGCAAGGGCCTGACGGTCGTCCCGCGCTACGGCGTGGAGGGCGGAACCCGCATCCCGCTGGCGATCGGGCACCCGGACTACCCGGATGAGCTCTTCGTCGCCGTCCTCACTGATGACGCGGACTATGCGGTCCAGCGGAGCCTGCGTCGTCGTGACCGGCACTGGGTGGAACGGCTGCGCCGCCGTGGTTGGCGGGTGCACATGGCTTTCGCCGTGTCCGTGTTCATTGACGCCGAGGCAGAGGCCTGCGCCATCGAGAACCAGGTCCTGGCGGTGCTCACTGCGCGGGCGGAGGCCGCGGCGCCCCCGGCGGCCGTGATTCCGGCCCGGGTGGAGGAGCCCGTTGAGGCCGTGCATGAGCTGCCGGTCGTCGACGGCGGGGACGGTGGGCAGGAGCCGACGCCGCAGCGGGGACGGCGTCCCCCGATCGCTCAGGGGCTGCCCCTGCAGGCGTACTCCGACGACCAGCTCGATGACCTGGTCGCCTGGATCCGCTCCGACGGCGTGGAGCGTGAGGAGGCGGTCGAGGTGGAGGAGCTGCGGGCGACCCTCGGTCTGCTGCGCCGCGGCTCGGGGATCGACGCGGTGCTCGCCAACGCAGTGCGCCGCACGCGGCCGTGAACGGGCAGGACGTCCCGCGCCGTCGTCGGCACCGGCGGGTCGTTGCCCTGTCGGCGGCGGACCAGGCGCGGGTGGACAGGGGCGAGCTGCCGGAGGCGGAGGCCGAGGTGGCGCGACGACGCCGGCTGGACGCGCTGACCGAGGCGCGTGCCCACGCCGACGGCGCCCAGGAGCGGGCGAACGACGCCCGGCTGCTGGCCGAGGTCCCACCGCACTGGGGCTGAGCCCGGCCGGGCCCGGGCGCGTCTCGGGTATGACGACGCCCGCCGCCTCAGGGAGGCGGCGGGCGTGTGCGTGGGTGTCGGACGGGTGCCGACTCAGGTCACTTGGAGGCGAGCAGGTCGCGGATCTGGACGAGGAGCTCGGCCTCGGAGGGCTCGGCGGCCTTCGCGGCCTCCTCGGCGTCCTCCTGGGCCTTGCGCAGCGTCTTGATCTTGTTGATCGGCGCGACGATCGCGAAGTAAACGGCGAAGGCGACGAGCAGGAAGTTGACGACGGCGGTGATGATCGTGCCGGGCTGGACCGCGGAGCCGCTGACGGAGAAGGCGAGGACCTTGTCGAAGTTGGTCTCGCCGATGACACCGGCGAGGGCCGCCATGATGACGTTGGTGATGGCGTCGACAATCGGCTTGAAGGCGTTGCCGATGATGACGGCGACGGCGAGGTCGAGGGCGTTGCCCTGCGAGATGAACTCCCTGAATCCCTTGATCATGGGAAGCCTTTCTGTGGGGCGCCGGTCAGGCGTGAGCGGCTCCGGGTGCGTGGTGGTCCGGGCACAGCATCGAGAACGCCGTAGGGCCGCGACTGGCCGGCTCGGGCATGACGTGTTAGGGACTCAGCACGATGCCGAGAGTGCCCTGTGTCGCGGCTCCGACAACCAGGCTAGCGGCCGCTGCCGGAACGGCAAGACTGACAAGTGTGACCTTCCTCCCCGTACCCCACTGATTATCGCCTCCTTCTGTGTGTGCGAGCACCACCCTCGCGCGCTGCACGACCACGACGGATACGCCGGATCCCGGGGGATCCTCGGCCACGACGTCGACGAGGCTGCCGGGCTGGGCGAGCTCCGCGCCGATGCCGACGGGAACCTGGACGATCCGCTCTGATGGCGACAGTCCGACAGCAAGAGACGCCGAGGTCATGGCGGTCGTCAGGACGGTCCCCTCGGCGAGGTCGACGGCCGCCCGGCTGCCGATGACGCTCTCGTCCGCCAGGCCGCTGGAGGGCAGGGCGGCCTCCGGTACGGCGCGGCGCTCGACGTCGGAGCCAGTGAGGACGCTGCCGGCACGCACCGAGTGGGTCAGGACGATGACGCTGGCGGTGGCGGGGCCGGCGGGCCGCATGATGCTCAGCGTCAGTACCAGCACCGTGCCCAGGCACAGCCCGACGACGAGGTGGCGCCACCGCCACAGGGTCAGTGACGGCGGCGCGAGCCGACGGCGGGAAGAGATGGACGACCTCAGGGGGGCGGGGCCTGCGTGGTGGCGTGACATGCCCCCACGATCGCCGCCGTCCTGGGTCCGCCGCAGCCCAGGCCCCTCGTGCTGTGGACAGGTGCGCCGTGCCCTGCCGCGGCGGCGGCCTGTGGAGCCCGGGCGGGCTCAGATGCCCGAGGCGAAGGCCGAGCCCGCCAGCAGGAACCAGGACTCCGACGTGACGACCGCGTCAACGGTGACGTCATGCTCCTCCACGGGCAGCGGTCCGGCGACGAGCTCGTCGGGGTGGACGACGGCGAAGACCTGGGCGCCCTCGGCGCGCAGCGGCAGCATCCGGTCGTACCAGCCGCCGCCCTGTCCCAGGCGTCGGCCGTGACGGTCCACAGCCAGGGCCGGGACGATGAGCGCGTCGACCTGGCGCACCTCCTCAGCGGGCAGGACCTCGCCGCCGGTGGGCTCCGGGGGTCGCCCCGGGGCGCGCGTCTCCAGGTCCTCGACGCCGCGGTAGTAGCCCCAGCAGCGCGACAGCTGGGGGCCGAGCACGGGCAGCAGGACGCTCACGCCCCGCTGGCGCAGGCGCTCCAGGAGCAGGCGGGTGCAGGGCTCGTGGTGGACGGAGACGTAGGCGGCGACACTGTCCAGACCGTTGACCGCCTGCAGCGCGTGCTCGGTCACGGCCTCGCAGACGGCGTCGTGGCCGACGTCCGGGTGACGGTGGTGTTCACGTCGGTGGCGGCGCAGCGCCTGGCGCAGCCCCTCCTTCGCGTCGCCGACCTCAAGCCTGCGCGTGCCGGAGAGGGGGTGTGCCTGGGTGGTCATGGCCCCATCTTGTCAGGTGTGACGGCGACGCCCGCCGCTTTGGCGACCCGGATCGCCGAGCGTCGGCCCGTTGCGGCGGGCGCGCCGAGTAGCCTGGCGACCGTGCCGGGGTCCGGCCGTCGCCCGGCACGGCCCCGGCAGCCCCGACCCACCAGGAGGCACCATGAGAACCGTCGCCGAGCACCTGTCCGCGTGCCTGGACATCGCCCAGGCCGCCGCGCCCCTGGACGTCGTGCTGCCCGACGCCGTCGGCTGCGTCCTCGCCGAGGACGTCGTCGCCGGTATCGACCTGCCCGCGCTGGACCTCGCCGGCCTGGACGGCTACGCCGTGCGCTGCGCCGACCTCGAGGGCGCCTCAGCCGAGCGGCCGGTGTCGCTGGACGTCGTGGACGCGGTGCGCGCCGGGGACGTCCGTCCGACCCGCCTCGTACCGGGCACGGCGGTCCTCATCGACTCCGGCGCGCCGCTGCCGGCGGGGGCGGACGCCGTCGTCGCCTGGACGCAGACGGACCGCGGCACCTCCCGGGTACAGGTGCTCACCCGCCCCGCGACGGGGGACAACGTGCGCCGCCGCGGCGAGGACGTGCGCGCCGGCACCACCGTCCTGCCTCAGGGCTCGCGGGTCTCCGCCCGGCAGGTGGCTCTGCTGGCCGGGGTGGGGCGACAGCGCGTCAAGGTCCACCCGGCACCGCGCGTGGTCATCGTGTCCATCGGTGACGAGCTCATCGAGCCGGGAACGGCCCGCGAGAGCGGGGACGTCTACGACGCCAACGGTCACGCCCTCGCCTCGGCGGTGACGGACGCGGGCGGTCAGGCCTTCCGTGTGGCAGCCGTGCCGGACGAGCTGCGGGCCCTGACGGAGACCATCGAGGACCAGCTCGTGCGCGCCGACGTCCTCATCACGACCGGCGGGCTGTCGGTCGGCCAGGGGGACACGGTCAAGGACGTCCTGGCGCCCCTGGGCTCGGTGCGCTTCGACGCGGTCGCCATGGTGCCCGGCCGCCAGCTCGGCGTCGGCACGGTGGACGGCACCCCGATCTTCTGCCTCCCCGGAGACCCGGTGGGGGCGCAGATCGCCTTCGAGACCTTCGTGCGTCCGGTGCTGCGCCAGATCGCGGGGTGGGCCTCCCTGCACCGCACCTCCCTGCCCGCGCAGGTGAGTGAGGGCTGGCACTCGCCGTCGGGCAGACGGGAGTTCGTCCCCGTCCACCTCACCGGGTCCCCGGCGAAGGGCTACCGGGCGCAGCCCACCTGCGAGCCGGGTAGCTACCGCCTGCTGGGGCTGGCGCGGGCGAACGCGATCGCCGTCGTCCCCGAGGAGGCGACCACGGTGGTGGCCGGCGACCGGCTGCACTGCCTGCTGCTGGACTCCTGACCATGTCCTGGGTCGCGTCGCGGCTCCGGCGTGCGCTCGGGCGTGAGCACCGATACGAGTGGCCGGTGGCGCTGCGCGAGTCCGCCGTGACCGTGCGCGGACTGGCGCGCGGCCCGCAGACCGTGGTGCTGCGTGCCCTGGCGAAGGGCGACGAGCGGGCCTGGTTGCGTCTGCGCGTGGACGAGGACGCCCGCCTGGCGTCCTGGGAGGCCACCGTGCCGGCCGGGTCGGCTGAGCAGCCGCCGAGCTTTCGCCGCTATGTCCGCCGTGCCGGGAACCGGGCGCGTGCCGGGCAGACGATGCCCTTCGTCCTCGAGGTCGACGGTGAGCTCGCGGGCCAGGTGACGGTCGCCCCGATCCAGTGGGGCTCGGTGCGTCAGGCGGCGGTCGGCTACTGGATCGGCTCCGCCTGGGAGGGGCGCGGCGTCATGACGCTGGCGCTGGCCATGGTCATCGACCACCTGCTGGGGCCGCGGGTCGGGCTGCACCGGGTCGAGGTCCTCGTGCGGCCCGACAACACCCGGAGCCTGGTCGTGTGCCGACGTCTGGGCCTGAAGCAGGAGGGTCTGCGTCGGGGCTGCATGCATATCAACGGCCAGTGGTGGGACCACGTCGTGCACGCGCGCACCCACGAGGACATGGTCTCCGACGGCGCCCTGGTGGCCGGGCTGGCGGCGCAGGCGCGCTGAGCGCCGTCGTCGGCCCTGGGAGTATCCCGTGAGGAAGACCAACACGCCGCGTCGCTGCACTCCGTGCGTGCCCGGGCCGCTTACCGTAGCCCGATGAGGATCGAGATCTGGGCGCTGGTCGTTCTCGTCGCGGTTCTCGCCGTGTACCTCCTGCCGCTGCTGGTGGGTCGCCGTGAGGTGATGGGCCTGTCGCGTGCCCAGGACCGCTACTCAGGCAACCTGAGGGTCCTGGCCACGGGGGCGTCAGCGCCCTCTGTCGATGAGGCTTGTGCGGACGGGGTTCACGCGGAGATCTTCAAGAATCGACCGGAGGTCAGGGCCATGAACAGGCCGGCGGTGAGGAACGTGCGGGCACTGCGGACCGAGCGCGAGCTGGTGCGTGCGCGACGCGCCCACGAGCAGGGGCGTGAAAACCGTCGGGTGGCGGCGTCGCGACGTGCGATTGTGGCGCTGTCGCTTCTGGCCGTGCTGCTGGGGGTCGTGGTCGCCAGTGTGGTGACCGCGCTTCCGTGGTGGTCGGCGCTGGCTCCCGCGGTGCTGCTCGGCACCTCGATGCTGGTGGGGCGCCAGGCCGCGGTGTCCTCGGCGGAGGCCGACCGGCGTGAGCGCCGTCGGATCTCGCGGCTGGAGAGCGAGCTGTCGAGGCTGACGACGACCCCGGTCTCCGTCGAGCCGGCAGGCGAGGCCCCGGAGCAGGCGGCGAGCGAACCGCTGCGTGAGGCGCAGGACAGGGCGGGGGACGGTGAGCCCCACGACGGCCTGCGGGCGGGCGGTCGCTCGCACACCGCGGTGCGGCGGGACGAGGGCGCGCGCGACGAGGGCGGGCGCGACGAGCAGGAGGTTGAGGCGGCGAGGCAGGCGCAGGACGTGACCGTGCCGGGTATGACAGTGGGGGCGTGGGCGCGGGCCGTGCTGCCCGCCTCCGCCCCGCAGGTGTCTGCCGCGTCTGACGTGGTGGAGGAGCCGACGACGGCGACCCCGCCGCAGGGCTGGTCGCCGGTCAAGGTGCCTGCGCCGACCTACACGCTGGTGACGTCGGGGCCGCGTCGTGTCATCGACAACCTGGAGGAGGACTCTCAGCCTTCCGCGCCCGTGCCGGTGCGTCCGGTGTCGGCGCGCACCTACCCGGCGCTGGAGGAGGAGACGGAGCTTGCCGCCCCCATCGACCTCGACGCCGTGCTCGAGCGGCGTCGGGCCGCCGGTGCCTGAGGCGGGCACGTACTGACTCCTCACCGGTGCGGGGGCCGCACCGGGGTCCGCATCAGGACTCGCACCGGGGCCCAGGCCGCCGCCGTGGTGGGCCTCACGGAGGCGCGGCTTGCAGCCGCTCCCACCGGCGGTGCTACGATCAGCGGGCACCTGGGGCTATGGCGCAGTTGGTAGCGCGTCTCGTTCGCAATGAGAAGGTCGGGGGTTCGAATCCCCCTAGCTCCACCCCGGAAGGGCCCGGACCGCACGGTCCGGGCCCTTTGTGTGCTCGGCGTGTGCGGGCCGGTACGGGGACGGCGCGGTACGCGCCTCGGGCGTACTCGGTACCCTGCCGGTGTGGACACCGTTGAGGGCACGCTGACGTGGCGGGCGCTGACCGCCGAGGACCTCCCCATGCTGGGCGAGTGGCTGCGTGAGCCGCAGACCGCGCGGTGGTGGCATCACGAGACGAGTACAGAGGCCATTGAACGAGACTTCGGACCGAGCTGTCGTGGCGAGGAACCGGGAGAGGACCTCGTCGTCCTGCTCGACGGGCGTCCGGTGGGCCTGGTGCAGCGTTCGCTCATCAGCGACTACCCCGAGGACGCCGCTGAGCTGTCCTCCGTCACGGCGGTCCCTCCGGGGGCTGTCGAGCTGGACTACCTCGTGGCGCAGGCGTCGCTGCGGGGACGAGGCCTGGGCTCGCGCATGATCGCGGCGATGGTGGAGGACACGTGGCGCACCTACCCGCAGGCCCCGGTTGTCCTGGTGGCGGTGGTGGCTGCGAACGTCGCCTCGTGGCGGGCGCTGGAGAGAGCGGGTCTGCACCGGGTCGCGGAGGGAGCGATGGAGCCGGAAAACCCGCTCGACCCGCCGCTGCACTACGTCTACCGTGCGGTGCGCCCCAAAGGATGCGCAGGATCTCGGGCGTTCTCTGGTGAGGCGGAACCCGCTGGCGCATGACGTGTGCGGCGTCACGTCCCGTCGGTTTGACATGCGGCGGGCTCGTCGGGCTAATCTTCCACCCGCTGCCGCAAGGGTCGTAAGGCCCAAGGGGTGGCACCTCGGCCGGATCCGACGGCCACGAGCTCAGTTGAGATCGGGATCACCCATCCCGAAGTTGACCGGCTCGCGGCCCTCTGGTTAACTTGGTCGGGTCGCCTTGAGAGAGGCGGTGCGGCGAACGTGCTCGCGCCGACGATCTTATGGGTGTGTTGTTTGAGAACTCGATAGTGTGTCATGTTTTTTATGCCATAGTGGG
>CALEXZ010000171.1 GCA_937926195.1 uncultured Actinomyces sp.
TGCGGTCCTCGAGCGGCTTGATGGAGATCGCCATGGCGTCCTCCCCTTCTCGCTTGTTCAGCGTCCTTCGCGCGCACAGCGCGTCGTGTATGTGGTGTGCACGCCCTCAGTGAGGCGGGCCGCCGTCGCGGGGGCCGGTCCGTCAGCGCCGGGGGCGCGGGCCGCGGCACCGAGCTGCGGTGCCGCGTCTGACCGCGAATCTACGCGCGGCGTTAGCACTCAGTCAACGTGAGTGCCAGATCGGGGGGCCGGGTTCGCCGATGGCGTTCACTGTCCCTGCGCCTGCTCGTCGCGGTGCGCGCGCGTCCAGGAGACCGCCTCCTCCACGTCCGTGCGCGCCGCGCCCAGCACCGGGTCGTGTCCGCTGAGCACGTCCCACACGGCCTTGAGCGCCGCCACCCGCTCACGCACCCACGAGCGCACCCAGGTCGTGCGGTTGGCCCGCGCCCGCGTGTCCGCCACGCCCTGCGCGTCGATCCCCGCCTGGCGGCACAGGGTGACGGCGCGGGGCGCGTGAAAGTCCTGCGTGACGACGAGGGCCTGGCTCACCCCGAAGACCTCGTGGGCGCGCACGCAGGTGTCGTAGGTGTCATAGCCCGCTGTGTCGAGGACGACGGCCTGCGGCGGGACCCCGGCGGCCACGAGGTAGTCGCGCATCGTTCCCGGCTCGTCGTGGGCGCCCTCGCGGCCGTCGCCGGAGACGAGCAGGGCGTCCACCCGGCCGCTGAGGTAGAGCTCGGCGGCGGCGTCGAGGCGGTAGGTCAGCCACGGCGAGGGCCTGCCCGAGTCGTACACGCGGGCGCCCAGGACGATGGCGACGGGTGCGGTGGTGTCGGAGGCGCTCTCCAGGGTGTCCACGTGCCCTGCGCTGGTGACCCAGATCCACGTGCTCGGTGCCGACAGGAGGACGAGGACGCCCAGGAGCGCCCCCACGGCCCGGCGGCGACGGGCCGCACCGGCCCGCCCGGCTCTCCGTCTGCCCGACATCGTCTCCACCCGTCCCCTCGCTCGCGCCCGGCTTGCCGCCCGCACGGTCGGGCGGCTTCTTCCCAACCTATCGCCACCACGGTGCCGGGCTCACGGTGCGCGCTCCCCGGGCGTGGGAGGATCGCCGGGTGAACGCATCGTCGCCGGCCGCCGCCCTCGCTCCGTTGCTGACCCCCCAGGGCTGGGAGCTGCTGTGCAGCCTGCCCCCGTACGAGGAGTCCGAGGCCCTGCGCCTGGGTGAGTCCCTGCGCGCTGCCGGCCACGATCCGGCGCTCGTGGCGGCGGCCCTCACCCAGCAGCGCCTGCGCGCACGCGCCGCCGCGAAGTTCGGTGACTTCGCCCAGCGGATGCTGTTCACACCTGACGGCCTGGAGCAGGCCACGCGCCTGGCGGTCTCGGCCCACCACGCCTCGCGCTACGTCTCCGCCGGGGCCGGTCGGGTGGCGGACCTGGGCTGCGGGATCGGCGGTGACGCCATCGCCCTGGCGGGGCTGGGCCTGGAGGTGCTCGCCGTCGAGCGGGACGAGCCGACGGCGGCCCTGGCCACCGTCAACCTCATGCCCTTCGACAACGCCCGCATCCTGTGCCAGGACGCCACCACCGTCGATCTTGAGGGCGTGGACGCCGTCTTCGCGGACCCGGCCCGGCGCGCACAGGGCCGGCGCCTGAGCGACCCCGAGCAGTGGTCCCCGCGGCTGAGCCAGGTCCTGGCGCTGCGCGAGCGCGTCGAGGCCGTGGGCGTCAAGGCCGCGCCCGGCATCGACCACGCGCTGCTGCCCGCCGACGCCCACGTCCAGTGGGTCTCGGTGGCCCGGGAGGTCGTCGAGGCAGCCGTCTGGTGCGGCCCGCTGGCCCCGGAGGGGCCGGGCCGCTCGGCCCTCGTCCTGTCCCCCACCGCCGACGGCGAGATGCGCGCCCACCGCCTGGCAGACCCGTCCTGCACGGACCCCTCCGTCGAGCCCGAGCAGGTTGAGCCGGTCACGGGCGCCGAGGAGCTGGGCACCTACCTCATCGAGCCAGACGGCGCGGCCATCCGCGCGGGGCTCGTCGCCGAGATCGCCAGGCGCACCGACGCGCGCCCGGTGGGCACGCGTATCGCCTACCTCACCGGGGACACGTTGCCGCCGCCCTCCCTGGCTCCCTTCGTCACCTGCTGGCGCCTGCGCGAGGTGCTGGCGCTGCACCTGCGCGGCCTCAAGGCGCGGGTGCGTGAGCGGGGCATCGGGCGCCTGGAGATTCACAAGCGCGGGATCGACGTCTCCCCCGACGCGCTGCGCGCCTCGCTGCGTCTGAACGGCACGGCCGGTGAGACCTGGGTGCTCACCCGGGTCGGACGGCGCGCGGGGGAGCGTGGCTCAGCGGGTGCGTCGGGCTCGTCGAGGGGCGCGGTCCTCGTCGTCGAGCCGCTGTGAGCCGTGACGACCCGCGCGCTGGCGCCCCGGCCGACGGCGGGGCTCAGCGGGCGACGATGACGTCCAGCGGCATCGCCGAGTCGGGGGCGAAGTCCATGGGGCTGGGGGCCACGCCCGCACGCACGGCGGCGCAGCCGAGGGCGGCGATCTGGGCACCGTTGTCCGTGCAGTAGCGCAGCGGCGGCACCCGCAGGGTGATCCCGGCGGCCTCACAGCGCTCGGCGGCCAGGGAGCGCACGCGCGAGTTGGCTGAGAAACCGCCCCCGATGACGAGAGTGTCGACCTCCTGGTCGAGGCAGGCCTGGACGGCCTTGGCGGTGAGGGAGTCGTTGACGGCCTCGGAGAAGCCCGCGCACACGTCCGCCTGCGGCACCTCACGGCCCTGGTCCTCCAGGGACTCGACGTAGCGCGCGACCGAGGTCTTGAGGCCGGAGAAGGAGAAGTCGTAGCGGTGGCGCTCCTTGTCCTTGCCTGCGGCCAGGCCGCGCGGGAAGCGGATCGCGGTGGGGTCGCCCTGCTGGGAGAGGCGGTCCACGTGCGGCCCTCCGGGGTAGGGCAGGCCGAGCAGGCGCCCGACCTTGTCGAAGGCCTCGCCCGCGGCGTCGTCGAGGGTGCCGCCCAGCTCGACGACGTCCGTGGCGATGTCGTTGACCGCGAGGATGCTGGAGTGCCCGCCGGAGACGATGAGCCCGACGAAGCGATTGGGCAGGGGCCCGTGGACGAGCTCGTCGACGGCGAGGTGGCCGATGACGTGGTTGACGCCGTACAGGGGTGTGCCGGTGGCGGCGGCGAGCGCCTTGGCGGCGCTGATGCCGACGGTGAGCGAGCCGACGAGACCGGGGCCGGCGCATACGGCGACGGCGTCGACCTCGCCCAGGTCGACGTCGGCCGCGGCGAGGGCGGCGTCGAGGGTGGGCAGGAAGGACTCCAGGTGGGCCCGGGAGGCGATCTCGGGGATGATGCCGCCGAAGCGGGCGTACTCGTCCATGGAGGTGGCGACGACGTCGCCGAGCAGCTCGCGCCCGCGCACGAGGGCCACGCCCGTCTCGTCGCAGGTGGACTCGATTCCCAGGATCAGCGGTTCGCTCACGTCCGCCAGCCTAGCGGTCCCCCGCACGGGCCCGGGCCCCCGGTTCCTCACGGGCCCGGGCCCCCGGTCCTGTGCCCGTCCACGGTGGCTCAGACCAGGGACCAGCCGCGGGCGCGGGTGCGCTGCTCCCAGAAGCGCCGGTAGGGGCCGTCGACGGCGACGAGCTCGGTGTGGTGCCCGGCCTGGGCGACGCGTCCGGCGTCGTCGAGGACGATCACCTGGTCGGCGGCGCAGATGGTCTCAAGCTTGTGGGCGATGACCACGAGGGTGGCGCTGCGCCGCAGCTCGTGCATCGCCGCGACCACGTGGGCCTCGTTCTCCGCGTCCAGGGCGCTGGTCGCCTCATCGAGCAGGACGATCGGGGCTCGTTTGAGCAGGGCACGGGCGATGGACACGCGCTGGCGCTCCCCGCCGGACAGGGCCCGCCCGCCCTCCCCGGCGCGTGCCCGCCATCCTCCGGGCAGGCGGTCGACGATCTCGGTGACGCCTGCCAGGTCCGCCGCCCAGCGCACCCGCTCCGGGGAGGCGGTGGGGTCTCCGACGTGGATGTTGGCGGCCAGGGTGTCGTCGAAGAGGTAGACATCCTGGAAGACCATGGACAGCTGCTCCATGAGCTGGGAGGTCGGCATGTCGCGAACGTCGGTGCCGCCCACCAGCACCCGGCCGGCGTTGACGTCCCAGAAGCGGGCCACGAGGCGGGCGATGGTGGTCTTGCCGGAGCCGGAGGGCCCCACGACAGCGCACATCGTGCGTGCCGGGACCCGCAGGCTCACCCCGTCCAGGACGCGCTCGGAGTCGGTGTAGCCGAAGACGATGTCGTCGAGCTCGACCGCGCCCGGCTGCGCGAGCGTCGCGCGGCGGGAGGGCTCCGCCATGACCGGGGCGTCCATGACGGCGTCGAGGTGCGTCATCATCTGGCGGCGTTCCTCCAGGGCGAGGACGGCGGCACTGAGGTCGTCGAGCATGGTGGCGAAGCGCAGGCACAGCCCGATCGTGACCACCGCGCTCACCGGGCTCAGGGAGCCCCGGACGGCCAGCTCGGCGGTGAGCATGATCATGGCGACGACGACGACCTGGGTGAAGGCTCCGGACAGCAGGGAGCCTCCGGTCGCCCACCACAGGGCCCGTCGTGAGGCACGCCGTCCTTGCTCGAAGGCCAGCGACAGGGGCCGGAAGCGGTTCGTGGCCCGGCAGGAGCGCAGCGCCCCCTGGCAGCGGGCGAGCTCGACGACACGCACGGCGATCTCGCGCTCGGCCGGCTCGGTGATGACCTTGGCGCGGTCGAGCAGCCTGCGGGCCAGGCCGATGATGACGGCCAGCACGGGCGCAGCCACGCTCAGCAGCATCCCCAGGCGCCAGTCCCACACCCAGGCCCCCGTCCCGACGACGACGGCGGCCGCGGTGGTCGAGACCATCCGGTAGAGGAACTGGGCGGCGGACTCCCCCAGTGACAGCATCTCGGCGCTGACGGCGCGCGACATGACCCCGGCGGTGTCGGAGGTGAACCAGCGCAGGGGAAGGCGGGCGATCTGCGCACCGACGGCGTGGTGGACGTCGTGCATGAAGCCGAGTGCTCCCAGCATGCCGGTGCGCACGCCGAGGAAGTCGCTGACGGCGCCCGCGACGGCGGTCAGGGCCAGGACGATCAGCCAGCCTCCCAGGCCCAGGCCCCAGCACCGCTCACCGGGGGCCAGGGCGACCGAGGCGGGCAGCAGGACGAGCAGGCTCAGGCCGGAGACGGCACCGCTGACGGCCCCCAGCACCAGTCCTCTCACCATGTCCGTCCAGGAGGCCTCGCTCATGAAGCGGTGGTAGTGCGACAGCAGGGACCGGGTGACCCGACGGCTGGGGACGGGCGGGGCCGTGGGGGCAGGCTCTGTGTCCTGCCCGGCGCTCCCGCCGGCCTCGTCAGCGGGCTCAGCGGTCAGGTCGGTCCTCGCTCCGGAGGCGGGGACACCGTCCCCCCACTTGTCCGCGTCCGCGGGGCCGCCGCCGTCGCTCCCGTCGCTCAGGCCCGACTGGCGCAGCAGGGCGCGGTAGTGACGCTGGTCGACGAGCTCGTCGTGACTGCCCAGGGCCACGAGACGGCCGCGCTCCATGACGGCGATACGGTGCGCCCCGCGCACCGCCGCGGGCCGGTGGGCGATGACGAGCACCGTCCGGCCGCGCACCAGCTCGCTCAGCGCCTCCTGGATCTGCGCCTCGGACTCGGGGTCGGCCATGGCGGTCGCCTCGTCCATGACCAGCACGGGGGTGTCGAGCAGGACGGCCCGGGCGATGGCGATGCGCTGCTCCTGGCCGCCCGACAGCGCGGTCTGCGCGCCCAGGACGGTGTCGTACCCGTCGGGCAGGGCCATGACCTCCTCGTCGATGCGTGCCGCCCGTGCCGCGGCGCGCACCTGCTCCAGCGTGGCCTCGGGTCGGCCCAGGGCGATGTTCTCGCGGACGGTGGCCCCCAGCAGCTGGGCGTCCTGCAGGACGAAGGACACCGTGGAGTACAGCGTCTGCTCGTCCATGTCGCGCAGGTCCACCCCGCCGACGCGGACCGCACCGGTGTCGGGGTCGGCGAAGCGCGCGATCATCGTCGCCAGCGTCGACTTGCCGGAGCCAGAGGGCCCCAGCAGGGCGGTGACGGTGCCGGGCTCGAGGGTGAGGGTGACGTCGTCGACGGCGAGGGTGGTGCCGTAGGAGTAGGAGACGTGGTCGATCTCGACGCGGGCGCCGTCGGGTCGACGCGGTGCACCGGGCGCGGGCAGGGCGGGCGTGTCGAGGACATGGCACAGGCGCAGGGCCGCGGCTCCGGCGATCTGGTAGGACCAGGACAGGGACACGACGGTGATGAGCGCACCGGGCAGGACGAGGGCGACGAGGGTGGCGGCCAGGACCTGGGGCAGGGTGACGGTGCCCGCGTGCACGAGCAGGGAGCCGACGCCGAGGTTGACCATCAGGATGACGGGGATCGACACCCACGTGTAGGCCAGGCAGCTGACGGTCATGAGCGGCATCGCCCAGGCGCGGTAGAAGCGGGAGAAGCCGTCGGCGGCGCCGAGGTAGGCGCCGTGTGCGCGTCCGACACGTCCGAAGGCCTTGACCACCGAGATGCCGGCCACGAACTCCACCATCGTGGAGGACACGTCAGCCAGGCGACGGTCCATCTCGACGGTCTTGGCCCTCATATCCTTCATCGAGAAGGAGTACGTGATGACGTACAGGGGCACGGTGGCGACAGCTAGCAGGGCCAGGCGCCAGTCGATCCACAGGGCGCAGGCCAGCAGCGCCAGCGGGGAGACGAGGGCGTTGAGACGCTCGACCGGACCATGGGCGATGACGGTGTGCACCAGGGCGGTGTCGTCCTGGACGGCCTTGCGGATCCGGCCGGAGGTCGACTCGGTGAACCAGGCCAGCGGGGCGCGGCTCACGCGCTCGACGATCTCGCGGCGCATCCGGTCGCGCAGGCGCAGGTCCGCGACGTGGGTGATGAGCAGGGCCAGGAGGTAGAGCGTGAGCCGCCCGCTGTAGGCGCTGACCAGGAGCATGACGACCGCGCGCACCTGCCCGGGGTCCGGCGAGGTTCCGGCCTGGTGGGCGGCCAGGAGGATGTCGCCCAGGTGCACGAGCGCGAGGTAGGGCGCCACCGACAGCAGCCCGGAGAGGATGACGAGCACCTGCCCCGCCCGCAGCTGGGCTCGCACCGGCGCGCCCAGGCGTGCCAGGGCCGCCCGTCCCTGGCGGGCACGGTCGGCGTCCTGCGTCTGTCCGTCAGCGACCTGCCCCTGGGGGGCCGGTCCCGGGTTGTCCAGTGGATGCGCGGGCGGTGTCGGCTCGGCGGCGGTCGCGGCGCTCTGGTCCCTCACGGGCGCCCACCCTTTCTGAATGACTTTCAGATTTGACTGAGGCACACCTTAGTCCTGTTGCGGAGGACACAGCAAGGGAGGACGGGACCGTTACCGTGGGGGCATGACACGACTGGGGCGCCCCACCGGACGCAGACCGGCCTTCAGCCGGCAGGACGTCGTCGACGCCGCCCTGGAGATCGGCGTCAACGCCTTCACGCTCACCGCCGTCGCGCAACGCCTCGGAGTGGCGCCCTCCGCCCTCTACCGCACCATCGACTCGCGCGAAGGCCTCATGCGTGCCTGCCTGGCCGAGCTCGCCACCCGCCTGCGCTTCCAGCCCGACCCCGTCAGCTGGCGCCGCAACGCCCACAACCAGGCCGACGCCCTGTGGACGCTGCTGGAGTCCGCCCACGGACTGGACCAGCTCCTGCTCACCGTCCCCTGGTCCGCCGAGTACTTCGCGGGCACCGTCACCGCCGCCCACGACGCCTTCGTCGCCTCCGGCATGAGCCCCCAGGACGCCGCCCTGGCCGTCGACGCCATCAGCGACACCGTCATCAGCGCCCATATCAGCGTGGCGGCGCTGCGCTCCTCCTGGAACGGCGACCCGGCTGCGCCTGCGGGATTCGCCCGGCTGCCCGCCGTCTTCGAGCCCGACGCCTCCTGGCTTGAGCGCGGCTGGCTCGACCGCAAGATCGAGCTCATCCTCGACGGCCTCCAGGCGCGCCGCACCCCGCGTCCCTGAGGGACGCGGGGTGCGGGTCGCGTGACGGGCGCGTGCGGCTCAGTGGGCCCGGGCGTCGGCCCACAAGGCGTGGCCGAGGTCACGGTTGAGTCGCGTGATGACCTCCAGCGGCACGGACTTGGGGCAGACGGCAGCGCACTCACCGATGTTGGCGCAGCCGCCGAAGCCCTCGGCGTCGTGCTGGTTGAGCATGCTCACCACGCGCGGCAGGCGCTCGGGCTGGCCCTGCGGGAGCAGGCCCAGGTGGGCGATCTTCGCGCCGGTGAACAGCATGGCGGAGGCGTTGGGGCAGGCCGCCACGCAGGCGCCGCAGCCGATGCAGGCCGCGGCCTCAAAGGAGGCCTCGGCGTTCTCCTTCTTGACCGGGACTGCGTGCGCGTCCGGGGCGGCACCGGTGTTGACCGAGATGTAGCCGCCGGCCTGGACGATGCGGTCCAGGGCGGAGCGGTCCACGATGAGGTCCTTGAGCACCGGGAAGCCGGTCGAGCGCCAGGGCTCGATGGTGATGGTGTCGCCGTCCTTGAAGGAGGGGTCCTCGGCGAGGTGGCGCATGTGCAGCTGGCAGGTCGTCGAGCGGATCGGGCCGTGGGCCTGACCGTTGATGACGACGCCGCACTGGCCGCAGATGCCCTCACGGCAGTCCGAGTCGAAGGCGACGGGTTCCTTGCCGGCCTGGAAGAGCTGCTCGTTGAGCAGGTCCAGGACCTCAAGGAACGACATGTGCTCCTCGATGCCGGACATCGAGTACTCCTCGAAGCGGCCTGCGGTGCTCTGGTTCTTCTGACGCCAGATCTTGAGCTTGATGTTCACTTGTAACTCCGCTGCTTGAGCTCGATGTCATTGTAGATGAGGGGCTCCTTGTGAAGGATCGGAGGCTGCTCGTCGCCTGCGAACTCCCAGGCCGCGACGTAGAGGAACTCGTCGTCGTGGCGCAGGGCCTCGCCCTCGGGAGTCTGGGACTCGGCGCGGAAGTGACCGCCGCAGGACTCGCGCCGGTGCAGGGCGTCGATGCACATGAGCTCGGCGAGCTCGAAGAAGTCGAGCAGACGACCCGCCTTCTCCAGCGCCTGGTTGAGCTCCATCGCCTCACCGGTCACACGCGCGTCGCGCCAGAACTCGGCCTTGAGCTCGCGGATCTGGGTGATGGCGTCACGCAGGCCTGCGTCGCGGCGCTCCATGCCGCAGTACTCCCACATGATGCGGCCCAGGGCCATGTGGAAGTCGTCGACGGAGCGGGTGCCCTTGAGCGCCATGAGCCGGTCGATGCGGTCCCTGACAGCCGCCTCGGCCTCGGCGATCTCGGGGGCCTTGGGGTCTACCTTGCCCTCGCGCAGCATGTCCGCGAGGTAGTCGTTCATCGTGTTGGGCAGGACGAAGTAGCCGTCGGCCAGGCCCTGCATGAGGGCGGAGGCGCCCAGGCGGTTGGCGCCGTGGTCGGAGAAGTTCGCCTCTCCGGCCACGTACAGGCCCGGGACGTTGGACTCCAGGTCGTAGTCGACCCACAGGCCGCCCATCGTGTAGTGCACGGCCGGGTAGATGCGCATCGGGACCTCGTAGGGGTCGTCGCCGGTGATGCGCTGGTACATCTCGAAGAGGTTGCCGTAGCGGGCGGACACGGCGTCCTTGCCCAGGCGGCCGATGGCCTCGGAGAAGTCGAGGTAGACGCCGCGGCGCATCATGCGCTGGGTGCCGTCCGGGGCGGTCTCCTTGATGGCCGGGCCGACGCCGCGGCCCTCGTCGCACATGTTCTTGGCCTGGCGGGAGGCGATGTCGCGGGGGACGAGGTTGCCGAAGGCCGGGTAGATGCGCTCGAGGTAGTAGTCGCGGTCCTCCTCGGCGATCGAGCGCGGGTCCTTGTCGCAGTCCTCGGCCTTCTTCGGCACCCAGATGCGCCCGTCGTTGCGCAGCGACTCGCTCATGAGAGTGAGCTTGGACTGGAAGTCGCCGGACTGCGGGATGCAGGTGGGGTGGATCTGCGTGTAGCAGGGGTTGGCGAAGTACGCGCCCTTGCGGTACGCGCGCCAGATGGCGGTCGCGTTGCAGCCCATGGCGTTGGTCGACAGGAAGAAGACGTTGCCGTAGCCGCCGGTGCACAGGACGACGGCGTCGGCCAGGTGGGTCTGGATCTCGCCGGAGACCATGTCGCGGGCGATGATGCCCTTGGCCTTGCCGCCCACGAGGATGAGCTCGACCATCTCGTGGCGGCGGTACTCCTTGACGGTGCCGGCCGCGACCTGGCGCTCCAGGGCCTGGTAGGCGCCGATGAGCAGCTGCTGGCCGGTCTGGCCGCGCGCGTAGAAGGTACGCGAGACCTGCACGC
>CALEXZ010000172.1 GCA_937926195.1 uncultured Actinomyces sp.
ACCCAGGACCCCAGCCCCTCGGGGCGCTGCCGGATGGGTGAGGACAGTGGGTTGACGGCGGTGCCGGTGACGACGGCCTGGACGCCGTCGGGGACGGAGTCCAGGGCCGCCCGGCGGCCGGGCACGTCTGAGCCGTGGGTGGCCAGCAGGACGAGCGCGCCGCCGACGGCCGCCACCGGCAGGGCGATGAGGAGGATGGCGCTGATGGTGCGCAGGCGGTGGCGGGCGGCGTCGCGGCGGGCCAGGCGCACGACGGGGCGCAGAGCGCGCAACCGGGCCCTCACGGCCGCTCCGTGGCGTCGTCACCGAAGGGGGTCAGGAGCACCGAGGGGTCCTCGGCCGCCGAGCTTCCCACCGTGCGCCCGTCGCGCAGGAAGACGGTGCGGTCCGCCCAGGCGGCGAAGCGGGGCTCGTGGGTCACGAGCAGGACGGCGGCACCGTCGTCGGCGCGCTGCCGCAGGACGGCCACGACGTCACCGCCGGTGGCCGAGTCGAGGGCGCCGGTGGGCTCGTCGGCCAGGAGGAGGCGGCGCGGCCCGATGAGGGCGCGGGCGATGGCGATCCGCTGGGCCTGGCCGCCGGAGACGTCCTCGGGGAAGCGGTCGGCGAGCTCGGCGACGCCGACGCCGTCAAGGGCCTCCATGGCCTGGGCGCGTGCGCGGGCCACGGGCACGCCGTCGAGCTCCAGGGGGAAGGCGACGTTCTCGACGGCGGTCAGGGACGGCAGGAGGTTGAAGTCCTGGAAGACGAAGCCGATGGAACGACGCCGCAGGTCCGCCTTCCGGGTGGGGCTCAGGCCCGCCAGGTCCTGCCCCTCGACGAGGACCCGCCCGGAGGTGGGCGTGTCCAGGGTGCCGGCGAGGTTGAGCAGCGTGGACTTCCCGGAGCCCGAGGGGCCCATGACGGCGACGAACTCGCCGGGGCCCAGGACCAGGTCGACGTCCTTCAGGGCGGTGACCGCGCGGGGGCCCTCGCCGTGGACGCGGGTGACGGCCTCCAGGCGCAGGACGGCCTCGGCGGCACTCATCTGGGGCCCCCGACGGCGGGCCGGCTGGTGGTCGGTCGGCCCGCGGTGAGCGCGTTGGGTGCGGGCCGGTCGGCGGTGGTCCGGTCGGTGGCGGCGGAGCCGCTGGTGCCCGGGGAGAGGCGGCGCGCCTGTGCGAGGCGGCCCTCGACGTCGTCGAGCCAGCGGAGCTCGGCCTCCAGGGCGTAGACGTGGTGGTCCAGGACGAGGGAAGCGGCGAGGTCCTCGTCGGCGGCGCGGCGCGCACGGGTGATCTCGTGCAGGGCGGCCTGGCTGGCCTGGCGCTGGCGCTGGACGAGGGCGGCGACGTCGACGCCGGGCGCGGTCGTGGCCAGGGCGAGCTTGATGATGAGCTCGTCGCGCTCCGGGTGGCGGCGCAGGACCGGGGCGTTCCACCAGCGAACGAGCTCGGCGCGACCGGCCTCGGTCAGGGACCAGGCCGCGACCTCGGAGGAGCCTAAGGCCGAGCCGGATCTGGTGGACCCGGTCCGGCTGGGGGCCGCCTGGGCGAGGGCCGTCTGGGCGAGGGCGGCTGCGTGCCGCACCACGAGGCCGTCGCGCTCCAGACGACCAAGCGTGGTGGAGACCTGACCGATGTTGAGCGGCCACGTCGAGCCGGTCGAGGACTCGAAGTCCTTGCGGAGCTGGTAGGTACCGGCGTCGCCTGCGGACAGCAGGGCGAGCAGGGCGTGCTTGACGGACATGGAACCTCCCGGATCAACCCCGACACCCTTAGTTACCGAGTAATGGATACTCAGTATCCCTTCGGATGGGGTGACGGTCAAGCAACCGGGGCCGCCTCGACGTCGGACGCACAGCCGGCCAACCGGTGGGGCGCGACTCAGGCGGGCCGGTAGGTGAAGCGCTCCCAGCCCATCGCCTCGATCTCGGCGGCCATGCGCTCGCACCGGGCGTCCCAGCCGGGTGCCACCACGGGGAAGGTGCCGCTCGTGCCCCGGGCACGCACCTGCTGCAGCGCGTAGACGCGCGCCCCGGCCTCGTGGGCCCGGCGGGCGACCTCCACGGCGTCGTCGGCGGTGACGTCACCGGGGACGACGGTGGTGCGCACCTCGGCCTCGACGCCGGAGCCGACGACGACGTCGAGCGACTGCCACACCTTCGCCGCCGCGTTGGGCCGCCCCACCACCTGGGCGTAGTGCTCGGGCAGGGCCTTGACGTCCAGGCCCACCCAGTCGACGAGCCCGTCCTCCACGAGGTCACGCAGCCGCCTGGGGTACATCCCGGCCGTGTGCAGCCCGACGGCGAAGCCCACCGCCTTCACCTCACGGGCGGCGTCGGCCAGGCCGTCCTGGCGCAGGGCCTCACCGCCGGTGAACACCACGCCGTCGAGCAGCCCCCGACGCCGTCGGAGCAGGTCGCGCACCTCCTGCCAGGCCACCGCCCCGGGCGTGCGCAGGGGGATGAGGTCGCGGTTGTGGCAGTAGAAGCACCTCCAGGGGCAGCCCTGCAGGAAGACCGTCGCGGTGAGGTGGTCCGGCCAGTCGACGGTGCTCATGGGGACGAGCCCCGCGATCTGGAGCGAGTCCGCGGGGCCACCCGACGGGGCTCGCACCTCCTCGGTCTCAGTCATCGAGGCCGAGGGACGCGGCGACCTCGTCAAGTCGGCGCGTCTTGATCTCACCGCGCCGCGCCGCCTCCGCCTCCGCCCTCAGCGCGTACGCGTACTCCAGGTCGTTGACCTGACGCCGCTGCTCCTCGGCGCGGGGAGTGAGCTCAACGCTCCAACTGGACACCTGTTCCTCCTTGTCCGTGGCGAGGGCTCAGGCGCTCAGGGACGTCAGGCGGGAGGTCGCCGGGCCGTGCCCGCCGGCGGCGCGCTCGGTGAACATCCTGCGCTCGTCGTACTCGCCCTTCTTGCCGATGTTGAAGGACTGGACCGGACGGAAGTAGCCCATGACGCGCGTCCACACCTCGCACTCGACCGGCTCGGCACCCGGGTGCAGCGCGGCGCACCTGGGGCACGTGAGGTGCTCGCCGGCGAGGTAGCCGTGGGCCGGGCAGATGGAGAAGGTCGGCGTGATGGTGATGTACGGGGAGCGGAAGGCCGTGAGCGAGCGACGCACCAGCTCCTTGCAGGCCTGGGCGGAGGAGATCCGCTCGTTCATGTACAGGTGCAGGACGGTGCCGCCCGTGTACTTGGTCTGGAGCTCCTCCTGCATCTCCTGAGCGAGGAAGGGGTCGTCGGTGAAGCCGACCGGGATCTGCGAGGAGTTCGTGTAGTACGGGTTGGTGTCCGTGCCGGCCTGGAGGATGCCGGGCAGGCGCTTGCGGTCCTCCTTGGCGAAGCGGTAGGTCGTGCCCTCGGCCGGGGTGGCCTCGAGGTTGTAGAGGTGGCCGGTGGCCTCCTGGACCTCGACCATGCGCTCACGCACGTGGTCGAGGACGCGCACGCACATGTCGTGTCCGCGCGGGTCGGTGAGGTCGTAGGCGTCGGAGGTGAAGTTGCGGACCATCTCGTTCATGCCGTTGACGCCGATGGTCGAGAAGTGGTTGTCGAGGGTCCCCAGCCAGCGCTTGGTGAAGGGGAAGAGCCCGGCGTCGATGTGGTGCTGGATGACGACGCGCTTGAGCTCCAGGGAGTCGGAGGCGATGTCGATGAGGCGGTCGAGGGCAGCGAGCAGGCCCTCCTCATCACCCTGGTGGAGGTAGCCCAGGCGCGCCATGTTGACGGTGACGACGCCCACGGAGCCGGTCTGCTCGGCGGAGCCGAACAGGCCGTTGCCGCGCTTGAGCAGCTCGCGCAGGTCGAGCTGGAGGCGGCAGCACATCGAGCGGATCATGCCGGGGTCGAGCTCTGAGTTGATGAAGTTCTGGAAGTAGGGCAGGCCGTACTTCGCCGTCATCGCGAACAGCAGCTCGGCGTTCTCCGAGTCCCAGTCGAAGTCCTTGGTCATGTTGTACGTGGGGATCGGGAAGGTGAAGACGCGCCCGTCGGCGTCGCCCTCGGTCATGACCTCCATGAAGGCGCGGTTGATCATGCCCATCTCCTCGGCGAGCTCGCCGTAGGTGAAGTCGCACATCTCGTCGCCGATGAGCGGCCGCTCGTCGGCGAGGTCCGCCGGGCAGGTCCAGTCGAAGGTGAGGTTGGTGAAGGGTGTCTGGGTGCCCCAGCGCGACGGGACGTTGAGGTTGAAGATGAGCTCCTGCATGCACTGGAGGACCTGCTCGTAGGTCATGGCGTCCAGGCGCACGAAGGGTGCCATGTAGGTGTCGAAGGAGCTGAAGGCCTGGGCCCCGGCCCACTCGTTCTGGAGGGTGCCGAGGAAGTTGACGATCTGGCCGACGGCGCTGGAGAAGTGGCGGGGCGGGTTGCAGGCGATCTTGCCGGGCACACCGTTGAAGCCCTGCTGGAGGAGGGTCTTGAGGGACCAGCCGGCGCAGTAGCCGGCGAACATGTCGAGGTCGTGGATGTGGATGTCGCCGCTGCGGTGGGCGTCACCGGCGGCCTGGGAGTAGATCTGGGAGAGCCAGTAGTTGGCGATGACCTTGCCGCTGGTGTTGAGGATCATGCCGCCCAGCGAGTAGCCCTGGTTGGCGTTGGCGTTGACGCGCCAGTCGGAGCGGT
>CALEXZ010000173.1 GCA_937926195.1 uncultured Actinomyces sp.
GCACGGCACAGCCCCCGCCCTCGACGACGCAGGCCTCTACACCGGGTTGTGGTGAGCGGCACCGACGCCGCCCACCACAACCCCGAGACTGTGCACCGTACGGCTGAAGGTCGGCCTGTTCAGACCGGCGAAGTCACGTGTTCTTCTTCGGCCGAGGAACCTTGAGGGGAGACTGCTTGTCCTGCTCGAGCTCGAGCGGGCGGGGCGCCAGGCCACAGTCGTTCTTGACGGCTCCCGTCTTGTCGGTCTGATTGTTGACCTTGTTCTCCTCCAGGCTCATGTAGCTCACGGGGACGCAATCGTCGTAGCCGTAGGCGGCACGCTGCATCGCTCGAACCCACGGCAGTACATCGGCCTTGAAGGGCATCGGGAAGGCACTGGGCACCTCATCCGTCTCCGCGGTCCCCAGAGCCCCGGACAGACCCTCATAGGCCGAAGCGAGGTCCTGGGACCGGATGAGGTGAAGACCAGTGGCCCGAACCTCAACCACTCCCAACCCGAAGGGCTTGCCAAGCCCCATCCTCAGGTAGCCCACGCGGCCGGGCTTGCGTTCACCCGCAGGGACCAGGTTCTCCGGCGTGAGCACCCACAGCAGGGCCGCCAACTCATCCTTGGACAGGCCCTCGAAGCGGACGCGCGTGTGCATGACGCTGCCGGTCGCCACCCAGTCCTTCGCGGTCAGACGCGTCTTCGCGTTCTCTTCTCCGGGGGTAGCCACCAGTAATGTCGTCGCCTCAGTGGGGAAGTCCCTGCCCAACGCCGTGCGGTGCACCGGATAGGCGGCGGCACCGAGCCGCTGGCCGTCCCGGAAGTAGCGGCTACGGCGAGCGGGACGCTCCTCCTCCGGCTGGACGTCTGTGAGGAAACGCCGCGCGGAGGACGGCTTGGGAGACAGCAGTGGTACGAGCGTCTTGGCGTCGGTCGACACCGTGACGTCACGGGTGTCGACCGCCCCGAAGAACAGGCGTCCCCGGGCGGCCACGTCCCCACCAGAAGCACCCTCATCGGGGGCATCGACGACGTAACCGAAGAGCCTATCCGCTGATGACGCCTCGTCGGCCCGCGCGACAGGCAGCACCCTCTGCCTCGCTGCGAGTTCCCGGGGCGAGGCCTCGTAGGAGCGGCGCCCCACCATCGTCGGCAGGATCTCAGCGACGTCGCCATCATCGTCTAGGCGCACGAAGACGAGGCCCCCGTCGCCGAGATCACGCGACGAGGTGAGTGCGGCCCGATTGAGGAGGTGCCCGTCCTGGCCCGGCTCCTCGTGCTGACTGACGTAGGAGTCGAGCACACGGGTGTACGCACTCAGATGGTCTTCAGTGAGCGCCTTACGGTCTCCGGAGGTCGACGTCTTGGCAGAGGTCACCTTGAAGAAGAAGCGCTCATACTTCTTCTCATCAAACAGGTCCGACGCCGTCGCCTCATCCGGTGCGGTGCGGCAGGGGTAACCGGTCACATCGGCCCAGAACCTCTCCGGTTGTGGCCTGCCCTGACCGTCGTACGTTGTCTTCAGGTGGAGGACCTGAGTCAGGTCCTCCGAGTCCGGCTCACTCACGTGGGTGACGAAGAGCCGGGTTCCGCGTCTACTGAGCCCTACCCTGACCTGCTGACCGTGTGGCGTTGCGTGACGGAGGAGATCAAGCCCTCCCTCGATGAAGTCGTCGGACTCCTTGTCCAGAAGCAGCGCGGTCTGGGTACCGCTCTTCCCCGCACCGTCAAGGATCTCCACCTTGTACTGCAGGTGCTTCTGGCCGTCGGACGTCGTGAACGACTCGCAGTGGATCCTTCCTGGGACGAGGCCGTTGGCCATGGCGGGGTCCGCCCGGTAGGTCAGGGGCTCGTCATGACCGTCGAAGACGCGGAAGCGCGACGCCGTGAGAATCTCGTAGGCGCGCGAGACCACGCCCTTGACCATCGTGGGAGGAAGAACCACATTCCCCTTGGCGTCACGTGGCAGTAACACGACGTTCTCGTCCTGGTCACCGAACACCAGGGGGGTACGTGCGGTGATCTTCACGTCGATAGATCCGGACAATGACGTGACGTCAAGGCGATCCAGGGAGGAAGCCTTGTGATCTCCGAACAGGCCCCGCAACTGCGGGTACTTGTCAGCCAATGCACGTGCCTGCGGTCGGTTGATCGGAATCCGGTTGACCGCCGAGTGGAAGGGCTGGAAGTCCTCGTGCAGGTGCGGATGACGCGTGCCGGAGGCGGCTCCCGCGGGGCGCCGGGGCTGTGCGCTAGGTGCCTTCGGCTTGTTCCTGGGCGGCTGGGGTCTTGGCGTCTTGGTCATGTCAGGCCCACCGTCCCGTCATCAGCTCGTCTGCGAACACCACGTTCCCGTACCTCTCCTCCGTACAGAACACCTCAACGACACCCATCTCCTGACTCGTCTCCCGCCCGGCCGGGGCGTGCTGCAGGTAGGAGCCACGGCGCAGCAGGCACGGTGCCGCGCCGTCGGCGACCGGCGGCGGAGCCACCGAGCCCTCCCACACGGTCACCTCCACACCACCGGAGCCGTTGAGCCAGCGCAGCTCACGAGCCCACGCACTCTCTGGCGCGCCCGCAGAGGCCCACAGGCGCAGCTCGAAGACCGTCGTGGAGTCCACCGCGCCGTCACTGGCCTCCAGCCCCTCAGCGCTCACGCCGGTAACGGCCCGCGCGCCCCGCGTCGTCAGCGCCAGGCCGTGCCACCGGGCCCCGGCCTCACCGACCGCCCGGCCGAGAACCTCGGCCAGCGAGTCTGCGACCCGCGCCGTCCGCCAGACGCCCTCCGTCAGCACTCCTGTGCCCGACGGGCAGGTGTGTCGCTTGCTCACTGCTCTGCTCCCGTCTGCGTGAGGTAGCCGGCCCAGCCGGACTCCAGTGCCGCGTTGACCCGGCGCAGGTGCTCTAGGAGCCCCATCGCCACGGACTCGCCGTCGGCCTCATCAGAACCGATACGCCACTCGCGTGCGCCCAGGAGGTCCTCCGGACCCCGGACCGTCATCATGTGGGCCCTGGCCTCACCCAGGCCACGTGTGCCACGGCTCCCCAACGGCAGGCACCCCGTGGACAGCTCCGCCAGAGCCAGCCCCAGCAGGCACAGCCCGGCGCGTGCGCGCTCCCGCTCCTCAGCCTCGGTGGGCGTCTCGCCGCCCTCGCCGAGCCCCAGCAGCTTGAGGTCGACGTCGAGACGGATCGGCTCCCACTCGCTCGCGACATGCTCCTCCGTGAACAGGGCGCCGTCCTTGACCCCGCCGGTCCACCGGTCTCCCGCATTGTGTGACCGGACCTGTGTCACCCCACCACGGGCGTGCGTGTCCATGACCGTCACCGCACCGCGCCGGCCCGTATCACCGAAGAGAGCACGCACGAGGGCCGCGTCATCGGCCAGCTGGTCGTGCACCCCGACGTCGGTCCAGTCACGAAGCTGCTCGCCTCGGGCCGCCAGGACGGTCCGTGCGATCCGCGAGCACCGGCTGCGCAGCGCACCGCGCACCGAGGAGCCGGGCAGCACGTAAGGCGAGTCCTCACCGCCCGCGCGCATCGGCACCGTGCGATCCCGCCCCTCCTCGTCCTTCTGAGGATCCGGCGCGGCCACGAGGATGCCGGTGGGGGAGGACCACATGATCTCCACGCTCACACGCGAGTCCGATGCCAGGTCCTCGACCTGCGGAAGCTCGATCTCCTGTCCGCGGGTGCGGTAGGAGCGCAGACCCTCGGGGGAGGACAGATCCGCGCGGCGGGCCGTCACCGCGTCGGCGTCGGCCAGGCGCACACGCCCCCACCCCGCCGAGCGCCGCGCACCCAGCGTCAGCCCGCCAGAGCGCACCACAGCGACGATCTCGGCGAACAGGCTCCTCACGTCCTCCTCCGACGCCGAGCACACCTCCGACGTGTCGCCTCGCCCGCTCAGCGGCTCGACCCAGCCCACGCGGGCCGACAGCTGCAAGGTCAGCGGCGTCCCCGCGGGCACTATCTCCCGGGTGAACAGGGCGCCGTCACCCACCGACCCCCACCTGCGGTCCACGGCGATACCGAAGCGCTCCACCGTCTGCCCCTCAGGCACCTGCGGCAGATGGATCGGGTGGACCGTCACCGACGGCCCCACCTCGATCGAGCCCCACAGCGGGCTGTCCCCGGCCGCGCTTCCAGAGCGACGAAGTGCCGAGCGCAGGGCTCCCTTGACCGAGCGGCCCGGCAGGCAGGCAGCCCCGGAGGCGTCCGTGACAAGACGGCGCATCGTCGCCTCACGCTCCTCGTCGGCACGCGTGCGATCCACCTGCTCCTCGGTGCCGCCGGAGTGCAACGGGCCCTCCGTCACGAGCCTCAGGTCGAGCCAGTACTGGGTGATGCTCATCGCGACACCTCCTCATCGCACGCCATGAACGTGTCTCGGGGCAGCGTCTTCACGGGGAAGCACGGCTGGGTGAGCAGCCGGTGACCCACCGCCACCCGTCCGAAGCCCTGGGCCACGAGCTCGCCCAGACCGTCCCTCTCCAGGGCGCGCAAGGCCTCCAGGGTGGCGTCGGGGTCGACACCGTCGGCGGGCCTGACCCGCAGGACCGAGCCAGCGGTCAGCGCCACGCGGCTGGGCCTGGGGGTGCCGTCCGCGGCGTAACCGTCCACACGCCGGTGGCGCAGGCCCGCGTTGAAACGGTCCCCGGTGCCCTCCACCAGGACGACGTCGGCCCCCCGCGTGCGCAGCGCCCGCAGAACCGCCTCCGTGCCGCCCGCGGGACCCAGGGAGGCAGAGCGCAGCAGCAGGTCCGAGGTGAACCACAGGGTGAGCGCACCCTCGCGGTCTCACACGGCCGTGGACGGGCTGCTTTGCGTCGGCTCCTCGGTCTCACAGCGCACCCGGCCGAAGGTCCCCGCCAGACGGCGTGAGCCCAGCATCGCCGGAGCGGACAAGAGCTCCGCCAGGCGCGCGCCGCCCACCTGCGCCACCAGCGCCTCGGAGAAGGACACCTCAGCTCCCAGCGTCACGCCGGCGGCAATCGCCCGCACCAGGAACAGCTGGCCGTCGGCGGCCGTGCGCCGACGCGTGTCGTAGGCCGTCGACTGGCGGCTCATCATCGGCGTCGACCCCAGGCCCCACTGCCCGTCGCCGAGCTCGAACACCTGGCCCGCACGCAGGGGCACCGCCACCTCCTCCGGCTCGGCGGCGAGCAGACGGTTCGTCACCTCCCACGCCCCCTCGCCCGCAGCCTTCGGCCGGGACAGGGCCAGCGGCACCGGCAGGCCCACGCCGTGCGGGCCCACGAGCCGGGCATCAGAGACCGCCAGGTGCCCGGCCACGACCGCGTCACGCACCAGCTCACTGTCCGGCAGCGCCTGGCGCAGACGCCTGTGCACCCACGCCAGCAGCACCGTGCCCCGCAGGAAGTCCAGGGACCGCACCTCGTTCGACGTCGGCGAGTCGTAGGACACGACCGGAGACTCCAGGTGCAGCGTCATCCGTGACGAGAAGGAGCGGACCGGAGCGTGCCCCGCCCCGGCGTCCAGGCGCGGCGCCTCACCGTGGCTCGCATGCGGCGGTGTCGGTGCCGCGCACGGCTGGGAGAGCAGTGACCAGGGCCAGTCCTCTGAGCGTGAGGCCTCGTGTCCGTCCGGAAGCGTGAGGCGGACCGCGCACGCGCCGTCGCCCGTGCTCCTGCCGGAGCCGATCGCCTCCACCAGCCCGCAGGCCACCGCCAGGAGGATCTCTGCGCCACGGCGCTGCCCGGGTGTCCAGGTGACCGCGCCGGCGCCCGTCGCCTCCAGCAGCGTCACCGTCCCGCGCAGCGTCGTCGCCGCCGCACGCTCCAGGAACCGCAGGTGGTCGTCCTTGGCGGTCTGTGTCGTCTCATCGAGACTGACCGACACCGCCTCCTTGACCCACTGCCCGTCCGGGGCGGCGTCCCCGGCGTCCGCGGCGACCGCGTCCGAGAAGGACACGAGGCGCGGGCGTCCCTCCCCGCCGAACAGCGCCGTCGCCAGGTCGCGCCACGGCCCCTGCGGGCCGCCGTCCAGCGCATGGGCCGCCACCGCGGCCTGCTCACGCACGACGCCGGTCAGGGCGGTGGCCCGCACCACAGGACGCCCCCGCGAGTCCGTCTCGACGACGGCGTCCACGCCGCCGACCACGCCGGTGCCGGTGCCGGTGCCCACGCCCCAGTCCGAGTGGAAGACGACCTCCACGCCGTAGCAGTGCGCGCTCATGCCTGCTCTCCCTCCATCGTGGTGGCTGCGACGTCGGTGTCCGGGACGTCCCGGAGGTAGGGCTCCGGCAGGACGTCGGCCAGGTCCAGCAGGTCGAGGACGAGCATCTCCGAGCCGATCGCCTCCGTGAGGGCGCGCAGGTCCGGCTCCGCGGCGGCGGCCTCCCACTCCTTGCGGGCTGGCGCGAGCGTCTCCTGACGTTCACTCTTCGTTGGTGCGCAGACGGCGTCGGACAGGATTCGACGGATGCGTGCCGCCCGGGTGCGAGGGAAGGCGACCTCCTTCTCTGCTCCGGGGGCGGGCAGCATGCCCTGGAACCAGGCGACGCGCGCCAGCATCCCGGACCAGCGCTCGCCGTGGCACGCTCGCCCTGCGCCGTCATCCAGGTCCGGTGTGCGCGCGTCCACGACGAAGGGCCTCGCCGTCGGGCCGTTCAACGGGGCCCCCGGGGTGAACGGGTCATCGAAGGGTTTGTAGGAGGACAGGACGCCTTCGGCGTCCAGGAGCGTGGAGTCGTACAGGACGTGATGCATGAGGGTTGAGCGGGGCGTGGGCAAGGACTTGCCCACGGTCTTGGCCTTCGAGGCCAGTGACTCCGCGAGCTTGTAGGCAAGCTGGAAGGGGAAGGAGCGGTCGGTGATCGCCACACCGGCCCCGGCCGTCAGTCCCGCGCCGCCGTTGAGCACGCACAGCAGGCTGTCCTGCGCGGTCGCCTTCTCGAAGGCCGTGAGGAACGCGGCCGCGAAGGGCAGCGCGTAGCGGCCAGCCGTGATGATGGTCGCGTCGTCGCCCCCGAGGATGACGGGGACTACCGGGATCACCCCGCCACCTGCCTCCGACGACGGCTCCCGGGCCTCTGCCAGCCGGGCGACCTCCGCCCAGCCCTCCAGGAAGGCCTGCTGCATGGCCGCGTTCATGCGCTCGTTGAGCACCAGCAGGGCGCGGCGCAGCAGGTCCGGGTGGTCCGCTTGGAGGTCCGCACCGATCTCCTCGCGGACGACCTCCGGCGGCAGTCTCCTCAGATGCGTGGGAAGGTCACGCACCATCGCGCCCACGCCGTTGCCGTCCAGGTGCAGCACCGCGGCCTTCGCCGCCTCGCTCTCCTGCGAGTCGGAGGAGAAGAAAGCCTCGAGCTGCTCCGGGGTGCGCACGAGTGCCTCGGCGCGGTCGGTGAGGCTTGGGTGCTGCTCGGCGAGGTCGACGAGAGCTGCGCGGGCGTGCTCGGCGGCCTGGCGGGTCACGATGCTCGGCAAGGAGCGCGTGGAGCCCTCGTGCACCCGTGCGGCCGGAAGCGAGGAGTCCGCGCCGGGCTGAAGGAACGGGGTCATGGGGAAGCGCGCCGCGGCCGGGGGACGCGACAGCGCGTACCGGGCGGCCTCGGTGTGCACCTTCCTGAGGTCGCCCTCGGTGACGTACTCGCTGGCCATCGGCACCATGACGCCGGAGACGTCCATTCCCGGTGCCTCGCACAGTGCGCGCGCCGTGACGGCTGAGATGAGCGCCCGCGCAGCGCTCTCCTCGGCGCGGAGGATGACCTTGCCGGAGGACCGGGACACCCAGGCGCTCTCCGGCAGGCCGAGGTCCGCGGCGGCTTCCTGCGTCCACGGAACCAGCTGTGTGAGGAGGAACGACGCTCCTACGTTCTCCTTGAGTCGCGGCGAGGAGAAGACATAGCGCTGGTTGCCGTTCGTCTCGAGCATCACCAGGTGCATGACGGTCCTTAGGGGGACTGAGGGGTGGGGATGGGTGAAGTGTGACACGTTCGGCTCATCTGTGAGAGAGTTTGGCGACAGAGATCTGATCTCTGGTGGGCGGGCCCGTGGCCCCGGTTGTGGAGGACGAGCGATGCTGCTTGTGCACGTGGTGGGAAACGCGGATCTCGGGCTTTGTTCGAAGGCGGACAACAGGCCGCGCCTCGCGTCCCTGCGTGAGGCTGACGGGGAGACTGCTGCCGGGTTGCTCGGTTTTCTCGACGGGGTGCGCAGTGGGACGGAGAGCTGGTTCCCGACCGAGTCGAGCCCGTTGCGCAAGGCGCTGGCGGCCGCGCGTCACAGGACCGAGGCTGCGCGCGAGGGCGTTGAGGTTCTTGTCGTCGGTGGTGCTGGCGGCCGCGGCTCCACAGACGAGACGGCGAGGGTCATCCGCCAGGCGCTGTCACGGGCCTGCCACGCGGGCGCGCTTGCGCAGGTGGCTGGGGGTGGCCTGCGCATCCTCGACGAGGTCGTCCTCAGCAACGGCCTCAACCCCGAAGCCGAGGACCACGACGCCCTCAGGGACGTCATCGGTGACCACCAGGGGCATGTGGTGCTCACGCTCGGGGGCGGGGCCTCAACCGTACTCATGGCCGCGGCCGGGGCTGCTGCCTCCACCCACCCCAAGGACTGGTCTCTCCTGCTCACCGACCGCAGCCCGGGTGCCCCGGGAACCCCCGCGACCATCGACATGTCCAACGACGCCGATGCCCGCAAGGGCTGGCTCATGGGGCTCGGCCTGCCCACGCTTCTGCGAAACGACTACCCCGACGACGCCGACGTCACGTCTGCGGCGGAGCAGATCGACCGGGCCTGCGGGACGGAGGGAGCGGCCGAGCCCGACGACCTGGCCCTCCTCCTCCAGTGCGATGCCGCACGAGGAGACCTGGCCGCCGGCCTGGCCGCCCGCGCCTGGCTCGGTGCCGAGTACCGCAGGCGGCTGGCGGAGTACAACAAGCGTGCCGGAGCTTCGGATCCCGATCGGACCAAGGGAGGCAGAAAACAGCTGGGCCCGGTCATTGGCGAGATCAAGAAGCGTACGGCTGAGAACAGAAATCCTGCCGAGCAGTGGCTCCTTGACCATAGGACCCTCAACACGCTCGGCGCCAACGCCACCCACGAGTTTCAGGGAGGAGAGGATGACCAGGCTTTGGCCCGACAGGTGTCGCAGGCTGTCGGTGCCCCGCCGGACTGGCTCTCGTGGCCCAGTGGACGAGTCGTCTTCCTCGCTGCGAACGGTGTCCTCCATCCATCCGCACCCGCTCGCGTGAGCATGCTGCGCACCCTCCTCGACCAGAAGGAGGTGCCGTTCGAGATCCGTCAGGCCGCGGGCACACAGGGCCCGCTCACCCTGACCGCCTTCCTCACCCACTCCCAGGACGGGAGAGACTTCGCGCAGATGATCCGCAAGGAGGCGTTGGACGCACCGAGCGCATCGGCGAGATGGGCCTTCGACAACGAGCACAGCACCACCCATGACTACGGTGCCTCGCTGACGAAAAACAGCACGGTTGACCAGGCCGAGAAGAGCATGACGCGCATCCGGGACACGGCCCTTGACTGGCTGGAGAAGCAGGAGAGGCCTCGTGCGGTCGTCGTCGGCGTCGTCGGAGAGAAACCCGTCCAGATCGCTCTCCTTAGCGCTGCACAGGAGTACGGGGCGCGGCACGGCGCCGCCGTCTTCCTGGTCTCCACCCACCAGACCACGGGACAACCCGATACGCCGGTGTTCCACCAGTTTGGCCTGGCCAGGGACGTGCGCAACAAGCTGCTCGAGGCCACCGTCTACTGCCTGGACCGCCTCGACCTGCGCACCGCCGCACGCCTCCTGCGCCTGGGTGACCTCAACATGTCCAGGCTCGCCGACGAGGCTACCGGTCTCGCTCAGGACCTCGTCGACGCCAGGAATAACCACGAGGACGAGACGTACGTTGGGCCGATCCTCGACGTCATGGCGCACGTCGCCGACGTCGTCGACGGTGCTCAGCCCGACGCACAGGCGCGCCTGGCCGTCATCATCGGAGAGCTCCTCGTCAAGCGGGACGGAGTGCTCAAGCGCGCACAGGTGAGCAAGCGGATCGACGTCGGCAGCGCCTCCCGCGAGCAGATCGTTGGCCTCCTGATCTGGATCCGCAACCGCGTGACGCTCACGCACGGGACCGGAGACCTGCCCTCGGTCACCAAGGAGCACCAGGATCCTGCGCCGGGCTGCAAGCCCGCCACCTACCCAGAGATCCTGCGCCACGTCATCGGCTCCGTTCCCGACCACGACCCCGCAGCGGCCGACGGCTGGGCGGCGCGCATGCGCACGCTGCGCCGCGAGGTCGAGGCGCTGCGGTACCCCGAAAGGAAGGACGCATGACAGCGCCGGTCGTCCTGCGCAACCTCACCGCCCACGAGATCGTCCTCCACGCCGAGGACGGTACGCGCCTCCACCTGCCCGCCGCCCCCACCGTCCCGCGTCTCGTCCGCGCGGGAGGAACCACCACCGCTCTCACCGTCCAGGCCGTAGACGGCACCGCTCACCCCGTCACCCTCACCGTCGGCGACCGGGTCACCGGGCTCGAGCCCGCCTTGCCCGAGCCCGAGGAGGGCGTCCTGCTCGTGACCAGCCGCGTCGTCGCCTCCTTCCGCCCCGACCGCACCGACCTCGTCTGGCCCGACGACCTCCTGCGGGACGAGGCGGGGCGCGTCGTCGGCGCCCGGCGGCTCGCCGCACTGCCCCGATGACGTGCTGCACGGGGGAGCACCCAGGCCCCGACCCACGTGACAGGCTGTCCGCATGAGCACCGCGCCCCTCGTCCTGAGCAACGAGGACAGCAACCAGCCGCGCCTCATCGTCGTCGTCCCCTGGCAGCTGCCGGGCACCTGGGAGACCTGGCGCACCCGGCTGGAGCCCGGCCCCGTCGTCGTCCGGGCCGACGGTGGCGGCCGTGTCATCTACGACGCCGACACCCGCGGCCTGCGGGGGCCGGTGCGCCGTCGCCTCCTTGATGACACCGTCCGCCGCCACCTCGTCCATCCCGAGCCGCTCCCGCTGCACGTGAGCGGCGGCGCCCGTGCTGCCTGCGACAAGCCCCTGTTCCTGGACCATGCCTGGGACGTCCTCCACGTCGAGACCCTGACCGTTGGGGCGGACAAGACCCCCGTCACGCGCGCCCTCATCGCCCTCCACATCTCCTTCACCGCCCCGGGCAGACGCGAGGTCCGCGCCTGGGCCACCCACCTCGTGCGCAAGACGGCCGGGAGAGCCGAGATCGCACGTCACGTGCGCGCCCGCCTCGGGGACGGGCACGGCTACGGGCTTGACGGCGAGGGAGGGCAGGAGGCCGACGTCTTCACGGTCGCCTACGTCCCCCAGGCCATGCTCGGCAGTGATCCTCTGGCTACCGCCCGCGACTGGGGCGAGCTGTCCCGTAAGGGCACCTCCGGCGTCGCCAACGCCGCTGTCCACACGATCTCACCCACGTGGTCCGCTTACGCCGGAGGGCACGGCCTGTCCGTCTGCCAGAACGTGCAGGACCGCTTCCGTCCCCTCGTCCACCTCTCGGGGCGCTACCTCGACGCCGTCCTGCTCATGCTGCTCCAGCACCACCGCTCCACCTCTCTCATGGAGCGGGTGGCCGCCGTCGCCACGAACACCGAGTTCGACGACGAGGAACGTGTCAACGAGGTCATCGCGCTGGACACCGAGGCTGTGCGCTTCGTCGTCACCGAGCAGTGGAGCACGATGACCGACAGCGAACGCCCCCTCAACGCCTTCCTCGCCTATCTCCTGGACACCTACGGCATCCCCACCGCCATCGAGGAGGCCCGGGACCAGGCGCACCTTCTGAGGGAGAACGCCCTCATGGTCATCGGGCGTGCGGAGCAGAAGGCCGAGGAGGACCGGGCCCGCTCCACCCGCGCCATGGAGATCGCCCTGAGCTTCCTCACCTTCGTCGGCATGCCCCTGACCGTCTTCCTCGACGTGTGGACCAACTGGGAGACCACCCACGGTGTCGGCAAGCGGTCGTCGGCCTTCGTCGGGATGTCGATGCACTGGGGCGTCATCCTCGTCATGGGCGTCGCCGGAGCGTTCGTCATCGGGGGAGTGCTGTGGCGCATCGCCCGCTGGGTGATACGCCGACGACTGGGCGGCTGAGTGGCCGGGAGAGGGTGGCGGGGCGTCGGCCGCGTGTGCGTGTGCACCTCGTGCGGTCGGTGCTCGGCGCAGTCCCGGGCCTCGCCGCTTCCCGCCTGTGCCCGGGCCTCGCCGCTTCCCGCCCGTGCCCGGGCCTCGCCGCTTCCCGCCCGTGCCCGGGCCACGTTTGGCTCGTGTATGGATCACCTGCTGCCCGTTGGATCACGTGTGTGTGCTTGGACCACGTGCTGCCCGTGTTCGGGCAGTGTTCGGCATGTGTGTGGATCACGTGCTGCCCGTTGGATCACGTGTGTGTGCTTGGACCACCTGGGGGAGGCCCTGGGGTGATCCGTTGGAGCGCAGGTTGTCCTTGGGAGCGCAGGTTGTCCTTGGGCGTTGAGGTTGTCCAACGGGGGACAGGTGATCCGCTGGGAGTGGGCGGCGCAAGGGAACGGGGCACGAGGGCGTGGCCCGGCGCGTGCCCCCGCCCCCCCCTTCCCGCCCACGCCCGGCGCGAACAGGGACGGACGGGGCAGCGCCCGCGGCGCGCCGTCCGCTAGCGTTCGCGTCGACGGACGCAGAAGGGACCCGAATCCGTGAGCAAGACTGACAACCCGCAGCAGGACCCCTGGGGCAGGAGCCCGAAGGGCACCGGCTCTGAGGGCCGCAAGCGCGGCCTCCTGGGGAACCCGTTCGTGTGGGCCGCCCCGGTCATCATGGTCGCCCTCATCGGGTGGATGCTGCTGTCCTCCCTGGGCGGCTACAACACGATCGACACTTCCGAGGGCCTGACGATCCTGCGCGACAGCCCCGCGACCGTCGAGGCCGTGACCGTCATCGACCGCACCCAGCGCGTCGAGCTCGACCTCACCGAGGACTACACGAGCCAACCCAACCGGAAGGGCGAGACCGCCCGCGACCTGGGCAGGCGCGTCCAGTTCACCTTCACCGACGCCCAGGCCGACCAGGTCGCCGCCCTTGTCGAGGCCGCCGCCCCCTCCGGCGGCTACAACTCCGTCGTGCCCACCACCTCCTGGTGGTCCTACATCGCCCAGCTCATCCTGCCGCTGACGATCTTCCTCATCGCCATGTGGTGGCTGCTGGGTCGCATGAGCGGCGGGCGTGGCGGCGCCCTCGGCTTCGGCAAGTCCAAGGCGAAGGTCGGCTCCAAGGAGATGCCGGACGTCACCTTCGACGACGTCGCCGGTGAGGACGAGGCCGTCGAGGAGCTGGAGGAGATCCGCGAGTTCCTCTCCGAGCCCGGCAAGTTCCAGGCCGTCGGCGCCAAGATCCCCAAGGGCGTCCTGCTCTACGGCCCTCCCGGGACCGGTAAGACCCTCCTCGCCAAGGCGGTCGCCGGCGAGGCGGGCGTCCCCTTCTTCTCCATGTCGGGCTCCGAGTTCGTCGAGATGTTCGTCGGCGTCGGTGCCTCGCGCGTGCGCGACCTGTTCGAGCAGGCCAAGGAGAACGCCCCCGCCATCATCTTCGTCGACGAGATCGACGCCGTCGGACGCCACCGCGGCTCGGGCATGGGCGGCGGCCACGACGAGCGCGAGCAGACCCTCAACCAGCTGCTCGTCGAGATGGACGGCTTCGACGCCAACACGAACGTCATCCTCATCGCCGCCACCAACCGCCCCGACGTCCTCGACCCCGCCCTGCTGCGCCCGGGCCGCTTCGACCGCCAGGTCAGCGTCGAGGCCCCCGACATGGCCGGGCGTGAGGCGATCCTGCGCGTGCACGCCAAGGGCAAGCCCATGACCCACGACGTCGACCTCGCCCTCGTCGCCAAGCGCACCCCCGGCTTCACCGGCGCCGACCTCGCCAACGTCCTCAACGAGGCGGCCCTGCTCACGGCCCGCTCCAACGCCCAGCTCATCGACAACCGGGCCCTGGACGAGGCCATCGACCGCGTCATCGCCGGCCCCCAGAAGCGCACCCGCGTCATGAACGAGCACGAGAAGGCCGTCACCGCCTACCACGAGGCGGGCCACGCCCTGTGCGCGGCCGCCGGCGCCTACTCCGACCCGGTCACCAAGGTGACGATCCTGCCGCGCGGCAAGGCCCTGGGCTACACCATGGTCATGCCCAGCGACGACAAGTACTCCACCACCCGCAACGAGCTGCTCGACCAGCTGGTCTACGCCATGGGCGGGCGCGCCGCCGAGGAGATCGTCTTCCACGACCCCACCACCGGCGCCTCCAACGACATCGAGAAGGCCACAGCCACCGCGCGCAAGATGGTCACCGACTACGGCATGACCCGGGCCGTGGGCGCCGTCAAGCTCGGCACCACCGAGAACGAGACCGTCCTGGGCCTGTCCGCCACCAGCCGTGACTTCTCCGAGGCCGTGGCGGCCACCGTCGACGACGAGGTCCGCACCCTCATGGACGCCGCCTACCGCGAGGCCTGGGAGATCCTCACTCGCAACCGCGCCGTCCTGGAGGACCTGGCCACCCAGCTCCTGGAGAAGGAGACCCTGCTGGAGAAGGACCTGGAGGCGATCTTCGCCCCGGTCGTGCGCCAGGCTGAGCGGCCGCTGTGGCGCGGGGACGACTCCCTCGTCCTGGACGAGGAGATCTCCTCCGGCTCCTACTTCGCCGGCTCGCGCGTGCCGCGCCGTGCCCTGCCCGCCAGCCACGCCCCGCAGGCGGTGACCGCCCCCGACGGCGAGGTCCCGCCGTCGGCCACCCCCGCCCTCGGGGTTCCGTCCGACGGCGAGGCCCTGACCGCAGAGACCGCGCAGACCGCTGACGCCGCCGGAGCCTCGACCCCCTCGGCCCCCGGGGACCGGTGATGGCCTACGACACCGAGGGCGTGCGCCGCGCCGTCCACGACCTGCTCGTCGCCATCGGCGAGGACCCGCAGCGTGACGGCCTGCGCGACACCCCCGAGCGCATGGCCCGCGCCTACGCCGAGATGTTCTCCGGCCTGGGGCAGGACCCGGGCGCCCACGTGGAGAGGGTCTTCGACGTCGGCCACGAGGAGATGGTCCTCGTGCGCGACATCCCCATGTACTCCGTGTGCGAGCACCACCTGCTGCCCTTCCACGGCGTCGCCCACGTCGCCTACATCCCGGGCGAGGACAGGCGCGTCACCGGCCTGAGCAAGCTCGCGCGCCTCGTCGACGGCTACGCCCGCCGCCCCCAGGTGCAGGAGCGTCTGACCGCGCAGATCGCCGACACCATGGTGGAGCGCCTGGGGGTGCTGGGTGTGCTCGTCGTCGTCGAGGCCGAGCACCTGTGCATGTCCATGCGCGGGGTGCGCAAGCCTGGCGCCAACACGGTGACCTCCGCGGTGCGCGGCCAGCTGCGCAACGCCGCTACCCGTGCGGAGGCCATGAGCCTCATCCTCGGCCGCCGGTCCTGAGGCTCAGGAGAAGGCCCTCGCGCCGCCTGATCACGGCTTCCGGCACAGCCGACTGGCCACTGCCCACAGGCACGCCGCTACGGGTGGCGGCGTCGGCGATGCTGGATGTCGGGCACCTCAAGCTCGGGTACGGCACGGAGCATGAAACTGGAGGTTTATCTCTCTGACTGCACTTTATTGAGATCTAATAAAGTTGCGTCGGGGTCATGTTCCTCCTGGCGTCGCGGGTGCAACCGGACGACACGCGCAGGTCACCGAGGAGACACGTCCTGCTTGCGCGTCGGGCTCAGCCCGCCCCCAGCGGGACGGAGAGGACCACGGTGAAACGCTGTCCGGCGTCGACGGTGAGGATCCCGCCCAGGGCCTCCACCCGCCGTCGGGCACCCGACAGCCCCAGACCGCTGGTGAGCGCCTGCGCCTCCTCGCCTGTGACGGCCACCGCGTTGGAGGCCATCGCCTCCAGACTTGCGCCGTCGGACTCGACGAGCAGCCGGGCCGAGCCCGGTGCCGCGTACTTGCTCATGTTGACCACGAGCTCGCCCAGGACCCGCACGAGCTGCTGGCGCACACCCGGCGTGACCTCCTCACGCTCCAGCGCCTCCAGCCCCGAGGCCTCCAGCACCACCCCGCGCGCCGCCAGGAGCCTGCGGGCCTCCTCCACGACCTCCGCCAGCGGGCGCGGCGCCGCCGAGGCCAGTACGTCGAAGCCCGCCCCTCCGGCGACCTTCCCCATGGCCCGCAGGCTGGAGCGCAGCTGCTCGACGGCCACGCGCACCGAGGCCGTCATCGCCGCCAGTTCCTCGGCCATGCTGTCCTGGGGGCTGGCCGACATCCGGGCCTGCTCGGCGACCATGACCGCGTGGGTGAGGTCGCGCACCACCGTGTCGTGCAGCTCGGAGACCACGAGGAGGCGCTGGCGCTCCAGGTCCGCCTCGAAGCGGCGCGCACCGGCGTCGGACTGTGCCCGCGGCGCCCGCAGCAGCTCGGCGACCACCAGGCAGGCCGTCCCGAGCACGAGCACGTAGATGTAGTAGCTGCCCAGGAAGCTCTGGACGTCGAAGCTGTAGTACTCGGGGTAGCTCTCGCGCTGCGTCGGCCCGATGACCCACAGGTACGCGCCGAGCTCCTCCAGGACGCCGGCGGTGACCGTCGCGTAGGCGGCCGCCCGGGGAAAGCCCCGGCTGACGAGCACGCAGGCGCACAGCCACGGCAGGAAGACGGACACGAGGAGCATCTGGCTGGTCTCCGCGAAGTGCACGGCCGGCCCGAGGACGAGGGCCGCCCCGGCGGCCACCAGCGGGCACACGGAGATGAGGGCGGCGCAGGCCCCGCTGAGCAGGGTGAGGGCGACGCCCGGGCCGGTGAGGAAGGAGAACTGGGTGAGCGACGCGAGGGTCAGCAGCACGGCACAGGCCACGCACAGCAGGTGGGTGCGGCGGGTGGGCCCCCAGGTGGTGAAACGGCTAGTGGCCAGCAGCCCCGTGGTCCTTGTCCGACGGCGCGCCCGGCCCCCGGCAGCGTCCTGGGGCCCGGGGGATGTCGTGAGCACGGTCGTCGCCTCCTCTTTGCTGACGGCTAGCATCCTGTCATGTCCTCCTCCGACTCGGTCTCTGCCTCTGCACGCCCCGTGAGGGTCGCCATTGTCGACGACGACGCCTTCGTGCTCACGGCCCTGCGCGGCTACCTGGGGGCGGACGACAGGATCGAGGTGACCTCGACCTTCTCGCGCGCCGCCGACGCCCTCGCCTTCCTGCGGCGGGTGCCCGTCGACGTCCTGCTCACCGACGTGCGCATGCCCGGCATGGACGGACTTGAGCTGCTTGCCCGCGTGCGCCAGGAGCACCCGGGTCTTGCCGTCGTCGTCCTGACCTCCTTCGACGACGACCAGGCCATGCTCACCGCCCTGGCGGCCCAGGCCAACGGCTTCCTCCTCAAGGACGCCGCCCCCGAGGAGATCGCCCGGGCCGTGCTGGCCGCCGCCCAGGGCGGCACGACCATCTCCCCGTCCACGGCCTCGCGGCTGGTGGCCCACCACCTGCGGCCCACGAGCGTCACCGACCGTGAGGACCTCACCGGCGCCGAGCGAGAGGTCCTGACCCTGCTGTGCGAGGGCCACTCGAACGCGGAGATCGCCGAGCGGCTCGTCATCGCCGAGTCCACCGTCAAGACCCATGTCTCCAGCCTCATGAAGAAGTACGGGGCGTCCTCGCGCCTCAAGCTCGTCGTCGCCGTCCACCGCGAGCAGGACCGCCGGGGCTGAGGGGCTCCCAGCCCGGGCCCCGGCCCGACGGCGGTGGCGGGCCCGGCCCCCGGTCTCGCCGCCGGGGCCCGGCCCCCGGCCCGACGACGGCGGGCCCGCCCAGGTACGTTTCCCGGACGGGCCCACCTGGGCGCCTCAGTCGGTGGCCAGTGCGGTCACCGGGGCGACGGCCGCCGCCCGTGACGCCGGCCGCAGCGCCGCCAGCAGGCCGACGACGGCGGAGGCGACGAGCACGCCGACCAGCTGCAGCCACGGCACGGTGAGCGACAGCTCGGCCCCCTCCTGCCCCATGAGGCCCGTGACGCCCGCCTGCCCCAGGGTGACGCCGAGGACGACCCCGATGAGCCCGCCCAGCGCCGTGGTCAGCACCGCCTCGGTGAGGAACAGGGCCCGCACCTGGGTGCGAGCGGTCCCCGTGGCGCGCAGCACCCCGATCTCCCGCGTGCGCTCCAGGACGCTGACGTCGGTGGTGTTGGCCAGGCCGACCATGCTGATGATGACCGCCAGGCACAGGATCGCACCCATCTGCTGGATGGTGCGCCAGACCTGGGAGACGAAGACCTCACGCCCGTCGGTGCCGCTGGAGACCAGCAGTCCCGTGCCGTGCAGCTGCTCGCGCACCAGCTCGGCGGGGGCGTTGGAGGAGCCGTCGCCGCTCGTGCGGGCCCACAGGGACGCCTCCGTCGGCTCCCCGCCGGTGAGCTGGTGGGCGACGGCCGGGGTGATGACCGGGCCGAAGCCGTTCTCGACGACCCGCGCAGTCAGCGTCACCGAGCCGCCCGCCCCGGTGAGGGTCACCTGGGTCCCGTCCGGGACACCGTAGATGCCGCCCAGCAGCAGGGTGGCGTCGTCCATCTGCTCCAGGCCGCGCTGTGAGCGGATCACCGGTGCGATGGCCTGCATGTCGATGCTGTGGACGGTGATGTCGCTGCTGCCCTCGGAGGAGGTCATCTCCAGGGCGATGCTGGGGACGGTCACGACCTGCTCGACGCCCTCGGTGCTCCCCACCCGCTCGGCCAGGGCCGCGGCGTCCTGGTCGGCGGCGATGCCGTCCACGCGCAGGTCGATGGGGGCGAGGCCGGACATGTAGCTGTCCATGGAGGCGCTCACCCCGGCCACCGCGGTCAGCAGCGTGGTGGCGACGACGACCGACACGAGCAGGGAGCCCGTGGTGGCGGCCGTACGGCCGGGGTTGCGGGCCAGGTTGCGGCAGGCCAGCTGCAGGACGGGGAGCCGGTGCGCCCCGGTGAGGCGCTCGACGGCCGTGGTGGCCAGGACGACGACGAGCGGCAGGGCGATGAGCACACCGACGACCATGAGGCAGGCGCCCGCCGCCATGATGTCCAGGACCCGCAGCAAGACCCCGCCCGTGAGGGCTGCTCCGCCCGCCCCTGCGACGACGAGCCCGAGGGCGGCGGTCACCACCCGGCGTCGGCTCAGGCGACGGTCGTCGGACGCCTTCCCGGTGAGGGCGATGAGCGGGGAGACGCGGCCCGCCTGGACGGCGGGGCGCAGCGCCGCCAGGACCGTCGCGGCGGTCGACAGGACGACGGCCAGGGCCACGGAGGTCCAGGTGATCGTCAGGTGCTGGGCGCTGAGCCCGTCGACGACCTCGAGGCGTGACAGGAGCGTGGCGGCTCCCGCACCCAGGGCGGTTCCCAGGACGGAGCCCGCCAGGCCGATGCCCAGGGCGGTGCGCAGCACGAGCCGGCGCACCTGGGCGCGGCTGGCGCCGACGCAGCGCAGCAGGCCGGTCTGCCGGGTCTGGTGCGCCACCAGGGTGCTGAAGGTCGTAGCGATGACGATGACGGCGACGACGGCGCACACGGGAGCCAGCAGGCGCAGAATCTCCAGGGTGGCGGAGTTGAGCGCGTTGGCGTTCTGGGCGCGCAGCGAGGTGAGCTCGTCGGCCGTGTAGACGTCGGCGTCCTCGCCGAGTGCCTGGGTGAGGGCCTCGATGACGGCCTGCGGGAAGGCGCCTCCGCTGACGGTGAGGTAGACCGCCACGGGCACCTCGGACAGCCCCAGCGAGCTCCAGCCCTCCGGCGTCGTCATGATGTAGGAGTTCTGGGCGCCGAAACGCGTCATGGCGGCTGAGGGCTCGACGACGCCGACGACCGTGACGGTGGACGCGTCGGTGCCCGGGGCGGCCTCGGGGTCGGAGGTGAGGGAGACGGCGTCCCCGACGTGGATGTTGTCGCTCACCGCCAGGACGGGGGAGACGGCCACCTCGCCCGGCGCGGAGGGCAGGCGCCCCTCGACGAGCCGGGGGGACTCACCGGTGCCGGAGCTGGCGGCGCCCGGTCCCGTGACGGTGGAGGCCTCGGGGGCGAGCAGGGCGAAGACGTGGGTGTCGTAGGCGGTGCCGGGGCGGTCGATGTACATCAGCTGCTCCAGCTGGGGGCGCGCCGAGGCGACCCCCTCGACGCCCTGGGCCCGCTGCGCGATGTCCTGGGGGAGGTGGTGACCGCGCGGCGCCAGCAGGACGAGGTCGGCGCCGCCCATCGAGGCCCGGGCGGCGGCCTGAACCTGGGTGGTGAAGGAGGCGGCGAGGATGAGGACGAAGGCGGTCAGCGCGGCGCTGAGCGCGATGGCGGTGAAGGCGGCCAGGGTGCGGCGCAGGTCGAACAGGGAGGGCATCAGCGGGCCTCCCGGGTGTGACGCGCCGCCGTGCCCGGCAGCGGGACCGACGACGGGACCGGGGCGGGGGCCGGGGCCGCCGTCGGGGCGGGGCTCTGGCCCTGGGACTCCAGGCGGCCGTCACGCAGGCGGATGACCCGGTGGGTGACCGCCGCCGCCTTCTCGTCGTGGGTGACCATGACGACCGTCTGGCCCAGCTCGGTGCACATGCGCGCCAGGGTGTCCAGCAGCGAGGCGGCGGAGACCGAGTCCAGCGCGCCGGTGGGCTCGTCGGCGAAGACGACCTCCGGGCGGCTGACCAGGGCCCGGGCCACGGCCACGCGCTGCTGCTGGCCGCCGGAGAGCTCGGTGGGCCGGTGGCCCAGACGGTTGGCGATCCCCAGGATGTCGATGACGGCGTCGTACCAGGCGGTGTCGGGGCGGCGCCGCGCCAGGCGCAGCGGCAGGAGGATGTTCTCCTCGGCCGTGAGGGTGGGCAGCAGGTTGAAGGACTGGAAGATGAAGCCGAGCTGGTCGCGGCGCACGGCCGTCAGCTCCTTGTCCTTCATGCCCGCCAGGTCGCGCCCGGCGATGAGGACGTGACCGGAGGTCGGCGAGTCCAGGCCGGCCAGGCAGTGCAGCAGGGTGGACTTGCCCGAGCCGGAGGCGCCCATGATCGCCAGGAACTGGCCGCGCGGCACGGCCAGGCTCACCCCGGCCAGGGCGTCGACGCGCGCCTCGCCGGTGCCGTAGACCTTGCGCAGGTCGCGGGCCTCGATGACAGGGGCGCCGTGGGCCGGGGTGCCGCCGGGAACCTGGTAGGGGGAGGTGTGGCGAACGGATGCTGACCGGTGCCTGCCTGCGGGGCTGGGGGACTGGTGTCTCATGGTGTCTCCTCCACACGCCCAGGCGTTTCCCGGGCTCTGCATCCAGGCTAGGAACTGGCGTCATCGCAACGAATCCACCGAAGGACGCGACCTTGCCGGCCATCTCCTACCTTCGTAGGAGGGCCCGGGAACTGCCCGCCGTCGTGAACGTGCCGATAGGCTGTGACCGTGAGCGCTGACGTCATCACTCCGGCTCCGCTGCCGGAGGCCCTGAACGAGGCTGCCCGTGGCGGCCGCACGCTCGTCATGGGCATCGTCAACGTCACCCCCGACTCCTTCTCCGACGGCGGCCGCTGGGCCACGACCCAGGCGGCCGTCGCCCACGGCCTGGAGCTCATCGAGCAGGGCGCGGACATTCTCGACGTCGGCGGCGAGTCCACCCGCCCGGGCTCCGTGCGGCTGAGCGCCGAGGAGGAGCAGGCCCGCGTGCTCGACGTCGTGCGCGAGCTGGCGGCAGCGGGCGCCGCCGTCAGCGTCGACACCCTCCACGCCGCCACCGCCCGGGCCGTCGTCGAGGCGGGCGCCGTCATCGTCAACGACGTCTCCGGGGGCCTGGCGGACCCGCTCATGCACCGCGTCGTCGCCGAGACCGGCGTCGTCTACGTCTGCCAGCACTGGCGCGGCAACCCGGACACCATGGACCGCCTCACCAGCTACCCCGACAGCGTCCTCGCCGGAGTCGAGGCCGAGCTCTCCCAGCGCCTGGATGAGCTCGCCGCCGCCGGGGTCGCCCCCGAGCAGGTCGTCGTCGACCCGGGTCTGGGCTTCGCCAAGACCCATCCGCAGTCCTGGCAGCTGCTGGCCGCCACCGCCTCCCTGCGCGAGGACCTGGGGCGCCCCGTCCTCGTGGGCGCCTCCCGCAAGCGCTTCCTCGCCGCCGCCGCCCCCGACGGGGTCGGCCCCCTCGGGCGCGACGCCGCCACCACAGCCACCACCGCCCTGGCCGCCGCAGCCGGCGCCTGGGCAGTGAGAGTCCATGAGGTCCCGTCCAACCGGGACGCCGTCCGAACCGCCTCACTCTGGAAGGAACCCCGATGAGCCCCTCCACCATCCCGGTCGACAGGATCCGTCTGAGCGGCCTGTCTGCTCGCGGCTACCACGGCGTTCTTCAGTCTGAGCGCGAGGAAGGCCAGCTCTTCATCGCCGACGTCGTCCTCGGCCTGGGCGTGCGCGGCACCGCCATCGCCGCCGTCACCGACTCCATCGACGACGCCATCGACTACGCGTCGGTGGCGGCCGCCGTCGTCGGTGTCATCGAGGGCGAGCCCGTCAACCTCATCGAGACGCTCGCCTCCCGGGTCGCCGACGTCGTCCTCGGCTTCGGGCGCGTGCACGACGTCGAGGTCACGATCCACAAGCCCCAGGCACCCGTTCCCGTGGCCTTCGACGACGTGTCCGTCACGATCGTGCGCACGATGGAGGACATCGTCGGCACGCTCGCCGGGGTCACCGACAGGTCGTCGAGGTCCCGCTCGCGCTCGCGGTCCCAGGCCGCTGCCCAGGAGGCCCCGGCGGCTGCGCCCGCCGCACCGGCGGAGCCCCCGGTCGTCGCGGAGGAGACCGCAGTGCCCGCCGCGGCGCAGAGCGCCCCGGAGCCGCCGCGTTCCAGGCGTGAGGCCTCCGCCCGTGGCTCCAGGGAGCCGATGCTGTGGGCCAGGTCCCGGACGGCCCCCTCCGCCGACCCCGCCGCGTCCTCGGCGCACAGCGCCGACTCCGGTGCGTCGGCCGCCGGTGCCGCCGAGCGCAGCCTGTGGCCCGCCCCGGTTGTCGCTTCCGCCCCGGCTGTCGATTCCGCCCCGGCTGTCGCTTCTGCCCCGGCCGCTGCCGCTGAGGACGCCGGGGCTGCTCGGTCCGCCGAGGCGGGGGCCGCGGAGGCCTCGGGACTCGCGCCCGGCTTCTCCGCGGCGGGGCTCGCCGGGGCCGCCGGTCTCGCTGCTCACGCCCTGGGTGCCGAGTCCGCCGAGCACGTCGACGAGCCCTACGCCGCGCTGAGCACCGAGGCGAGCGCTCCCTCCCGGTGGGCCGAGGATCCCGCCCCCGTGACGCAGTCGCCGGCCCGGTCGGAGGGCCAGCCCCGGCGTCCCTCCCACCGCGCCGAACCGGTGGAGGAGCTTTCCTTCCAGGCCGAGCAGTACGAGCAGCCGCGCTATGAGGCTGGGTCTCCGGCGCAGGCGGTGGAGCCGCCTGTGGAGCCGCCCGCGTTCCAGGCTGAGCAGTACGAGCAGCCGCGCTATGAGGCTGGGTCTCCGGCGCAGGCGGTGGAGCCGCCTGTGGAGGCGCCCGCGTTCCAGGCTGAGCAGTACGAGCAGCCGGCCAACCTGTCGGCTCCCGAGGCGGTGGCGATCGACCAGTCCGTCCAGCAGCCCTCGCCGCTGCCGGGTGAGCCGCCGTCGGGACCGGGCATCGTGCGACCGACGGTCCCCACCATGGGGCTTGTGCCGCCGAGGCTCGAGATGGGACAGCCGGTCGCCCACGCTGGCGTGCCCTCAGCCCCGTCGGCCGGCCAGCCTTTCGGTCAGCCGGGTGCGCCGTCGGCTTCGTCGGCTGGGCAGCCTTTCGGTCAGCCGGGTGCGCCGTCGGCCCCGTCGGCCGGCCAGCCTTTCGGTCAGCCGGGTGTGCCCTCGGCCCCGTCGGCCGGCCAGCCTTTCGGTCAGCCGGGTGTGCCCTCGGCCCCGTCGGCCGGCCAGCCCTTCGGACAGCCCGCTCAGCCCTTTGCCCAGCCCATGGGGCAGGCCGTCGACCAGTCGGCCGCCCCGATGGTCAACGAGCCCCCCACCGCCGTCGGCCCCCTGCCCGGGATGCCCGTTGCACCGGCCGTTCACGTCAACCCGCTCGACCAGCAGCCCGCTTACGCGGCCCAGGTCGTCCTTGCCCTCGGCGCCAATGTCGGCAAGGTCGTTCCCGCCCTGCGCGCCGCGGTCCACTCGCTGACCTCGACCGAGGGCCTGACGGTCACCGCCGTCGCCCCGCTGGCCCGCACCGCGGCGGTCACCCACCCCGGAGCCGAGCCCCAGCCCGACTACCTCAACACGGTCGTGCTTGCCACCACCACGATGAGCCCGCGTCAGCTTCTCTCCGTCTGCCAGGGCATTGAGAGCGCCGCCGGACGCGTGCGCTCCGAGTCCTGGGGGCCGCGCACCCTCGACATCGACATCATCTCCTTCGAGGGCGTCAACTCCGGGGACCCGATTCTCACGCTGCCTCACCCGCGGGCCGCCGAACGAGCCTTCGTCCTTGTTCCGTGGTCCACCGCCGACCCCTTCGCCGAGCTGGGTGGCCGCAGCGTCGCCGCCCTGGCGGAGGTCGCTCAGGACCGTGGCGGCATCCGCTGGCTCGCCCTTGACTGGCTGGAGTCCGACCGCCTCCCGGCCCTGCCGACCGGCCAGTACGTCGCCCCTCCGGAGGAGGGCTCCGCGTCCTCCGCCCCGGTGGTGTCTTCTCCGTCGCACGCCCCGGTGGCATCCTCGCCCGCGCCGATGGTGCCCTCTCCGGCTCCTGCTCCGGTGGCGCCGTCACCGGTCTCTGCTCCGATGGTCCCGTCACCGTCACCCGCACCCGGGGCCTCGTCACCCCAGCCTGATGGCCAGTGGGGCTCCCCGATGGGCTGGAACGACGTCATCGGCGGGGACCGCTCTTGATGCGACGCACGCGCTGGAGCAGCCTCCTCGCGTGCTACGCCGTCACCGCGGTCCTGGCCTGGACGGTGCTCGACCTGGTGCTCAGGCGCCGGGGCTGGACCCCCGTGCTCACAGCCTGGACCGCCGCCGTCGCCCTGCTCCTGGGCGCCGTCGTCCTCATGTGCGGTCTGGCCGTCAGGCGGTTGCGCTCGCGTCAGCGCACCTGGATCACGCCCGCGGGCGCGGCCGTCACGGCGGCCGCCGCGCAGGCGTCCAGCGTCGTCGGGGTCATCCTCGGCGGCGCCTACACCGGCCAGCTCGTCCTCGCCCTGGTGGGGCGCGGCTCGCCCGCCATGACCACCGCCGCCTGGACCTCCGGCACGTGCCTGCTGGCCTGTGCCGCGTGGGCCGGCGTCGGGCTGCTCGTTGAGCACTGGTGCGCCATTGACCTCACCGACGACGACGGCGACGACCCCGCACGCAGCGTCCCCCAGGACGGTGCCCCCGCCTGAGCCGGAGGCCCACCCGGTGCTCTCGTACGGGGCTGTGTCTCCCTCTTGCGGAGGATCCGTTCCCTCCCGACCTGTGACACAGTGTCGGGCGCACGCATCCAACCAGGAGCCCCGTATGAGCACCCCCGCCCCCTCGACCGTCAACCCCTTCGCGCCCGAGGGTGTTGAGTTCCGGCCGGTCTCCGCCCGTCTGGCCACCGCCCGGCTCATCGTCAGCATGCCGGTCAACGCCCTGCTCGCCATCGGGCTCGCCGTCGCCGCCGTCCTCCACAGCCCCTGGTGGTGGCTGGGGGTCGCCGCTGTCCTCGCCCTGAGCGCGTGGGAGCTGTGGCTCGTCCCCCGACAGGTCCGTGCCATGGGCTACGCCCTGGGTGAGGACCACCTGCTGTGGCGCAAGGGCATCATGTTCCGCGAGATGAACGTCATCCCCTACGGGCGCATGCAGTTCGTCGACACCTCACAGGGGCCGCTCGCCCGGCACTTCGGCATGGCAGAGGTCAAGCTCCACACCGCGGCCGCCAGCACGGACGCCACCATCAACGGCCTGCCGACCGCCGAGGCCGAGCACCTGCGCCGGATCCTCTCCGAGCGCGGCGAGCAGAGGATGGCCGGTCTGTGAACACCACCGAGGCCGGGACCGACCGCCACATCAGCCTGCCTGCCGACGTCCAGTGGCAGCGCGTGCACCCCGTCACCCCGCTGCTGGAGGGGTGGAAGATCATCACCGCCATCCTGGTCTTCGCCACGGTACGCAACAGCGACGCGCTCTTCGACCTCATCGAGGCCGTGCGCGAGGGGGGACTGACCTTCGCCCACGACCTCATCCTCTGGGGCGTGGGCGGCGTGCTCGCTCTCCTGCTCCTCATCGGCGCCTACCTCGTCCTCGCCTGGCGCGCCAAGACCTTCGCCATCGACCGCGACGGCGTCTACCTGCGCACCGGAATCCTGGCCAAGCAGCTGCGGACCGCCCGGCTGCCCCGCATCCAGGCCGTCGACGTCGTCCACCCCCTCATCGGGCGGATGCTCGGGCTGGGGCAGCTGACCGTCGAGGTCGCAGGCGGAACCGACTCGCGTGTGGTCATCGGTTACCTGCGCACCGGCGAGCTCCTGGTCCTGCGAGACCGGATCCTCGATCTGGCCGCCGGAGCGCGCACCACCGCCGGTGTCGGTGTCGGCGTCGCGGCACAGGGCGCGGTCCCCGGGACGGAGAGCGGCCCCACCCAGGAGGCCGCCGCACCGGCCCACCCCGAGCACGGATCTCCCGTGCACGGCACGCCAGCGGGCAGCGCAGCCGTGGACGGGGCCCGCGTGACGCGCTCCGGCTCCGGCTCCCTGCTGGACCTGGACGCTTCTGCGCCCCTGCCGACCGGGAGACTGAGCGGGGAGGAGAACGTCGGCGCGCTCTACACCGTCGAGACCAGCACCCTCATCGGCTCGATCCTCCGTTCCTGGGCGCTCATCCTCTCCGTCGTCTCAGCGGTCGGCGTGGCTGGCATCCTCATGGCGATCCCCCTCGTCTTCCACGAGCCCATCTTCGAGCAGAGCAAGGGCTTCATGCAGTCCCTCAGCGCGCTGCTGGCCATGTTCGCCGCTCCCTTCGCCCTACTGTCCTACGTGTGGAGCCGCTTCTCCAACGGATGGGGCTTCCGCGCCGCCGCCACCCCGGCCGGTATCCGCCTGCGCTTCGGCCTGACCTCCGACACCTCGACGACGCTGCCTCCCGGGCGCGTCCACGCCGTCGGCCTGGGGCAGGAGCTGCTGTGGCGGGGCAAGGACTGGTGGCGCGTGTCCGCGACGGTGGCCGGTCGCGAGACCGTCGACAACAGCTCCTCCGGCTCCGTCGAGACGACCGGGACGAACATCCTGCTTCCCGCGGGCGACCGTGACACGGCGCTGCGCGCGCTGTGGCTCGTCACCCCGGACCTGGGGGTGAGCGACCCCGACGCACTGCTTGAGGCCGCCCTGACCGGCCAGGACGATGATGGCGTGGGAGACCCCGACGCCCCCGTCGGCTCGGCCGAGCGCGGCTTCGTGAGGGTGCCGCGCCGAGCGCGCATCTTCGACTGGATCAGCTGGCGCAGGCAGGCCGTGGCCCTGACAGACACCTGCGTCATCCTCAGGCTGGGCCGGTGGCACCGCCGCGTGAGCGTCATCCCCTACGAGCGCATCCAGTCCGTCCACGTGGCCCAGGGGCCCCTGGCTCGGCGCCGCAACCTGGCTGCGCTGCGCCTGGACCTCGTGCAGATGGGGACGGCAGTCTCCGCCGTCTCCAACCTTGATGCCGCCGACGCGGGACAGCTCGCGCAGGTCATCGCACAGCGCGCCCTGCGGCGGCGTCGTGCGGAGGACCTCGACCGCTGGCTCGCCCGCGCCCTCGCCGCTCGAGAGCCGCAGGAGTGAGGGCCGGGGCCGGGGGCGGGGTCGACGGCCACAGGGCGTGAGAGCATCGGTGCCGTGAGCACCTTCGACGCCCCCACCCCGGGCGCAGCACGGCCCGGACGCCTCGGCGTGGGCATCATCTCGGCCGGCCGCGTGGGCGCTGTCCTCGGCTCCGCCCTGCGCGCCGTCGACCACCAGGTCGTCGGCGTCCACGCCGTCAGCGAGGCCTCGCGTGAACGTGCCGAGATGCTCCTGCCGGGCGTTCCCGTCCTGGAGATCGAGGAGATCGTGCGGCGGGCCGAGCTCGTCGTGCTGGCTGTGCCTGATGACGCCATCGCCACCCTCGTCCAGGGGCTCGCCGACCTCGGTGCCTGGCAGATGGGCCAGATCGTCGTCCACACGAGCGGCGCCCACGGCATCAGCGTGCTCGCGCCCGCCCAGGCTGCAGGCGCCATCCCCATCGCCTTGCACCCCGCGATGACCTTCTCCGGGTGGTCCACCGACCTCGCCCGCCTCACCGGCTGCCCCATGGCGGTCACCGCACCCGCTGCCTTCCTGCCGGTCGGCCAGGCACTGGCCGTCGAGCTCGGGGGTGAGCCCTTCGTCCTCGACGAGGAGGCCCGCCCCGCCTACCATGCGGCCCTCGCCCACGGCGCCAACCACCTCGTCACCCTCGTCGACCAGGCCGTGCGCGCCCTGGCCGCCGGCGGCGTCGCCGACCCCGAGGCCACCCTCCGGCCGCTGCTGACCACCGCCCTCGACCGGGCCCTGCACGAGGGCGCCGAGCACGCCCTCACCGGCCCTGTCGCCCGCGGTGACGCCGGGACCCTCTCCCGCCACCTCGCGGCCCTGGCCGCGCTGCGCGACGAGGAGGGGCGGGCGCTGACCGAGGTCGTCGACACCTACCGGGCACTGGCTCGGGCCACCCTCCAGCGCCGCCTCGACACCGGGCACCTCAGCCAGGAGCAGGCCGCCCGGCTGACAGCGGCCCTGGACGGCTCCGACGGGGGAGCGGACTAGCCTGAGACCATGACCCGCGCCCTCCGCCGCTCCGTCCCTGTGCTCGCCCGCACCCGCGAGGAGCTGGCCGCCGCACTCGACCGCGACACCGCTCCCCGCGCGGTCGTCATGACGATGGGAGCCCTCCACCAGGGCCACTTCGACCTCGTTGCCGAGGCGGCACGCCGCGTGGGGACCGACGGCACCGTCGTCGTCACCATCTTCGTCAACCCCCTCCAGTTCGCCGCCGGGGAGGACCTCGACACCTACCCGCGCACCCTGGAAGCCGATGTCGCAGGCATCGATGCCACCCTCAGTGGCCAGGACGGGGGCCCGGCGGTCGGCAGGCTCGTCGTCTTCGCCCCCACCCCCGAGGTCATCTACCCCGCGGGCGAGCCCTCGGTCCGTCTCGACCCGGGGCCCGTGGCCACCGTCCTTGAGGGACGCACGAGGCCCACGCACTTCGCCGGCGTCCTGCAGGTGGTTCTCACGCTCATGCACCTGACCCAGCCGCGCTGGGCCCTGTTCGGACGCAAGGACGCCCAGCAGCTCGCCGTCGTGACCTCGATGGTGCGAGACCTCGCCGTCCCTGTGGAGATCGTGCCCGTCGACATCCGCCGCGAGGAGGACGGGCTCGCCATGAGCTCGCGCAACAGCTACCTCAGCGCCGAGCAGCGTCAGCAGGCCCTGGCCCTGTCCCGCGCGCTCGAGGCCGGCCGCCGGGCCGCCGCCGCGGGCGCGGACGCCGCCGGTGTGCGCCGCGTCGCACATGACGTCCTGGAGACCGCCCCCGGTGTCGAGATCGACTACGTGGCCGTCGTTGACCCGGTGACCTTCACCGAGCGCGCCGGGGCCGGGCTGGGACTGGCGCCGGCCGAGGGCGTGGCGCCGGTCGCGACGCGCGGCGAGGTACTGCTGGCGCTCGCCGCACGCCTGGGCACCACCCGGCTCATCGACAACACCCTCGTCACGCTCGGCTGACCGGCTGGGCGGCTGACCGGCGGGGCGGCTGACCGGCGGGGCGCGTGGGTGCTCGGCCGCCTACCCACCTGGCCGAGGGCTGCTGTCAGGTCGGTCACCTCGGTTTCGTCACGGCGACCGGGGCGCATAGCCTGTGCCGCGATGAGCGCCCGTACCCGGACGATGATGACGTCCAAGATCCACCGTGCCACCGTGACCCAGGCCGACCTCGACTACGTCGGCTCCATCACCATCGACGCTGACCTGCTTGACGCCGCCGACCTGCTGGCGGGAGAGCGCGTCGACATCGCCGACTGCACGAACGGCAACCGCCTGTCCACCTACGTCATCCCCGGCGAGCGCGGACGTGGCGAGATCTGTGTCAACGGGGCCGCCGCCCACCTCGTGAGCCCCGGCGACGTCATCATCCTCATCGCCTACTCCCAGATGAGCGATGACGAGGCACGCACGTACGTCCCCCATGTCGTCTTCGTCGACGAGAAGAACCGCGTCGTTGACCTGTCCGGCGACCCCGGGCAGCTGCCCGCCGGGGGTGTGGGTGCCGATGTCGCCCGCATGCGGGGCCTGCGCTCCTCGGGCGTCCCCTTCGCCGAGGCGCGGCGCTGACCTGAGACCGTGGGGTGCGGGCGGGGGCTCGCCCTCAGCCGGGCTGCGGCGTGGAGAGCTCGAGCGTGCACACCCCCGGGGTGGGACGCACGCTCATGTGACTCACGGCCACGGCAGCACAGGGTTCGTGCCGTGAGCGATCGGCTCCCATGTGCGTGGGCAACAGCCACGCACATGGGAGCCTGAGGTCACAACGCGGCTTGCTCGATTCTCCGCATGATTCCGCGGTCATTCGGGAGGGCGAGCCGACGTGAGCGTGCAGCGCCGAGCAGAGCACGGCTCACGGTGCGCTGGATGGCCTTGTCTCCCAGTGCCACGTCCGCCGCGGAGAGCCTGATCGGCACGTACCCGGCAGCCAGCGCGCGCTGGTCCCGGCACCGGTCCTTGTCGAACTGCTCACGAGAGGAGTGGAACTCGTAGCCGTCGCTCTCGACGATGAGCCAGCCCTCGACAAGCAGGTCCGTCTCACCGACCCCCTCGATAACCGGTGCCACCTCGACCAGCAGCCCCAGCGACCGCAGCGCCAACCGTGTCCGGGTCTCCAGCGGCGAACGGCACCCCGGCTCCGCCATCGCCAGACACCGACGTGCCGCCACCGAGTACCGGCCCGTGAGCAGCTCGGCAACCTCCTCCTTGGTGGTGTCCCCGCGGTTGAGGGCGGCATCGGCGATCGTCACCGCGTCCAAGGCGTCCAGGCAGGTGAGCGCGCAGGCCACCACCTCGGTGGGGTGGACCAGGGGAAGGCCGTCAACAGTCACCGGGGTGACGCACGCCTTGCGGTGGATGACGACATCAGTGGTTGGCCGGGTGGCGCTGGAGCGGATACCGCGGTCGCTCGCCACAACGATGTGGCTCCGCTGGTCGGTGCTCCAGGCGGGGTACCCCAGCGCCTGCGCCGCCGTCAGGCAGGTCAGGCGGGCACGAAAGTGGCGAGCGCGCACGACGTGGGCACTGGTCCCCGGGATGACGACGAAACCGGGTGCGTGCTGGTGGAGGGCGCCGACTCCAACGGCGGTCCTCAGCAGCGCACGGTCGTGGGGGCTGCGCACCACCTCATCCACGTGCGCGGCACCGTGCAGGGCATCGACACGGGACGTCAGGGACGTGATCTCCGGCTCCATGCCTCCAAGGATCCCCGGTGCCTCCGAGTTATCCACAGGTGCCCGGGAGCCTTCACGCATGTGCACGAGACCACCGGGGGAGAAGCCGTGCCGGGACCCGTGGCGTGAGCACCACCGCCGCGAGAGTCGCGTCATCGTGCCGGTACACTCGCGCGCGTGAGTGACGCGAACCAGAACACCGCTGCCGAGCAGGCTGTCCCCGCCGACGCAGAGGCGCAGCCCAGTAAGCAGCCCAAGACGGACCCGGGCCCCGGCGAGCAGTTCGAGGTCCGCGCCGCCAAGCGCGAGAGGCTCAAGGCCGAGGGATGGGAACCCTACCCGGTCCAGCTTCCGGTGACGACCACGATCGCGGCCGTGCGCGCGCGCCACGAGGGCCTTGAGGCCGGAGTCGAGACCGAGGAGGTCGTGGGCGTCGCCGGACGCGTCATCTTCCTGCGCAACACCGGCAAGCTGTGCTTCGTCACCCTCCAGGACGGCGCCGGCGCCACCCTCCAGGCGATGATCTCCGCCAAGAACCTGCCCGGCCAGGGCCACACGAGCCTGGCCGCCTTCAAGTCCGACGTCGACCTGGGAGACCACCTCTTCGTCCACGGGCACGTCGGCGCCTCGCGCCGCGGCGAGCTGAGCGTCTTCGCTGAGACCGTCCTCGTCGACGGTGCGGACCCGCAGGACCTGCCTGAGCTCGGCGACGAGGCCGTGAGCGTGCCCGCCTGGCGCATCGCCTCCAAGGCCCTGCGCCCCCTGCCTAAGACCTGGACGAACGAGGCAGGCGAGGCCGTCACCCTCTCTGAGGACAACCGTGTGCGCCGCCGCGAGCTCGACCTGCTCACCCGCCCGGCCGCCCGCGACATGGTGCGCACTCGTGCGGCCGTCGTGCGCTCCATCCGGGAGAACTTCCACCGTCGCGACTACCTCGAGCTCGAGACCCCGATGCTTCAGGTCATCCACGGCGGTGCGTCTGCGCGCCCCTTCGTCACGCACATGAACGCGTACGACATGGACCTCTACCTGCGCATCGCCACCGAGCTCTACCTCAAGCGCGCCGTCGTGGGAGGCGTGGACCGCGTCTTCGAGATCAACCGCAACTTCCGCAACGAGGGGGCCGACTCCTCCCACTCGCCGGAGTTCGCCGCGCTGGAGGCCTACGAGGCCTACTCCGACTACAACGGCATGGCCGACCTCACCCGCGACCTCATCCAGCAGGCCGCCCGTGACGCCTTCGATCTCGCCGAGGGCGAGGAGGTCGTCACCCTGGCCGACGGCACCGAGTACGACCTGTCGGGAGAGTGGACGAAGATCGACCTGTACACCTCGGTCTCCGAGGCGGTCGGGGAGGAGATCACCGTCGAGACCCCGCGCGAGACCCTCGTGCGCATCGCCGAGAGGCTCGAGCTGGAGGTCGACGACTACGCCGTGGCCGGCAAGGTCGTCGAGGACATCTTCGAGGTGACGGTGGGGGACACCCTGTGGGCGCCGACCTTCGTCTACGACTTCCCGGAGGACACCTCCCCGCTGACCCGCTACCACCGCTCCCGCCCGGGCCTGACGGAGAAGTGGGACCTGTACATCCGCGGCTTCGAGCTGGGCACCGCCTACTCCGAGCTCGCGGACCCGGTGGTTCAGCGCGAGCGCTTCGTCGCCCAGTCGCTGGCGGCCGCCAACGGGGACCCGGAGGCCATGGTCGTCGACGAGGACTTCCTCGTGGCGATGGAGCAGGGCTTCCCGCCCTGCGGCGGCATGGGGATGGGCATCGACCGTCTCCTCATGGCCCTGACCGGTCAGGGCATCCGCGAGACCATCACCTTCCCCCTCGTCAAGCGTTCCTGACGGCGGCCGCCGTCGCACGCGCGGTGAGGGGTGTAGCGGTGCTGCACCCCTCACGTGTCCGGCTCACCTGTGCCGGTCGCCGCTGGGGGCGTCCGACGCCGCCGCCGGTTCTCCCGGCGCGCCCTCGACGGCCCGGCCCGGCTACTCGAAGCGCACCGTGCTGCCGCTGACGAGCCGTTCCCCGGCCCGGGAGCTGACCGCTACCGCGGCGCTCACGAGCGCCAGGCACACACCGACCACCGCGTAGTACGACCAGCTCGGCCACCCGACCTGCCGCGAGGAGAGCCCGGTGACCAGCGCCCACGCGGTGTAGGCGCCGACGCCGACGGACAGCCCCAGCACGGTGGACAGCGGGAGCAGGCTCTCCCAGGCGATCGTGCGCCGCAGGCACGGGCGCGCCATCCCCACCAGGCGCAGCAGGGACAGCACCCGTCTGCGGTCCAGCACAGAGGCCACGGAGGCGACCGCCAGCGACACCGTGGACACGGCCGTGGCGATGAGAATGCCGACGTATCCCAGTGCCGCGAACTGGTTCTCCATCGCTCTGGCGGTCAGGGACACGAGGTCGCCGCGGGAGATGGGAAAGCCGGTGAGCGCCAGGCCCGAGGTCGTCAGGGCGGTGCGCGCCCGCTCGATCGCCGCCGTCGTGCCGTCGGTGGCGACGAGCATGACGACCGGGCCCGACATCTCCGGCTCCTGCGCGGGGCGAGGGTCGGCGGCGAGTGTCGTCAGCCAGCCGACGGAGACCGACACCCAGCCGGTGTCGGAGGCGACCCCCTGGGCACCGAGGGCGCGCGCCTCGTCCACGGGCAGGACCAGCCGCTCCTGCATGCTGGGTCGTGCGTCGGCCTCGTCGGCGGCGCCGGGTGCGGCGTCGGCGTCCCCGGCCGGGCCGGGGACCGCCTCCCCGCCCCCGTCCGCGGGTGCGGCAGCCGCCAGGGCCACGGTGCTCACGCCCTCCACCTGCTCCAGGGCGTGCCGGGCCCGCTGCCCGGCGGCGGCATCGGGCAGGACGGCCGAGGCGGACAGGGTCGTGGCCGCCAGGTGGCCGGGGCGCTCGTCGAGCGTGAGCGCACCGGCGGCGGCGGTGATCCCGACGGCGAACAGGGTGACGGCATACAGGGCGGCCGCGAGACCGCCGGCGGCGCGGAAGGCGCTGCGCGGGTGCTGGGCCACGCGCGCCAGGGCGATGACCTGGGAGCCGGTGCGGGCGCAGCGGTGACCGCAGCGGGCCGCCCAGTAGGTCAGCAGGGGGCCCGCCCACAGCAGGCCGACCATTGTGAGGACGACCGAGGCGACGATGAGGCCCAGGGCGGTAGCGGCGGGCAGCGCGGAGCCCGCCGCCGCGCGCACGGCCCCCATACCTGCCAGTCCCAGCACGAGCGGCAGCAGGGACAGGAGCCGGGGGCGGCGCTCGCGGCGCTCACGGCTGCCGCCGAGCGGCCCGAGGTCGGCGCGACGCGTGCGCCACCAGGCGACCGCTGTCGAGCACGCGACGGTGACCAGGACCGCCCCGCCCATGGTTGCGGGGGTGCTCAGGAGGTCGGAGGGGAAGAAGGTGGAGCTGCTGATCCGCACGCGTGCCGCCAGGGGGATGAGCGCCAGGTACAGGCCGACGCCGGCGACGGAGCCCAGCAGGCTGGTGGCGGCGGTCTCGGTGGCGGCGATGGCTGCGACGCGCCCCGGTGTGGCCCCGATGAGCCTGAGGGCGGCGAAGCGCTCGGCCCGCTGGGCGGCACCCAGGTCGGTGACGATACCGATGAGCAGCAGGACCGGCACGAGGATCGACACGGCGCCGACGACCGCGACGGTGCGGTAGGCCTGCGACTGGTAGTCGTAGCCGACGAGCTCGGTGACGAGCCGGGCCCCGGAGAGGGAGCTGCTGCGCTCGACGACGTCCTGCTCGACGCCCTGGACGAGGACGAGGGAGTCGGGCCCCTCCAGCGCGTCGTCGGAGATGGTGCCGACCTGGGTGCCGTAGCGCTGGCCGAGCTGGTCCTGGGGGGTGGAGGCGATGAGCCGGGCCAGGGCGGGGGAGGCGAGGTACTCGCCGGGGCGGGGGACGACGTCGGAGCCGGGGATGGTGAAGGTGGTGTCCGGCGTGGTGGCGATGGAGAGAACGGAGATCGTCTGGTCCCCGTAGTGGTCGGAGGTGGAGGTGGCGGCGGCCTGCCCGGGGGCGAGGGTGGTGCCTGGCTCGAGGTACGTGGGCGTGGGGGTCACGAGCTCGTGCCAGGTGGAGCGCTCCGAGCGCAGGCCGATGGCCTGGGAGGCGGCCAGGAGCATGAGGAGCAGGGCGACGCCGACCATGACGCCGACGACGACGCCGAGGAGGCGTCGGCGCGCCGAGCGGTCCCCGGCGACGACGAGGCGGGCGAGCACGAGGGCGCTCATGGGAGGCGTCCTGCGGCGGTCGGGTCCTGAGGGGCCGCCTGGCTCCGGTGGGTCGCGGCCTCCGGGCCGTGCGGGTCCACCGGCTCCTGCGGGGCGTCCAGCGTGCCGCAGGAGCCGCTCAGGCGCCCGTCGCGCACGATGACCTCGCGGTCGCAGTAGGCGGCGGTGCGTGGGTCGTGGGTGACCATGACGAGGGCGGCGCCGGCGGCGCGGGTGGCCGACACCAGGGTCTGCATCGTGTGCTCGGCGGACAGGGAGTCCAGTGCTCCGGTGGGTTCGTCGGCAAAGAGGATCCGCGGCTCGGTGACCAGGGCGCGGGCGACGGCGACCCTCTGGGCCTGGCCGCCGGAGAGCTGGGTGGGCAGCTTGTGCTCGTGCCCCTCCAGGTCGAGCTCGGCCAGCAGGGCGCGCGAGCGCTCCAGTGCCGTGGCGCGCGGGACCTTGGCCAGTAGCAGGGGGATGGTGACGTTGTCGAGGGCGCTGAGGTCCGGGAGGAGCTGGCCGAACTGGAAGACGAAGCCGAAGGAGCTCAGGCGCAGCTGTGAGCGTTCGCTCTCGCCCAGGGAGGCGATGTCACGCCCGTCGTAGAGGACGCTTCCGGCGTCCGGTCGCAGGATGCCTGCGAGCACGTGCATGAGGGTGGACTTGCCGGAGCCCGACGGCCCGGTCACGGCCAGGCTCTGGCCGACGGCGATGTCCAGGTCGATGCCGCGCAGGGCGTGGGTGGTGCCGAAGGACAGGTCGAGCCCGCGGGCGCTCATGACGAGGTCGGGGCGTGTGGACGCCGCGGCGGCGGTGGCGTTCGGGGCGCGCGTGGGGCTCATGCGAGGACCTCCGCACGCAGCTCGGCCAGGCGGGCGGCGGTCAGGTCGATCCAGCGCAGGTCCGCCTCCAGGTGGTACAGGGCGTGGTCGGCCAGCAGGACGGTGTGCAGGTCGGCGCCGTCCTTGCGTCGGGTGATCTCGCGCATGCGAGCGGTGTGGGCGCTGCGCTGGAGGTCGAGGAGCTGCTCGGCGTCGTCGTCGAGCAGGAGGGCGATGACGGTCTTGGCGAACAGGTCCGCCTGGATGGAGTCCGAGGGGACCTCGGGGGTGGTGATCCACTCGGCGACGGCGGCCCGGCCCTGCGGGGTGATGGCGTAGCGCTTGCGCTCGGGGCCGGCGCCGGCCTGGGCCCCGGCGAGCTCGATGAGGCCGTCGCGCAGGAGGCGGGCCAGAGAGGAGTAGACCTGACCGAAGGCCAGGGGCTTGGTCTGGGCGAACCACCGGTCCCAGCTGGTCTTGAGGTCGTATCCGTGGCCGGGGCCGGTGCCCAGCAGGCCGAGGAGGGTGAGGCGGGTGTCCATACCTCCACTATACGCACAAGGTATACGCTGTGTGTATAGATGTCGGGGTGGGTGGGCGCGGTCCTCAGGGGGCGATCACCCGCAGTCCGACGGCGTGGGCCAGGGCCGGGGCCAGCAGCACCAGCTGGTCGGGGCTCACGGCCGCCCCACGCAGCCCCGAGGCGTCGTCGACCTCGCTCAGGATCGTCTCCCGCAGGTCGACGTCCGCCAGTCCGGCGCCGCGCACACGCAGCAGCCCGATCCGGCTGCGCGCCATCGCGACCCGCGTCAGCCGCGCCTCGGTCAGGTCCAGCTCGTCGATGACGCAGTCCGTGAGCGCGACGTCCAGCAGGTTCGCCCCCGAGGCGTTGAGGTACGTCACGCGGCTGGAGGCCAGGTGCACGGTGCGCAGCTCGGTCTCGTACAGGGTCAGCGCCCCGATCCTCGAACCGGAGAGCACCACCTCGCGCCACGTCGAGCGCTGGGCGCTGAGACTCGAGGCCGTCACCGCATCCAGCCGGACCTCGCTGAGCCGTGAGGAGACGAGGCGGGCCTCGTCCGCGTGCACGTCCCTCAGCTCGCAGGCGTCCAGCTCCAGGCCCGTGAGGTCAGCGCCGCTGATGTCGACGCTGGTGAGCGCCGTCAGGTCCAGGTAGGCGCCGGGACGCAGGTCGCGGGCCGTTCCCGGCTCCAGTCGCGGCAGGTCGAGCTCGGGGAGCAGGGGAGCGTGCGGCAGGCCGTCAGCACGTGAACGTGGCATGGTCCGACGCTAGCCCGAGGACGGGGTGCCGGGGCTCAGTGGGGCGCGCTGATGGCCCGGGCGATCACCGTCTCGCACTCCCGGCGTGAGACCGGGCGGCATCCCTGCCCCACCCAGCGGTCGATCTTCCTGCCTTCCAGGTACGCCAGCCGCAGGCCGCGCGTGAGCAGCACGGGCAGCGGCTTGCGGCGCTCGGCCAGGTCACGGCGCAGACGGAACCACCAGGTCTGCACCCGCGGTCGGCGCAGCACGAGCGCGTCCGCGAGCAGTCCCTCGCTGCGGCAGCGCCCGACGAGCTCGGCGGCGAAGATCCCCTCCGCGACGAAGACCCCGGCCCCACCGATGTCGAGGTCCTGGTGGCCGCGGGTCGCGTTGTCGGACAGGGAGTAGACGGGCACCCGGGTGCGTCCGCGGGTACACAGCTCGCGGATGGCCGTCATGGCGCGCTGGTCGTCCCAGGCGGCTGGGTGGTCCCAGTCGATGCGGCTCATGGCCTCGTCGGCGCTCACGCCCTCGGCTCCCGAGAGCGCGCCGTCGAGCAGGGGCATGCCCGGCTCGTCCCCGTCACGGTAGAACTGGTCGAGGTTGAGGCGGGTGGCTCCGACCCGCCGCAGCAGGGAGGTCTTGCCGGAGCCGGACGGGCCGGTGAGGAGGAGGACGCGGGCGCTCACAGGACCCCAGCCTACGAGAGCGCCCGCCTGAGCGCCCTGCGGCTCAGCCCTCGACCAGGGCCTCCATCCGGGCCCGCGCCCCCTGCTCGCGCAGCAGGTGCAGCTCCTCACGGTAGGCGCTGCGGAAGCGCTCGTCCTCGGCCAGGTCCCCGAAGACCGCCGTGTTGCGGATGAAGGCGAGCTCGCCGTCGACGTCGCCTGCCCGTGCCGCCTCCTCCTGAGCCACGGCCAGCGGCCGCAGGTCGTCCACCTGCTCGATCTGGCCACCCTGCTCGTCCACACCCAGGACCCCCAGGGACCAGGCGGCGCACAGCGCCGCCGCCAGCCGCACCGGGCCGCCGCCCGCAAGGTTGTCGCGCACGGTCCCCAGGACGAACTTCGGCATCCCCGAGGGGGCGAAGTAGGCCAGGCGGGCGAGGGTGTCTGCGACGGCCGTGTTCGTGAAGCGCTCGAAGAGCGTGTCAACGTAGGCGTCCAGGTCAATGCCCTCCACCGGCAGCAGGCAGGGGCGCGCCTCCCGGGCGAGGAATGCGCGGGTGACGGCGGCGACCTGCGGGTCTGCGGCGGCCTCGTGGGCGTAGGTCATGCCCAGCAGACGCCCCCAGTGGCCCAGCCACTGGTGGGCGGCGTTGAGCAGACGCAGCTTCATGAGCTCGTAGGGCACGACGTCGTCGACCATCTGGACACCGACCTCCTCCAGCGGTGGGCGGCCCGCGGGAAAGTCGTCCTCCAGCACCCACTGGGTGAAGGGCTCGGCCACCACCGGCCACGCGTCACGCACCCCGAGCTCGGCCGCGACCTGCTCGACGTCCTCGGGGGTGGTGCGCGGGGTGATGCGGTCGACCATCGAGCTGGGGAAGGCGACCTGCGTCTCGATCCACTCGGCGAGCCCCGGGTCGCTCATGCGTGCCTGGGTGACGACGGCGGTGCGTGCGGCCCGACCGTTGCCCGGCAGGTTGTCGCAGCTCATGACCGTGAAGGGGGCCGTGCCGGCCGCGCGGCGCAGGCGCAGCGCCTCGACGATGTAGCCGAAGGCGGTCTCGGGCTCGCGCGGGTGCTGGGCGTCGTGGACGGCACCGGGGTCCTTGGTGCGGAAGGCGCCGGTGGCGTCGTCGAGGTTATAGCCGCCCTCGGTGACGGTGAGCGAGACGATCCGAGTGGCCGGGGCGGTCATGACCTCCAGGACGCCCGCGCGGTCCTCGGGGGCGAAGCGGTAGTCGCGGATCGAGCCGATGACCGTGTGCTCGCGGCGGCCGTCGGGGTGCTTGAGGGTGAGGGAGTACAGGTGGTCCTGCCCGGCCAGGGCGTCACGCATGGTGGCGTCCTGCGGCAGGAGGCCGACGCCGCACACCGCCCAGTCCAGGGCGCGGCCGGCGCGCATGAGCCGGTCGAGGTACATGGCCTGGTGGGCGCGGTGGAAGCCGCCCACGCCCAGGTGGACGATGCCGGTCCGCAGGGCCGAGCGGTCGTAGTCGGGGGCCAGCGCGTGAGTGGTCAGGGACGTCATGGCGGTTCCTTTGATGAACGACGGTGTTCTCGCACTCACCAGTATCGCGCGGTCCTCGCCATCCGGCTGCTCGGCGGGCTCCGTCCGGGTACCCGGCTCGACGGCGTGCCACGGCTCCCGTGTCGCGAGACTGCGACCGGCTTGCGACGACCGGCGAGCGCCCCGCCACCTACACTCACCGTACGGCGAGCGCGTCCGGCTCAACCCGTGCGCGTGCCCGACGTGGCGCCTCGTCGTGCCTCCCCCCACCCTGTCCTGATGGAGGATTCATGAGCTCTACACGTCCCACCCTCGTCCCGGGCTCTGCGCACGCGAGCCTCCGGCGTCTGGGCGCGCTGGCCCTCGTAGGCACCCTTGTGCTGTCCGGGTGCGGCGAGTCGTCGACGACGTCGGACGCCTCCTCTCAGGCGCCCGCGGCAGCCGCGACGTCGGCGGGGGCGACGGCCAGCACGGGCTCCTCCGTGCCCACCGCCCCCGGATACCAGCAAGGGGAGATCCCGCCCGTCCCGCTGTTCGTCCTGCCGGATATCTCCGCTCTCACGACGTCCCCGGACGCCTTCACCGTCGACCTGACCACCACCATCCAGGCGCGCGACGGGATCACCGTGGCTCCCGCGAGCTGTGACGCGGCGGGTTCCTTCACCCACGGTGGTACCTCGGCGAACCTCTACGGCAACGGTGCGGGCGAGTACACCAGCGGCGGGACCTCGATCATCAACCGGGGCAACGGCGCGGGCGAGTACGACGACGGCACCGTCGAGATCATCAACCGCGGCAACGGCGCGGGCGAGTACACCAACCGTGCCACCGGGGTGGAGATCATCAACCGGGGCAACGGCGCGGGCGAGTACGACGACGGCACCGTCGAGATCATCAACCGCGGCAACGGCGCGGGC
>CALEXZ010000174.1 GCA_937926195.1 uncultured Actinomyces sp.
GGCCATGCGGTAGCCGTAGGCCTGGGCGATGGCGACGTTGAACAGAGTGCCGTTGCCGTGCGGTCGGGTTGCTGGATACGGCGCCGAGGGAGTGTTGAGAATCTCGTAGTCGTTGAAACCGGCCTCCGACATGCATGCCTGAGCGAGCAGGTCGTGAGCGTACAACCGTAAACGCTCCATCGGGCTCGCGAAAAGGGGGTCCAGCGGTAGGGACCATGTCTCGGGGTCCTTGACAACTCCGAGCACCTCCGTCGGTGCGGGAGAGGTGACCTCCTGGTAGTAAGCGCCGCCGGTGGCGCTGTCCTGGCTGGCTCCCGCCGACCCGGGATCGGGTGTGGAGGCGCAGGCAGCGACCGCAAGCACGACCGTCAGCGGCAGTGCCACGGTGAGCATCATGCCGTGGTGCGTTGCACGGCGAATCCCAAGACCTCGACCCTGAGCACGCGTGCCACCACGAACCATCATCGACATCACTTCGATCTCCTGCAGGGCTGGTGAGACCTGTGCCAGTGGCACCATCTCAAGGGGGGGCGGGGCGCAGATCGGGGAAACGGGACTCCACGCGGTCAGGGCGACGACGCCCGAGCGTGACGTGTGTCGCAGTGTATGGAGGATGGTGCGCTTCGACAAGGGCGCCGGCGCGCACCGGGCACCGTGCCGACGGCGTCGTCCTCGTGCGCGGTGTGCTCTGGAGGAGCGTGTTCAAAGAGCGTGCTCAGAAGGGTGGTGGTCCGAGGAGGATGGGGACGATGTAGGGACGCCACACGACGGCGAGGGCGATGCTCAGGATAAGGAACAGAAGCGGCGGCACGGCGAGCCGGACGACGGGAGGGATCCGGTCGGCAAGCAGAGAGAGAACGACCCAGGTGATGAGGGTGATGAAGAGCGGGGCGGAAGCCATGAGCTCCTGCCAGCCCGCGGGCCAGCAACCGTCATAGGTGCAGTCCCTGCGATCGCGGAGCATGAACTGTGCATCGGCTGCCAGCCGTCCGAATCCGAAGGTGACGAGTGCCGTCCACACAGCGACGGCGATCGGCAACATGTCGCTCCGGGATCTGGGCGTGACCGAGGACGTCAGCGGGAAGGCCAAGGAGTACAGCGCAAGCAGCGCGGTCCATCGTGGAGTCAGGCTCCAGCCCTCCCAGACGAAGGAGGAGACGGTGGCGCCCTCGCTCACGCTAATCACGTCCATTCCGTATGCTGCGAAGCCAGTCCAGGCGGCGCAGCAGAAACCGAGGGTGATCCCGGCAATGATGCTGAGGGCTCGCATCAGTCTCAGCAGCAGCGCGAGAACCCGTTCCTTTCTCATTCACTCACCCCTGCCGCAGACGCTTCCCAAAAGTAAAGGCGCAGACTTGCGCCGAAAAGATGAGGATGTGAGCGGTCCTCTGAGTAGCCTTCTTGAGTGAGTCGAGATTCACCTCAGATGCCCTCTGACAGTCGTTCCGCATACGCATGTGCGCACGCATCAATGCGAACGGTCGTGGGGGCCTCCGGATGCTCTCGCGGCGGCCCTCCACCTGGCTGCCGGTTGCGCATAGTCTAGGCCCCATGACCATCCGTGTTGCAGTGACAGGCGCCGCCGGGCGCATGGGGTCGACCGTCTGCCAGGCGGTCGAGCAGGCCGAGGGCCTGGAGCTCGTCGCCCGCCTCGACGTCGGCGACACCATCAGCGCTGAGACCCTGAACGGGGCCGACGTCGCCGTCGACTTCACCGTCCCGTCCGTCACCGAGGCCAACGTCCACGCCCTCATCGACGCCGGTGTCGACGTCGTCGTCGGCACCACCGGCTGGGACGAGGAGTCCTACGCCCGGGTGCGCGAGCACCTGGAGCGCCCCGAGGCCGCCGGGCGCAGCGTCCTCATCGCCCCCAACTTCGCCCTCTCCGCCGTCCTGGCCATGCGTTTCGCCGCCATGGCCGCCCCCTACTTCGAGTCCGTCGAGGTCATCGAGCTGCACCACCCGAACAAGGTCGACGCCCCCTCGGGCACCGCCGTCGCCACCGCCCGGGCCGTCGCCGCCGCCCGCGCGGCCGCCGGCGTCGCCCCCTCACCGGACGCCACCGAGTCCGACCCCCTGGGCACCCGCGGCGGCCTCGTCGACGGCGTGCGCGTGCACGCGGTGCGCCTGCGGGGCCTGACCGCCCACGAGGAGATCGTGCTCGGCAACCCCGGTGAGCAGCTCACCGTGCGCACCGACTCCTTCGACCGCTCCTCCTTCATGCCCGGTGTCGTCCTGGCGGTGCGCGAGGTCGGCTCCCGCCAGGGCCTGAGCATCGGCCTGGACGCCGTCATGGGCCTGTGAGGGCCCGCCGGCCCCTCCCGCACGTCCCGGCGCGGCCCCAGCGCGCCTAGAGCTCAGCGACCCACAACTGCTCGACCACGCCCTCGCCCACCGGCAGCAGCCGGTGGGAGCTGGTGCGCTGCATCCCCGTTCCGGCGAGAAAGGACTCCAGGCGCTCGTCACCGCGCAGCACCCACGCGAGCAGGACGCGCGCGCCGTCCTGGCGCGCCAGGTCGCTCGCCGCCGCGAGCAGCCGCGAGCCGTGGCCCTGACGCTGGTGCTCGCTCACCACTCCCAGCGCGGTCACCTCCGCCGCCCGCTCAGGCTCCGCCTCCTCGGGCACGCCCTCTCCGTCGACGGCGACTCCCTCGGTGGGGGCGAGCCCCACGAGCCCGACGACCTCCTCGCCGAGCGTGGCCACGAGCACGTGGTGGGCCGGCGAGGGAGGATGGAGCACCGCCTGCTCCCAGCCGGCCGCCAGCACCGGCGGTGCGACCATCGCCGTGACACCCGCCGACAGCTCGGCGCCCTCGTGCTCGGCCGTGTGGGCCGCCCACAGGGAGGCGAGCATCGTCGAGGCGTGCACCTGCCCGATGGCCTCCAGGTCCCCTGCGGACGCCGGTCGCACGAAGCCGCCCGCCTCGCCCGGATGCTCGTGAGGCGCTTCCAGGCCGCCGCGGGCCGGGGCCCTGAGGCCCGCGTCCGCGGCCGCCGAGAACACCGACGGCACGGATGCCGACGGCAGCCCGCCCGCGGCGGGGGAGGAGAGAGGGTCGCTGGCGGAGCCGGGTGACGTCATGCCCGCAGCCTATGCACAGGCCCGGCATGCGCCGCCAGAGCCTCGTGCCCACACCTCCTCAGTCCAGTGCCCGGACGGTAGGCTCGGCCCATGAGCGCTCTTCCCTCCCGGTCCTTCGGCTCTGTCGGCGTCGCCATGGTCACGCCCTTCCACCCGGACGGCTCCATCGACGTCGAGGCCGCCCAGGCGCTGGCCGTCAGCCTCGTCGACGACGGCGCCGACCTCATCCTCCTGGCCGGCACCACCGGGGAGGCACCCACCACCCACCTGCCCGAGAAGCAGACGCTCCTGCGGGAGGTCAAGGACGCCCTCGCCGGACGCGCCACGCTCATGGCGGGCGCCGGCTCCAACGACACCGCCCACGCGGTGCGCATCGGCGTGGGCTCCCAGGAGGCCGGTGCCCAGGCCCTGCTCATCAACGCCCCCTACTACAACCGGCCCAGCCAGGAGGGCGTCTACCAGCACATCATGGCCGTCGTCGAGGCCACGGACCTGCCGGTCATGCTCTACGACATCCCCGGCCGCACCGGGGTGAGGATCCTCGACGAGACTCTCGCGCGCCTGGCTGAGCACCCCCGGGTCAAGGCCGTCAAGGACGCCACCGGGGACGTCGAGCAGGGCTTCGAGCGCATGGAGGCCACCGGCCTGGAGTACTACTCCGGCGACGACGGCCTCAACTTCGCCTGGCTCGCCCACGGCGCCTCCGGCGTCGTCTCCGTCGTCGCCCACGCTGACGCGCACTCCTGGCGCGAGATGATCACCGAGGTCGACGCCGGTGACCTCGACGGCGCCCGCAAGGTCGCCCAGCGCATCCGCCCGCTCGTGCGCGCCATCATGGGCGGTGGCCAGGGCGCGGTCATGGCCAAGGAGGCGCTGCTGCTCCAGGGGCGTCTGCCCGAGGCCACCGTGCGCCTGCCGCTGGTGCGCGCCGAGGCCGCGGAGGTCGCCGCCCTGCGTGAGGTGCTCCAGGCCCAGGGCCTGCTCTGAGCCCTCCCGGCCCGGCCCTCCCGGCTCGCCCCGGGGTGGCGCCCCCGGTCACCGGCTCGTGCTGTCCTTGCCGCTCTTGCCGCCCGCCGTGTCCCTGCCGCTGTCCGACAGCCGCTCGACGATGCTGGAGGCGACGGCGCCGGAGGCCGCGGAGGCCGCCTCACGGGCGGCGAGCAGCTCCTCGCGCACGACCCGGCGCAGGATCTTGCCGATCTGTGAGCGCGGCATCTCCGACAGGATCGCCACCTGCCGGGGCAGGGCGTAGTGCGACAGGGTCCTCTCGGCCCAGGTGCGCACCTGCTCCAGGCTCACCGTCTGGCCCTCCTTGGGCACGATGGCCGCCACGACGTGCTCGTTGCCGGCGTCGCCCTCACCGCCCGGCAGCCCGACGACGGCCACGTCCTCGACCTGCGGCATGGAGCGCACCGCCGCCTCGACCTCGGTGGGGTAGATGTTGAAGCCCCCGGAGATGATGAGCTCCTTGCGGCGGTCGGCGATGACGTAGAAGCCGTCGGCCTCCTGGCGCACGAGGTCCCCGGTGCGCAGCCAGCCGCCGGGCAGGAGCACGGCGTCGGTCTCCTCCGGGTTCTCCCAGTAGCCGACGAAGACCTGCGGACCGCGCACGAGCAGCTCGCCGACCTGCCCCTGGGGGACCTCGGTCTCCGGGTCCTCCGGGTCGACGATCCTCACGTCCGTGGAGGGGAAGGGCACGCCCAGGGCGCCGGGGCGCCGCTCGGGGGAGATGGGGTTGCCCAGGGTGATGGGCGCGGACTCGGTCATGCCGTAGCCCTCGATGATGACGCCGCCCGTGGCCTCCTCCCACGCCTCGGCCACCGCGCGCGGGTTCGCGGCCGCCCCGCACACGGCGATCTTGCAGGAGGACAGGTCCGCCCCCGTGGCGTTGGCGCGCGAGACGATGCGGTCGAACATGACCGGCACTCCGGGGAAGAAGGTGGCCGGGTGCCGCTTCCAGGCCGCCAGGACCATGTCCGCGCTGAACTTGGGCAGGACCACCTGCGTGGCGGCCAGGCCGACGGCGCACAGCAGCGACAGGCTCATGCCGAAGGCGTGGAAGAAGGGCAGCACCGCGTAGAAGGTCTCCTGGCCCGGCTCGCAGGTCTGCGAGGCCCAGGCCAGGCTCATCTCGGCGTTGGAGCGCAGGTTGCGGTGGGTGAGCTTGACGGCCTTGGGGGTGCCGGTGGTGCCGCCCGTGTAGAGCAGGACGGCGATGTCGTCGACGTCGGGCAGCGGGAAGCCGGCCGGAAGCGGCGTGGAGGCGGCCACGAGGTCGTCCCAGGAGCGCACCCCGGCAGGGACCTTGCCGCGCAGCTCGGAGCGCTGGGTGCGGGCGGCCGCCACCGGCAGGCTCAGCGCCAGACGGCTGGTCCACGGCAGGTGGCGTGAGAGGTCCACGGACAGCACCCGGCGCTCGGCCAGGCCCGCGGCACTGAGCGAGCCGGTGGCCTGCACGAGTCGGGCGAGGGTCTTCTCCCAGGCGATGATGACAGTGCCCCGGTGGATCTCGATCTGCTCGCGCAGCTGGGCGGCGGGGGCGAGCGGGTTGTGCTCGGCGACGATGGCGCCCAGGCGCCAGGCGGCGTAGGCGAGGACGGCGTGCTGGGGGCAGTTGGGCAGGATGACGCCGACGACGTCGCCGGGGCGCACCCCCAGGGTCCGCAGCGCCTCGGCGGCCCGGGCGACCTGGCGGGAGAGCTGGGCGTAGGTGGTGGAGGAGCCGAGGAAGTCCAGGGCGATGCGGTCGGGGTAGCGCCGGGTGGCGTCGTCGAGCATGCGCGACAGGGGCTCGGTGACGGGAGCGATGACGCCGGGGACCCCGGGGGCGTAGTGGGGTCGCAGGTAGCGCTCGGAGGTGTCGCCGACGTTGTCGCTCATGTGGCTTCCTTCCCGTGACGGCGGGCGGGGCGGACCGCCCCTGCGCAACCGTAACCTACGGTTGCGTAACCACACGTGCCGGACGGTGACGCAGCGGGCCGTCCCCGGTTGTCCGTCCCGTCCACCCGATGCTCCGGTCCGCCGGCCCTCCGGGGCAGCCGGCCCTCCCGGATCGCCGGGAGTGCGCTCAGCGCGGCAGGCCGGCGGGAAGGGCGTGGCGCGACACCAGGTGCAGGCGGCGGGTGGGACGCGTCATCGCCACGTACAGGTCGCCCGGGCTGCGCTCTCCCACGGCCTGGGCCTCCACGAGGACGACCGTGTCGAACTCCAGGCCCTTGCTCGTCACCGGGGACATGACCGCCAGCCGGGCGCGCAGCACGTCGCCTCCCGGTGCCTGCATGGCGGCGGCCAGAACCTCCTCCTCAGCCAGCAGGGCGGCCACCGCCGTCGGGTCGGGGGCGATGACGGCCAGGCGTCCGCCCCCGGTGCCGATACTCGCGTCCAGGGCCGCGGACTCCTCGGCGACCACCCGGCGCAGCGCCTCGGCCCAGGCCGCCTCGTCCAGGTCCTGGCCGGACAGGTCCGTGACCGCCAGGCAGTCCTCGAGGTCGCGCACCGACCTCACCGGGTAGACCGGCGGGTGGCCCTGCGCCGTCGCCACCGACTCCGCGGCCGCCATGACGGTCGCGGGCGTGCGGTAGCAGACGGTGAGCACCTCCTCGTGCAGGGGCGTCGAGCCGGGGTCCGGTGCGCCCCGGCGTCGGCCCCGCGCCCCCCGGCCGCCGGACGAGGTGCCGGCCCCGGATCCCGCGCCGGGCGCCTGGGTGCCCAGGGCGGACAGGACCTGCGCCCAGGAGGCGGGGGCCTGCGGCCCCGAGTACTGGGCCAGGTCCCCGACGACGGTGAAGGAGCGCACCGGGCAGCGCCGGGCCAGGGCCCGCCAGGCCATCGCCCCCAGCTCCTGCGCCTCGTCGACGACGACGTGCCCGTAGGTCCACGTCCGGTCCGCGCGCGCCCGCTCCGCCAGCGTGAGCGAGGGGCCCGTGTCCGCCATACGGTCCGCGAGCATCTCCGCGGTCACCATGCCCTGGCCCAGGTCCTGCGAGGCGATGGCCTCAGCGGCGTAGGACACGAGCTCCTCACGGCGCCGCGCCTCCAGGCGGGCGCGCTGGGCCTGGGCGTCCTCGCTCGGGCCGAGCAGCTCGCTGAGCTCGTCAAGGAGGGGCACGTCCGCGCTCGTGAGCGCCGAGCCCGCCGGGCGCGCCAGCAGCGCGCGCTCCTGGGCGCTGAGCTCGGGCGCCAGGCGCTCCAGCAGCGCAGGGCGGGCCCACAGGCGCTCCAGCAGACCCACGGGCGTCGTCGGCATCCAGCACAGGTTGATCTCCCGGCGCGCGTCGCGCGCGGTGCGGATGTCCTCACGGATCCACGCGCGCGTGTCCGCGTCCGAGGCGTCCTGGCGGGTGATGCGCGCGTACTGGTCGGTCAGACGCTCCAGCAGCCACAGCACGAAGGTCTCGCGGGCGAGGTTGTGGGGACGGCCCGAACGGCGCGCCCGGCTCATCGCCTCCGTCACGTCCGCCGGACGCAGGCTCAGGCGCACCCCCTGGACGACGATCTCGCGCGGGCCCTGCGGCACCCGCTGCAGGTCGCGCACGGCGCGCCTGAGGACCTCGACCCACAGGGCCCGGCCCTTGACCTCGTGCGCCAGCGGCTCCTCGACGGCGCTCGCCCGCACGCCCGGGACGAGGTCGCCGACCGTCGTGGCCACCACCCCGGTCTCACCCAGGGAGGGCAGCACCTGCTCGACGTAGCGCAGGAAGGTCCGCGAGGGACCCACGAGCAGCACACCGGAGCGCTCCAGCCGGGCGCGCTCGGAGTAGAACAGGTAGGCGACGCGGTGCAGCGCCACCGCCGTCTTGCCCGTGCCCGGGCCGCCCTGGACGACGAGCACGCCCTTGCCGTCGCTGGTGACGATGCGGTCCTGCTCCGCCTGGATCGTGGCGACGATGTCACCCATGCGCCCGTCGCGCGCGGCGCTCATGGCGGCGATGAGCGCGCCCTCGCCCTGCAGCCCCTGGGCGGCGAGGCGGGTGCCGTCCGCCGCGCCGTCAGCGAGGGAGGCGACGTCGATGACCTCGTCCTCCAGCCCGATGACACGCCGCTGACGGGTGTCGATGTGGCGTCGGCGCACCAGGCCCATCGTCTCGCGGGCCGTGGCCTGGTAGAAGGCACGGGCCAGCGGGGCGCGCCAGTCGAGGACGACCTCGCGGTGGCGCTCGTCCTGAAGACCGGTGCGCCCCACGTAGTGACGCCTGCCGCCGTCCGTGACGGGACCGCTGGACACCGCCCCCGCCGCCTCGACGGCCTCCGGGGACAGGTCCATGCGCCCGAAGACGAGGCGGTCCTCAACGCCCTCCAGCGAGGAGATGAGGGTGGAGTAGTGGACCGCGTAGGCGTCGCGCTCCCCGCGGGACTGGTGGGTGCCGCTCGCGCCGGCCGCCTCGGTGCCCGCCAGGGCCCGCCGGGCCGCCTCAAACTGGCGGTCGAGCTCACCGTAGGCGGTGTCGACGACCCGCTGCTCGGCCTGCACCTGCCGGTCCCGTACCGAGTCGGCACCGCCGGCACGCTCACCGTCGGGAAGGCAGCTGGTCTGGGGGGAGTGGGTCACGTGATCTCGCTGACTGGGCTCGGGATCCGCCCGGGGCGCCCGGGGGGACGGCCGCACGCGCGCGCGTGCGGCCGTCCATTATGGTCCGAGTCGGGGCCTCGTGCGGACGCCGACGGCGAACACCCCACCGTGGCCGGGCAACGGCCGTGCGGTGGGGGACCGCGTCGGGCGCGGACGGGAACAGCGCGGGCCCGGACGGTGTTGCAGCACCGAGTGCCTCCGCCGGACGGCGGGGGAGGGGCGACCATGCGCCACGGCGCGGAAGGAGGGCAGGATGCGACCCCTGTACAGCGTGGAGCACCCGTGGGACGCCCCCGTGCGCCCGCGCGTCCTGCTCTACCAGCTCGACGGCGCCATGGACGCCGGCCACGCGGGCCGCCTCGCCGTCGAGCAGCTGCTCATGACCCTGCCCTCCGAGCGCCTGGCCACCTTCGACACCGACGCGCTCGTCGACTACCGGGCCCGTCGCCCCATGATGGTCTTCGACACCCACTCCTACGTCGCCGTCGAGGTGCCCGAGCTCGTCCTGGACCTGCTGCAGGACGACGAGGGTCGGGACCTGCTGCTGCTGCACGGCGCCGAGCCGGACTACCGCTGGGAGGAGGTCGTCGGGGCGGTCACCCACCTCGCCCTGACGATGGGGGTGGAGCAGACGGTGGCCATGGCCGGCATGCCCATGGCCGTGCCCCACACGCGAGCGCCCTACGTCCACTACCACGGCAACCGTCCCGAGGCCCTGCCCGAGCAGCCCGACTTCTTCGGACGGGTCGAGTTCCCCGGTGCCATGAGCGGGATGCTTGAGCTGCGCCTGGGGCAGGCCGGGCTCGACTCGCGCGGCCTGACCGTCTCGATCCCGCACTACGTGGCCCGTGAGGACTACCCGGCGGGCGCCGCCGCCCTCCTGTCCGCCGTGGCGGAGACCACCGGCCTCGCCCTGCCCCTGGGGGACCTGGAGGCCGCCGCCGCTGTCAACCGGGCGGAGATCGACGCCGAGGTCATCGCTCAGCCCGAGATCGCCGCCGTCGTCACCGCCCTGGAGACCCAGTACGACACCTACGCGCCCCCGCGTGCCGACACCGACGAGTTCTCCCGCCTGCTCGACGTGCCCACGGCGGAGGAGATCGGGGCCCGCCTGGAGGCCTTCCTGGAGGCCAACGACGCCGCGGAGGAGGGCCCCCAGGGACGCTGAGCACCGGGCTGCCCCTGCCTCGCAGGGCCTGCCGCGCTCAGGGGCGCGGCAGGGCCGGGTCGTCCAGGGCCCAGGTGCGCACCGGCAGCGGCAGGCGCCGCACCGCCCGGTCCACCTCCTGCACCTGCTCGGCCCTCAGGGCCCGGCGCCCGGCCACGACGACGAGGTTGCCGCGGCGCCTGCCCCGGGCGCAGGCCGCGTCCGCCACCACCAGCCCGTCACCGAAGACCCGGCGCACCGCCTCCAGCTCTGAGCCCGCCTGCGAGCGAGGCAGGGAGGGCATGTTCGCCAGGAGCACGCCGCCCGGTGCCAGCGCGCGGCGGCACGCCGCGAGGAAGTCCTCGGTGCGGCACGGTGCGGGTACCTGGCCGGCCGCGAAGACGTCACGCACGACGACGTCCCACTCACCCTCACGCAGCGACGGCGCCACCTGGGCGGCGTCGCCCACACGGATCCGCAGCCTGGGCGAGTGCGGCAGGTCGAACCACTCGCGCACCCGCTGGGCCAGCAGGGCGTCGATCTCGACCGCCAGCTGGGTCGAGCCCGGACGCAGGCACTCCCACGCCCGGGCGAGCGCGCAGCCCGCCCCGCCCAGGTGCACCGCCCGCACCCGGGCGCCGGGGCGCAGGACGTCGAGGACCGCGTTCATCTGCTGCTGGTACTCGAATTCCAGGTGCGCAGGGTCCTCCAGGTCGATCCACGAGGACTCGGTGCCGTCGAGCAGGAGGAGGATCCCGCTGTCGCGCCTGACCAGCTGCGCTGTCCCCGTCGACGTGGGCACCGGCTCCACCGGCAGCGACGCCAGGCAGGGCGCCGGTCCCAGCCCGGCCGACCTGCCCCGGCTGCGCCTGCTGCTTCGTCCCGCCACAGGGGCACGTTAGCCTGAGGCGCATGAGCCGGGCACCCAGGAACGAGGCCGCGCGCCGCTCCTGGGGCGAGGACGACTCCGCCACGAACATCCTGCACGTCGACATGGACGCCTTCTTCGCGGCCGTCGAGCTGCGCGAGCACCCCGAGCTGCGAGGACGGCCCGTCGTCGTCGGGGGCGCCGACGGGCGCGGCGTCGTCTCCGCCGCCTCCTACGAGGCACGCGCCTGGGGCGTGTCCTCCGCCATGAGCATGGCCGAGGCGATGCGGCGCTGCCCCCAGGCCGTCGTTCTGCCCGTGCGCCACGGCGTCTACAGCCGGGTCTCCGCCCAGGTCATGGAGGTCCTGGGCGAGGTCACGCCCCTGCTGGAGCGCGTGAGCATCGACGAGGCCTTCCTCGACGTCACCGGCTCCCGACGGCGCATGGGCAGCCCGGTGCGGATCGGCCGCTGGGTGCGTGCCGAGGTGCGCCGCCGCCTCGACCTGCCCGCGAGCGTGGGCATCGCCGCCACCAAGTTCGTCGCCAAGCTTGCCTCCGCCCACGCCAAGCCCGACGGCCTGCTCCTCGTGCCCGCCGACGCCACCCAGGACTTCCTCGACGTCCTGCCGGTGGGCGCCATGTGGGGGGTGGGGGACAAGAGCGCCCGGGCGCTCGAGCACTGGGGCATCACCGACGTGCGCACCCTGGCCGCCACCGACGTGCGCCGCCTGGAGAGGATCCTCGGCGCCGCCGCCGCCCGCCACCTGCACGACCTGTCCCACGGCATCGACCCCCGCCCCGTGAGGGTGCACCGTGAGGAGAAGAGCGTGGGCACCGAGTCCACCTTCTTCGACACGCTCACCGAGCGCGAGGACGCCCGGCGCGTCCTGCTCGACCAGTCCCACCAGTGCGCGGCCCGCCTGCGCCAGGGCGGAACCCGCGCACGCACCGTCGTGCTCAAGGCCCGCGGGGCGGACTTCGTGACGGTGACGCGCTCGCGGACGCTCGGCGCCCCGACCGACCTCGCCCGGGACCTCTTCGCCGTCGTCGAGGCGCTCTTCGAGGCGCTGCCCACCCCGGCGGGCGGCTTCCGCCTGCTGGGAGTGCGGGTGGAGGGACTGTCACGTGAGGGCGACGGCGTCCAGCTGTCCCTGGACGACGACGAGCGACGCGGCGCCCCCGAGCGGGCGGCCGACGCCGTGCGGGCACGCTGGGGCCGCGGAGCGGTGGCGCCCGCCAGCCTCCTGCGCCCACCCTCGCCGTCCGAGGAATGAGCGGGAACCGTCCGAGGAGCGGGTGAGGGGCGGGGGAGCCGGGTGCGGACGGTGGCGGGACGATCGGGTCCCGCCACCGTGAGGAACGCGTTTTCCTCAGGTGCGGGCCAGCGCCTATCCTGGGCGCACCGGCGTCCGTGCCGGAGAGCACAGAGCGTGGGGCAGCCCGCAGAAGGAGGGGGACCATGGCACTGTCCGAGCGTGAGCAGCAGGTGCTGCGCGACCTCGAGGAACAGCTCCACGCCGACGACCCTGAGCTCGCCAGCTCGATCCAGCAGGCCTCCAGGACGGTCGGGCGGCCCTCTCCCCGGCACGTGGGTGCCGGGGTGGCGCTCGTGCTCACCGGCCTGGCCGTGGTCGTGGGCGGCGTCGCCGTCGGCCGCGGCCCGGTCTCCATGCTCGTGGGCGTGGCTGGCTTCGCGCTGGCCGTGTGGGGCGTGACCCTCATGCTCACCCGCACCCAGGCTCCCGCAGCACGCGGCGCACGGCGTCCCGCCCGGCAGACGGGCGGCTTCATGCAGCGCCAGGCCGAGCGCTGGGAGCGTCGCCGCGAGGACAACCGCTGAGCCGCGCCCGCGGCGCCCCCACCGTCCTCCACCCCGCCCCCCCACGTCCCTCCACCCTGTCCTCTCCACTCTCCTCCACCCACGCCCTCCACGTCCCTCCACCCACGCCCTCCACGCATCCCTCCACCCGCGCCCCTCGCGCGTGTGTCCGCGGAGAGAGAACGACCGCGCGACCCGTCCCCTCCGAGCGTCCCCGCCATCCGAGAGATGGCGGGGACGCCGCCGTTTTCAGGTGTTTCCCGGGCGTTCCCACACCCCTGCGACAACGCGTCGACGGCTCTGTGACGCGCCCGGTCCTCCACGGCGCTCCACCCGGGAGATCGTTGAAATCGTGCGGCTCGTGACGCAGCTGTGATCGCACTCGACGATCGCCGTGGCTGAAAGTGGAGGAGAGTGGGGTACTGTGGAGCGCGCTGGGGCGACGAGGGGAAGGAGTGGTCCAGATGTTCCTGGGTACTCACTCCCCGCGCCTGGACGACAAGGGAAGGCTCATCCTTCCGGCGAAGTTCCGTGAGGAGCTGGCCGGAGGGGTCGTGCTCACCCGCGGCCAGGAGCACTGCGTCTACGCCTTCTCCACCGCGGAGTTCGAGCGCATGTACGCCCAGCTGCGTGAGGCCCCCCTCGCGCAGAAGCAGGCACGCGACTACGTGCGCGTCATGCTCTCGGGGGCCGACTCGCAGATCCCGGACAAGCAGGGCCGCATCACGCTGCCGGCCCCGCTGCGTGCCTACGCCGGACTCGGCCGCGACCTCGCGGTCATCGGCGCGGGCGCGCGCGTCGAGATCTGGGACGCCACGGCCTGGGAGACGTACCTGTCCGCCCAGGAGCAGGTCTTCGCCGACACCGCGGAGGAGATCATCCCCGGCTTCTTCTGACCACCAGCACCGGGCCCGCCCGCCGGCGAGGCCACCACGACCAACGAGGAACCGCATCCGCGGCGCCACGGCGCTCGTCGAGTGAGGTCCCCTCCCGCCACTGGTCCGACGCCTCTTCCCCGGCGCCGGAACCCGCGGGAGGAGTCCTGGCCCGACGATCCCGTGGGAGCCCGGGCCGCACCCGCCACGACGAGCACAGGAACACGAGCACAGGAAGGAGGAGGCCATGCACCGCGCCCCTGAGCACGAACTGCGACGGACCCAGGCAGGCCCGGGCAGCGACGCCGCCCAGAGGCACACGCCCGTCCTCCTGGAGCGCTGCCTCGACCTGCTCGCCCCGGCGCTCGAGGGCGAGGGCGCCCCCGCCCACCCGGTCCTCATCGACTGCACGCTGGGCATGGGCGGGCACACCGAGGCGGCGCTGACCCGCTTCGCCGCGCTCACCGTCGTCGGCATCGACCGCGACCCCGAGGCCATCGCCCTGGCCGGCGCGCGCCTGGCCCCCTTCGGGGAGCGCTTCCGTGCCGTGCACACGACCTACGACCACGTCGACGAGGTCGCCCGCGCCGCCTCGCCCTACGGGGACGGCACCGTCGACGCCGTCCTCATGGACCTGGGCGTGTCCTCGCTCCAGCTCGACGAGGCCGGACGCGGCTTCTCCTACGCGCGTCCGGCACCCCTGGACATGCGCATGGACCAGTCCCAGGGCGCCAGCGCCCAGGAGCTGCTGGACACCGCCGCCGAGCACGAGCTCACCCGGGTCCTGCGCACCTACGGCGAGGAGCGCTTCGCTCCCCGCATCGCCGCCGCGATCGTGCGCCGCCGCGAGGAGGGCAGCCCCGTGCGCGACACCGCCGAGCTCGCCGAGCTCGTGCGCCAGAGCGTTCCGGCGGCGGCGCGGCGCACCGGCGGGCACCCCGCCAAGCGGACCTTCCAGGCCCTGCGCATCGCGGTCAACGCCGAGCTCGAGGTCCTGGAGCGGGCCGTCCCGCGCGCCCTCAACTCCGTCCGCGTCGGCGGACGGCTCGTCGTCGAGTCCTACCAGAGCCTGGAGGACCGCATCGTCAAGCAAGCCATCGCCGAGGGCACCCGCACCCGGGCGCCCCAGGACCTGCCCGTCGTGCCCGAGTCCGCCGCGCCCTACCTCGCCGCCGTCACCCACGGAGCCGAGAGGGCCGACGACGACGAGCTCGCCCGCAACCCCCGCTCAGCCCCCGTGAGGCTGCGGGCCGCCACCCGTGTGCGGCCCGTCGCCGAGGCCCGCGCCCCCGAGCCCGTGCCCTCCGCAGACGCAGGGCACGGCACCCGTCACCCGGGTGGCCGCACCTGTACCACCCACAGCACCAGGAACAGCCCCCGGGCACACGACAGAGAAAGGAGGCGCCGATGAGCACCGCCACCGCACCGATTCGATCTACCGAGCCGACCCGTCACGCAGAGGTACGCAACGAGGCCGTCGAGCGCCCCTCGCTGTACGTCGTGCGCGGCATCGCCCCCGCCCGCGCGACCCTGCCCCTGCTGCTGTTCGTCGTCCTCATCCTCGTGGGTGCGCTTGTGTCCTCCATGGTGCTCAACGCCGCCATGGCCAACACCGCCTTCGAGATGCAGCAGGCGCAGATCCGGCTCAACGTCCTCAACGACCACATCGACACCGTCCGCAACCAGGTGGAGCAGGTGTCCTCCGCCGACGCCCTGGCGCTGCGCGCCGCCGAGCTCGGCATGGTCCCGGCCGGGGCCCCCGGCGTCGTGGACCTGAGCACCGGAACCGTCTCGGGCGGCGCGGCGGCTGCCAACGGGGGGTAAGCGAGCGTGAACCCCAGCCGACGTCGGGTGCTCACGACCCTGGGCCTGGCGGGCTTCGTCGCGCTCACCGGACGCACCGCCTGGCTCCAGGTCGTCGAGGGCCCCGCCCTGGCCGAGCGCGCCCTGGCCGAGCGCACCGTCTCGTGGGTCAACCGCGCACCCCGCGGGCAGATCCTCGGTGTTGACGGCACCGTGCTGGCCTACTCCGCCGTCTCCTACGACGTCGGTGTCAACCAGCGGCGCGTCTCCCAGTACGAGAGGTACGAGACGCGGGAGGACCTCGCGAACGGGGAGAAGACGGAGGTCCTCATCGGGCACGGCGCCGCGGCCGCCGCGGAGCAGCTGGCGCCCCTGCTGGGCGTCGACGCCCAGGAGCTGGGGGCCCGGATGGTCGGCGACGAGAGTTACGTCATCATCGCCGAGGCCGTCTCACCCGACACCTGGCGCCAGGTCAACGCCCTGGACATCCCCGGCATCGAGCCCGACCAGCGTGCCCGCCGCTTCTACCCGGCGGGCTACGTGGCGGGCAACGTCGTCGGATTCACCTACGAGGGCCAGCGCCGCGAGCTCATCGGCGCCTCCGGGCTGGAGTTCAGCCAGAACGACCTGCTCACGGGCACCGACGGGCAGGGCAGCGTCGAGATCGGCAAGAAGGGCGCCATCATCCCCACGGGGGAGCGCGAGGAGGTCGCCGCCGTGCCCGGCACCGACGTGCGCACCACCCTCGACCCGGACCTCCAGGTGGTCGCCCAGCAGGCCATCGACGAGGTCGTCAGCGCTCAGGGCGCCGACTGGGGCGCCGTCGTCGTCATGGAGCCCTCCACCGGCAAGGTCCTCGTCCTGGCGGACTCCAGCGCCCTCGACCCGTCCGACCCCTTGGCCTCGCAGGACAAGGACCGCGAGTCCCGCTGCGTCCAGGCGGTCTTCGAGCCCGGAAGCGTCGGCAAGGTCATCACCTTCGCGGCCGCCCTGGAGGAGGGGGCGCTCACCCCCGAGGACGCCTTCACCGTGCCCTACACGTGGGTCGCCGCCAACGGCCAGGCCTTCGAGGACTCCCACGAGCACCCCGTCCAGTACCTCACCGCGGCCCAGGTCCTGGCCGAGTCCTCCAACGTCGGGACCGTGCAGATCGGTGAGCGCCTGTCCGACGAGGTGCGCTACCGCTACATCGAGGCCTTCGGCTACAACCAGCTCACCGGCATCGAGCTGCCGGGCGAGTCCGCAGGCCTGCTCACCGACTGGAGCGAGTGGGACGACCGTACCCGCTACACCACGATGTTCGGTCAGGGTGTGGCCGGCACCGCGCTCCAGGCGGCCCAGGTGCTCGCCACCGTCGCCAACAAGGGGGTGCGGGTGGCGCCACGGGTCATCGACGCCTGGGTCGCCCCCGACGGCACCGAGACCCCCCAGGCCAGCGCCGAGGGCCAGCGCGTCATCTCCGAGCAGACGGCCGCCACCCTCACCGAGATGCTCATCGGCGTCACCCAGGACGGCGGGACCGCCGAGGCCGCCTCCGTCGACGGCTACCTCGTCGCAGGCAAGACCGGCACCACCGAGATCCTCACCGAGGACGGCACGGTCGCCTCCTTCGTCGGCTTCACCCCCGCCCGGGACCCGGCCATCGCCGTCGCCGTGGTCATCTACCGCCCTGCGGGCACCTACGGCGGTACCGTCGCCGCGCCCGTCTTCCGTAAGATCGCCCTGGCGGCCATGCACTCGCTGGGCATCGCCCCCGACCCGCTCGTCATCGCCTCCCAGGCGGCCGACGAGGCCGACGCCCAGGCCGGGGCCGCAGCCCAGGGTGCCGGCTCCGCCGATCCGGGCAGCGGCTGATCCCCGGTCCTGCCCGTCCCGGGCGACGGTACGGCGCCGAACCGCCGTCGGTCACGCTAGATTGAGGAGCTATGAGCAACCACGCCTACGAGTCAGCCGCGGCGCTGCGCCCGCAGGGCTGCCGTCCCACGGCGCTCACCGACCTCGCCCAGCGCTGCGCGCTCACCCCCGCCGAGGGTGACGCGCAGGCCGTGGCGGCGCTGAGCGTCACCGGGGTGAGCGTGGACTCCGGCGACGTCACCGACGGCGAGCTCTTCGTCGCCCTGCCCGGCTTCCGCCGCCACGGGGCCGAGTTCGCCGCCGAGGCCGTCGCCGCCGGAGCCGTCGCCGTGCTCACCGACGAGGCCGGCGCCGCCGTCGTCCACCGCGAGGTCCCCGGCACACCCGTGCTCGTCCACCCCGACCCGCGCGCGGTCGTCGGCCCCCTGTCGGCCGAGGTCTACGGCCACCCCTGCCGACGGCTGACGACGACGGCCGTCACCGGGACCAACGGCAAGACGACGACCTCCTACTTCCTCGACGCGATCCTCAGCGCTCACCTGGGCAGCTGCATGGTCGCCGGGACCGTCGAGCTGCGCGTGGGCGAGATGTCCGTGGAGTCCCCGCGCACCACCGTCGAGGCACCCGTCCTGCAGCGCATGATGGCGCTGGCCGTCGAGAAGGGCGTGGGCGCCGCCAGCCTCGAGGCCTCCAGCCACGCCATCGTCCTGCACCGCCTGGACGGCACCGTCGTCGACGTCGCCGGCTTCACCAACCTCCAGCGCGACCACCTCGACTTCCACGCGACGATGCAGGGCTACCTCGACGCCAAGGCCCAGCTCTTCACCCCCGAGCACACCCGCCACGCCGTCATCTGCGTCGACGACGAGTGGGGCGCCCAGCTCGCCGACCGCGTCGCCCAGGCGGGCCTCATCGGCCTGGACCGGCTGCGCGCCTACCCGGTGGACGGTGACCCCGCTCTCGGGGCTGACTGGTGGGTCACCGACGCCACCGTGTCCATGACCGACGCGGCCACCACCTTCGTCCTGCACGGACCCGACGGTGAGCGCACCGAGGCCTCCTGCCCGCTGCCCGGCCTCGTCAACGTCCAGAACGCGGCCCTGGCCCTCGTCATGGCCCGACGGGCCGGGGTCCCGGCCGACACGGCCGTCCGGGCACTGGCCAGCGCCCACAACATCCCCGGCCGCATGCAGCGCATCTGCCAGCGCGACGGGGTGCGCGGGACCTGCATCGTCGACTTCGCCCACACGCCCGACGCCATGGAGCTCACCCTCACGGCGGTGCGCCAGATCACCCCGGGGCGCCTCATCGTCGTCTTCGGCTCCGACGGCGACCGTGACCAGGGCAAGCGCCCGATGCTCGGCGAGGTCGCGGCCCGCCTGGCGGACCTGCTCGTCGTCACCGACGAGAACCCGCGCAGCGAGGACCCCCGGCTCATCCGCGACGCCGTCCTTGAGGGCGTGCGCGCGGTGCGCCCCGGGCTCGAAGGCGTCGAGGAGGTCACCACCTGGCGTGGTGACGCCGTGCGACGCGGCGTCGAGCTGTGCGGTCCCGAGGACACTGTCATCGTCACCGGCAAGGGCCATGAGCCCTTCCTCGAGGTGGCCGACGAGTTTATCCGATACAACGACGCCCCCGTCATGCGCGAGGCCGTCGAGGAGAAGTGGGGAGCGCTCACATGATCACCCGTACCCTGCGCGAGATCGCCGCGATGGCCGGAGGCACCCTCGTGGTGCCCCCCGAGGTCGAGGAGGACGTCGCCGAGCACGCGGTCACCCGTGTCGTCACCGACTCGCGCCAGACCGGTCCCGGGACCCTGTTCGTCGCCATCGCCGGCGAGCGCACCGACGGTCACGCCCACCTGGCCGACGTCGCCGTCCGCACCGGCACTGCCGTCCTCGTCTCCGACCTCGACGCCGCCCGGGACGGGCTCGTCGCGGCCGGCACAGGCCCCGAGGCCCTGCCCCTCATCCTCGTGGCCGACACGGTCGAGGCCCTCGGGGCGATCGCCCGCGCCCACCTGGCGGACCTGCGCGAGCGCGCCGCCGCCCACGGCGGCGTCGTCACGGTCGTGGGCATGACGGGCAGCGTCGGCAAGACGACGACGAAGGACCTCACCCGCCAGGTCCTCGCCTCCCAGGCGCCCACCGTCGCCCCGGTCGCCTCCTTCAACAACGAGATCGGTCTGCCGCTGACCGTCCTGGAGGCGGACGAGTCGACCCGCTTCCTCGTGCTGGAGCTGGGGTCCTCCGCCCCCGGGCACATCGCCTACCTCACCGGGATCGCCCCGCTGGACGCCGCGGCGGTCCTCATGGTCGGCCACGCCCACATGGGCGGCTTCGGCTCCCTCGAGGTCGTCGCGGACGCCAAGGCGGAGATCGTGCGCGGGCTGCTGCCCACCGGCACCGCCGTGCTCAACCTCGACGACCCGCGCACGGCCGCCATGGCCGAGCAGGCCCCCGCCGAGGTCCTCACCTTCTCCGCCACGGGCGACGAGGCGGCGCAGCTGCGAGCCACCGACGTCGAGCTCGACGAGCAGGCCCACGCGGTGCTCGACCTGCACCTGCCGGGACTGGAGACACCCCGCAGGGTGCGCCTGGCCCTGCCGGGCGCCCACAACGTGGCCAACGCGCTGGCGGCCGCGGGCCTGGCCCTGGCGGCCGGGGTCGAGGCCGAGGCCGTCGTCGAGGCACTGGCCTCGGCCCGTCTGGAGAGCCCGCACCGCATGGACGTGCGCGAGACCCACGTGCAGGCGGGTGCCGACGGCGCCCCCGCCATGGAGCTGCTCGTCATCGACGACTCCTACAACGCCAACATCGACTCGATGACGGCCTCCCTGGCGGCCCTGCCCACCCTGGCGGGCCAGCGGCGCCGCGTCGTCCTCGTCTCCGAGATGCTTGAGCTCGGCCCGGCCTCCGCGGCCGACCACAGGCGCACCGGCGAGCTCGTCGCGGCGGCGGGGGCCGCCCTGCTGCTCACCGTCGGCCCGGGCGCCGCCCCCGCGGCGGCAGCCGCTCGCAGCGCCGGCGTCGAGACCGTCGAGTGTGAGGACGCCGACGCCGCCCTGGAGCTGCTCGGCTCCGCCGCTACCCCGCTGCGCGACGGCGACGCCGTCCTGGTCAAGGGCTCGCACGACTCGGGTGCCTGGCGTCTGGCCGAGTACCTGTGCGCCGAGGAGACGGCGACGCGATGACCGCGATCCTCGTCTCGGCCCTCATCGGCCTCGTGGGGACCCTGCTGGGCACCCCGCTGCTCATCAGATTCCTTGAGCGCCACCAGTACGGCCAGTTCATCCGCCAGGACGGCCCCCAGGGGCACATCACCAAGCGCGGCACCCCCACCATGGGCGGCCTCATCATCATCATCTCCGCCGTGCTGGGCTACGCGGTCGCCAACCTCATCGAGATGCGGGTGCCCCGGGCCTCGGGGGTGCTCCTGCTCTTCCTCGTCGTCGGGCTGGGCCTCATCGGCTTCATGGACGACTTCGCCAAGATCGCCCGGCAGCGCTCCCTGGGCCTCAAGGCCTGGCAGAAGATCGTCGGGCAGGCCTTCATCGGCATCGTCTTCGCCGCCGTCGGCCTGAGCTTTGCCGACCGCAACGGGCTGACGCCCGCTTCCACGGCCATCTCCTTCGCGCGCGACTCCAGCATCGACCTGGCCGCCTGGGGCGTGGCGATCGGCTTCGTCCTGTTCATCATCTGGGCGAACTTCCTCATCACCGCCTGGTCGAACGCGGTCAACCTCGCCGACGGCCTCGACGGCCTCGCCGCAGGCTGCTCCGCCATGGTCTTCGCCGCCTACACGCTCATCGGCGTGTGGCAGTCCAACCAGTCCTGCCTGCACGCCCACCCCGACGTCGTCGCCACGATGTGCTACGAGACCCGTGACCCGCGCGACCTGGCAATGATCGCCGCCGGGCTCATGGGCGCCTGCTTCGGCTTCCTGTGGTGGAACGCCTCCCCGGCGAAGATCTTCATGGGTGACACCGGCTCGCTGGCCCTGGGCGGGGCCTTCGCCGGGCTGTCGATCCTCACCCGCACCGAGTTCCTCGCCGTCGTCATCGGCGGGCTGTTCCTCGCCGAGGTCCTGTCCGACGTCATCCAGGTCATGTCCTTCAAGGCCACAGGCAACCGGGTCTTCCGCATGGCCCCCTTCCACCACCACTTCGAGCTCGGAGGATGGACCGAGGTCAATGTCGTCATCCGCTTCTGGATCATCTGCGGCGTGTGCGTCGTGGCCGGACTGGGCCTGTTCTACGCCGAGTACCTCGTGTCCTGAGCGGCGGCGGCGCCCTAGGCGCGTCGACACCGTCCGGGCCGGTACCTGGCCTACGGTCTAGGACGGCGGGCGAGCCGCCCGCCAGCACCACCGACCACCAGCGAGGAAACGTGAGCAGCACCGCCGTCACCGACGTCGTCAGCGACCTGAGGGACGCCCGTGTGGGCGTCGTCGGGCTCGGGCGCACGGGACTGGCCGTCATCGACGTGCTCGCCACCTACGGCGCCCGTGTGAGCGTCTTCGACGCCCGCCAGGAGGCCCTCGAGTCCCTGGACGTGCGCGAGGGCGGACCGGTGGTCGCCGCCGTCGCGGGCGACGACGAGACGGTCGCCCGCGCCGTCGGCCAGGCCGACCTCGGCCTGCTCATCGTCTCGCCCGGTGTCGCCGCCACCGGCCCCGTCCTGAGGGCCGCGGCGGCGGCCGGCACCGAGACCTGGAGCGAGATCGAGCTCGCCTGGCGCCTGCAGCAGGCGACCCGCCCCAAGGTGCCCTGGATCGCCGTCACCGGCACCGACGGCAAGACCACGACCGTCGGCATGCTCTCCGCCGTCCTGGAGGCCGCGGGCCTCACCGCCCCGGCGGTGGGCAACATCGGTCTCCCCGCGGTGAGCGTCGTCGCCGAGGGCCGCAGCGACGTTCTCGCCGTCGAGCTGTCGAGCTTCCAGCTGCACACCACCCGCACGCTCAGCCCGCTGGCCGCCGCCTGCCTCAACGTCGCGGCCGACCACCTCGACTGGCACGGCAGCCAGGAGGCCTACGCCGCCGACAAGGCGCGCGTCTACGCCCGCGCCCGCCGCGCCGCCGTCTACAACACCGCCGACCCCGCCACCCGGGCGATGGTCGAGCAGGCCGACGTCGTCGAGGGCTGCCGCGCCATCGGCTTCACCCTCGGGGTCCCCGGCCTGGGCCAGCTCGGCCTCGTCGAGGACGTCCTGGTCGACCGTGGCTGGCACGACGACCGCCGTCACCAGGGCCTGGAGCTGGCCACCCTGGCGGACCTCGCCCACCTCGCGCCGGGCGGCGAGGCCGCTCGGCTGCCCGCCCACGTCGTCGCCGACGCCCTGGCCGGCGCCGCCCTGGCCCTGAGCCACGACGCCGTCCAGGCCGACCCGGCGGCGGTCGCCCGCGGCCTGCGCGCCTACGCACCCGGCGCCCACCGGCTCGTCACCGTCGCCCAGGCCGACGGCGTCACCTGGGTCGACGACTCCAAGGCCACCAACACCCACTCCACGCAGGCCGCCCTGGCGGGCCTGCCCGAGGCCAGCGCCGTGTGGCTCGTGGGCGGTGACACCAAGGGGGCCGACCTGCACGAGCTCGTCGCGGCCGTGCGCACGCGTCTGCGCGCGGCCGTCGTGCTGGGGCGCGAGCAGGAGGCCGTCGTCGCCGCCCTGCGCGACGAGGCCCCCGGCCTGCCGCTGGTGCAGGTGCACCACGGCGAGGGCGCTGAGGTCATCAAGGCGGCCGTGCAGGCCGCTGCCGGCCTCGCCGAGCCGGGTGACACCGTCATCCTCGCGCCCGCGGCCGCCTCCTGGGACCAGTTCCGCTCCTACGCCGAGCGCGGGGACCTCTTCGCCGCCGCCGCCAGGCGCCGGGCCGAGACCGGGACGAAGGAGCAGTGACGATGAGCACCGCCACCACGACCACCCCCGCACGGCCGTTGCCTCGTGGCCCTCTCGCCTGGCTGCGCCGCCGCATGAGCGCCCCCGACGGCCCGCGTGAGGGTGAGAACGCGACGCTGAGCTACTACGCGCTGCTCGTGACGACCCTCTTCCTGCTCACCTTCGGCCTCATCATGGTCTTCTCGGTGCAGTCCGTCACCGAGGCGGCCGAGCACCGCAACGCCTTCTCCAGCTTCGCGCGCTACCTCGTCATCACGGCGGTCGCCCTGACGGGCATGATCCTGGTCTCGCGTGCCCCGGTCCGCTGGCTCAAACGCGTGTCCGTCGGTGCCCTCGTGCTCGCCGCCCTCATCCAGGTCCTCGTCTTCGTGCCGACGACGCGCGTGTGCCTGGGAGGCAACTGCAACTGGGTGAAGGTCCCGCTCATCGGCACCTTCCAGCCCTCGGAGTTCATCAAGCTCGGTGCGGCCCTCTACCTCGGGTGGGTCATCGCCACCAAGCCCCACTGGCTGCGCGGTGTGCGCTCGGTCCTGCTGAGGGTGCTCGTGCCCGTGGGCGTCGCTGTCGCCCTCGTCCTCGTCGGCGGGGACGTCGGCACCGTCGTCATCCTCGCCATGCTCATCGGCGCGTGCCTGTGGCTGGGCGGGCTCAGGTGGGGCTGGTTCGGCCTGCTCGGCGCCCTCGGGGCCGTCGGCTTCACCGCCGCCACCATGCTCTCGCTCAACCGCCGCGCCCGCATCCGGGCCTGGCTCGACCCCGACCGCGCCGATCCCCTGGGGATCGGCTACCAGCCGGTCCACGGCCGCTACGCCCTGGGTACCGGCGGGCTCACCGGAGTCGGTCCCGGCTCCTCGCGCCAGAAGTGGGGCTACCTCACCCAGGCGGACTCCGACTACATCTTCGCCGTGCTCGGCGAGGAGTTCGGTCTCGTGGGCACCTTGATCGTCATCACCCTGTTCCTCATCATCGGGTGGTGCTGCATGCGCATCATGCGCCGCTCGTCCGACCGCTACGTCAAGGTCGTCACCGGCGGCATCATGACGTGGATCGTGGGCCAGGCCCTGGTCAACATGAGTGTCGTCGTCGGTCTGCTGCCGGTGCTGGGCGTGCCGCTGCCGCTGGTGAGCGCAGGCGGCTCCTCCCTCGTCCTCGTCCTGCTCGCCGTGGGCGTCCTGCTCGCCTTCGCCAGGCGTGAGCCGGGGGCCGAGGAGGCCTTCGCCGCGAGGGCGGGCGCTGTGCGCCGTACCCTGGCGGTGATCTCACCCCAGAGGAGGAACCGTGCCTCATGACCTTGCCGGCGCCCCGGGCGCGCCCGACGCCGCCGCACACCGCCCGTTGCGCGTCCTGCTGGCAGGAGGGGGCACGGCAGGGCACGTCAACCCGCTGCTGGCCACCGCCGCAGCCCTGCGCGACGCCGCCTCAGGCGGCGACCCGCGTACCGAGATCCTCGTGCTGGGCACCGCGCAGGGCCTGGAGGCACGCCTGGTGCCCGAGGCCGGCTACGAGCTCGCCCGGGTGCCCCGGGTGCCGATGCCCAGACGACCCGGCGGGGATCTGCTGCGCCTGCCCGGCAGGCTCAGGGCCGCCGTGCGCGCCGCCTCGGCGGCGATCGAGCGGGTGGGGGCGGACGTCGTCGTCGGCTTCGGTGGCTACGTCTCCACACCCGCCTACCTCGCGGCCCGGCGCGCGGGGGTGCCCGTCGTCATCCACGAGCAGAACGCCCGCCCGGGCCTGGCCAACCGGCTCGGTGCCCGCTGGGCGGCCGGGGTGGCCCTCACCTTCGCCTCCACGCCCCTGGCCGCCTCACGGCGTCACGGTGGGCGCACCCTCACCACCGGCCTGCCGCTGCGGCCGGCCGTGGCCGAGCTCGTCGCCAGGCGCTCCACCGAGGAGGGGGCCCGCGCCGCGCGGGCCGAGGGCGCCGTCGCGCTCGGCCTGGACCCCGCCTCGCCCACGATCCTCGTCACGGGGGGGTCACTGGGCGCCCAGCACCTCAACGAGGTCCTCGCCCGGTCCCTGGGCGACCTGAGCGCCGGGATCCAGGTGCTGCACCTGACCGGCCGGGGCAAGGATGCGCCCGTGCGCGAGGCCCTCGCTCAGGCCCTCGCCTCCGGCAGGGCCCCGGCGGACCTCGCCGGGCGCTACCACGTGCTGGACTACCTCACCGCCATGGAGCAGGCCTACGCCTGCGCCGACGGCGTCATCTGCCGCTCCGGTGCCGGGACCGTCGCCGAGCTGACGGCGCTGGGTCTGCCCGCCCTCTACGTGCCGCTGCCCGTGGGCAACGGGGAGCAGCGTCTCAACGCCGCCGACTGCGTGTCCGCGGGCGGCGGGCTGCTCGTGGCCGACGCCGACCTCGGACCCCAGGACGTCACCGGCTTCGTGGCACTCGTCAGCGACCCCGACAGGCGGGCGGCCGCCTCCGCCGCCGCGGCGAGCACCGGCGTACGTGACGGCGCCGACCGCCTGGCCGACCTCATCCGCACCGTCGCCGCCCAGCGCGGCTGAAGGAGACCCAGCATGAGCACACCCGTCGTGCCCGAGCGCCCGCTGACCGGACGTGCCTTCCACCTCATCGGGGTGGGAGGCGCAGGCATGAGCGTCGTCGCCGAGCTCCTGGCCGAGCAGGGAGCCCGCGTCACGGGCTCCGACGCCAACGGCGGGACGGCCTTCGAGCGCCTGCAGGGCGAGGGCCTGGGCGTCGTCCTGGGGCACGCGGCCCAGAACGTGCCCGGTGAGGCGGTCGTCGTCGTCTCCACCGCCATCAAGGACACGAACCCGGAGCTGGCGGTCGCGCGCGAGCGCGGCCAGGAGGTGCTCCACCGCTCCCAGGCCCTGGCCCTGGCCGCCGCCGGGCGCCGCTTCGTCGCCGTCGCCGGCGCCCACGGCAAGACGACGACCTCGGGCATGCTCGCCCAGGCCCTGACCCAGGCGGGCGAGGACCCCTCCTTTGCCGTCGGCGGGGTGGTGAGCGCCCTCGGCAAGGGGGCGCACGTGGGCACCGGCGTGGCCTTCGTCGCGGAGGCGGACGAGTCGGATGCCTCCTTCCTCAGCTACACGCCCGCGATCGAGCTCGTGACGAACATCGAGCCGGACCACCTCGACACCTACGGCACCGCTGAGGCCTTCGAGCAGGCCTTCGTCGACTTCGCCCACCGGCTCGTGCCCGGCGGCCTGCTCATCGCCTGCGGCGACGACCCCGGGGCCCTGCGCCTGGCGGTCGCGGCCGCCCAGGAGGGGCTGCGCGTCGTCACCTTCGGCACCTGCGCCCTCGAGGCGCTGCCCGGTGCCCGTCTCGTCGGCGAGGCCCACGTCCAGCTCACCGTCCTGGAGCGCACCGACGGCGCCACCCGCTCGCGCCTCACCCGGTGGCAGGCCGGGCCGCAGGGGCAGGCGGTCGCGGGCGAGAGCGTCGGGCTGAGCCTCGCCGTCCCGGGCGACCACGTGGCCCTGGACGCGGCGGGCGCCTGGGCGGCGGGCCTTGAGCTCGGCGTCGACGGCGGCGTCATGGCCGCCGCCCTGGGCACCTTCGGGGGCACCCGGCGCCGTTTCGAGGACCGTGGTGAGGCGGGCGGGGTGCGGGTCGTCGACGACTACGCGCACCACCCCACCGAGATCGCGGCCCTGCTCACCGCGGCGCGCGCGGTCGCCGACGCGCGCGGCGGCCGGGTGCTCGTCCTCTTCCAGCCGCACCTGTTCTCCCGCACCCTCAGTTTCGCCGACCGCTTCGGTCAGGCCCTGGGCCTGGCGGACGAGGTCGTCGTCACCGCCGTCTACCCGGCGCGCGAGACCCAGGAGCAGTTCCCGCAGGTCACCGGCGAGACCGTCTCCTGCCGCGTGCCCGGCTCGGCGCGCTACGTCGCAGACCGCGAGCAGGCCGCCCGGGCGCTGGCCGACGAGGCGCGTCGCGGCGACCTGCTGCTGACCGTGGGGGCGGGTGACGTCACGGAGATGGCCGACGTCGTCGTGCAGCGGCTGGCGCACCGGGGTGGGCTGTGAGGAAGCCCCGGGCACCGCGCCCGGAGCTGCCGGCCTCCCCGGAGCAGGCGCAGCCGTACGACACCTCGCCGGATGCTGCGGGTCCCGACCTCCGCGACGCTGAGCGCCGACCGGCGAGCGGCACGCGTCACGGGCGGGAGACCGGGCGCGGGCAGGCTGACGCGCTGATCCTCTTCGGGCGCAGCCACCGTGAGCTCACCGACCCCGAGGGCGCCCGCTCCCAGCGCGCCGGGCGCGACCGTGTCGTGTCCACCGGGCTGGAGGACCGGCGCCGTGAGCGCAGGCGCGCCCTGCGCCGCCTGAGGCTGCGGCGGCTGGGAGCGGTGCTGCTGGCGGCGGGAGCGGTGGCCGCCCTCGTGTGGGTCATCGGCTTCTCACCCGTGCTGGCGCTGCGGGGCGAGGACGTGCGGGTCACCGGGTCGGACGGGACGGTGGACGTCGCGCAGGTGCGCGAGGCCCTGGCCGCCTACGAGGGGACCTCGCTCGTGCGCCTGGACGTGTCCGAGATGGGGCGGGACGTGGCTGAGGCGCTCGTGCGCGTGCGCGCGGCCCAGGTGACGCGCCGCTGGCCCAACGGGGTGGAGGTGGCGCTCACCATGCGCGTGCCGGTGGCGGCGCGCGAGACCGAGGCCGGCTACGAGGTCCTCGACGGGGAGGCGGTCGTGCTCGAGGTGGTCGCCTCGGCCCCCCAGGGGCTGGCGATGATCACCCACGAGGGTGAGGAGTCTCTCAGGCAGGACCAGGTGACGGCGGTGGCGCTTGTCGTCGGCTCGCTGGACGCCGACACCCGGGCGCAGGTCCTCAGCGCCTCGGCCTCGGCCACCGGTCAGGTGACGCTCGTGCTGGCCAGCGGCGCCACGGTCCGCTGGGGGGACACGTCGCAGTCGGCGCTCAAGGCGGAGGTCCTGCGCTCACTGCTCACGCGTACGGCCAGCACCTACGACGTGTCGAGCCCGCACAGTCCCACGACGTCCTGAGTGCTCACGCGCCGGCTCGGGCCCGGTGTCCCGCGCCCGCGCGAGCAGTCCGGGCGTGTCTGACGAACACGCCGGAGCAAATCCGTGCACAGGCCAGCGGTGGCCCCTAGCGTTGGCCACGTCATCGGAAGAATGACATAAGTATAAACCTTCACTTGAGGTTGAGGTTTCAGGGGAGCCCACCGGGCTCGCGGACGCGGAGGCAGCAGTGGCGGAGACCCAGCACTACCAGGCAGTGATCAAGGTCGTCGGAGTCGGCGGAGGCGGTGTCAACGCCGTCAACCGCATGATCGAGGCGGGCCTGCGTGGCGTGGAGTTCATCGCCGTCAACACCGACGCCCAGGCGCTGCTCATGTCCGACGCCGACACCAAGCTCGACGTCGGCCGGGACCTCACGCGGGGCCTGGGCGCCGGCGCCGACCCCTCCATCGGGCGCAAGGCCGCCGAGGACCACGAGGACGACATCCGCGAGGCCCTGGAGGGCGCGGACATGGTCTTCGTCACCGCCGGCGAGGGCGGCGGCACCGGCACGGGCGCCGCCCCCGTCGTCGCCCGGGTCGCCCGCGAGCTGGGCGCCCTGACCATCGGCGTGGTCACCCGCCCCTTCGCCTTCGAGGGCCGCCGCCGCGCCACCCAGGCCGAGGACGGCGTCACCAACCTGCGCGCCGAGGTCGACACCCTCATTGTCATCCCCAACGACCGCCTCCTGCAGATCGCCGACCGCAACATCAGCGTCGTGGACGCCTTCAAGCAGGCGGACCAGGTCCTGCTCCAGGGCGTCCAGGGCATCACCGAGCTCATCACCACGCCCGGCCTCATCAACGTCGACTTCAACGACGTCAAGTCCGTCATGCAGGACGCGGGCAGTGCCCTCATGGGTATCGGCTCCGCCACGGGGGAGGGGCGCGCCCTGGCCGCCACCGAGCAGGCCATCGCCTCCCCGCTGCTGGAGTCCTCCA